>DASQFK010000155.1:0-14340 GCA_035633175.1 Methylotenera sp.
CCTGTGATACCCAAAACTAAATGTTTGCTTTCTAAAGGATGCATGGTAAATTTTGTATTGTTAAAAGTACTTTTTAATTCTAGAAATAAACTTAAGTTTAACATGGCTAGATGTTTGTGCGATATGGCACGCAATTAGCAAGATTTCCGAACAGATGCTGTCATGACCAATCAAGCTTATAAAAGAAAAGCAGAGTAAATAATGTGGCGTAAATTAAGAATCGTAATTTTACTATTGATATTAGCTACGGTAATACAACAAACTTGGTTGGAAAAAAATGATTTAGATTGGAAAAATAACCTTTACGTTGCGGTATATCCAGTTAACGCTGACGGCAGTAGCAAAGTAAGTGATTACCTACGTACACTAACCCGCGATGACTTTGAACCGATTGCAGAATATTTTGCAGAAGAGGCTGCACAATATAAACTTGGTTTGCGCCGGCCGATAGAAGTGCAACTAGGTGCACAAGTGAATGACATTCCACCTGCGCCACCGATAGATGGCATTTTAAGCACGATTATCTGGAGCTTAAAATTTAAATATTTTGCATGGCAAAACAGCCCTAAAGTGAACGTTAAGCCAGCTATTCGTTTGTACTTGTTGTATTACGATCCCACCACCAATCCGAAGTTAAGTCATTCAACTGCTTTAAATAAAGGTCGCATTGGCCGTGTTAATTTGTTTGGCGATAGCGACTATGCAAAACAAAATCTAGTCATCGTCGCACATGAGTTGCTGCATACGCTTAACGCTACGGATAAATACGATTTAAGCAGTACGCTCCCTATATATCCAGACGGGTATGCAGAGCCTGATAAAGAGCCACTTTACCCACAAAATTTTGCTGAGTTAATGGGTGGGCGTATACCAATCAGTGAAGTAAAAGCGGAAATACCTAAAGATCTTAAACAGACATTGATTGGTGATAAAACGGCACGTGAAATAGGGTGGCTGAAATGACTGTGCTGATTAAATTGAGTGTGAGGTAATAAATGGCAATTACTGATTGGCCGGCGGCAGAACGTCCGCGTGAAAAATTGCTGGAACTGGGTGTAGAAGCATTGTCAGATGCTGAGCTATTAGCTATATTTTTACGCGTTGGCGTGGTGGGTAAAAGTGCGGTGGATCTAGCACGGGATTTACTCACGCAATTTGGCAGCTTAAATGGCATTTTTGCAGCACCATTGAATGAACTAACTCAGGTAAACGGCATAGGCAGCAGTAAGTATGCACAGCTGCAAGCCATATTTGAAATGAGTAGGCGTGCACTTAACGAACAAATGCAGATAAAAGATGTGTTATCTTCACCGCAGCAAGTGCGCGATTATTTATGTTTAAAATTAGGTAGCTTAACGCGTGAAGTCTTTATGGTGCTGTTTTTAGATGCACAAAATAGAATCATCACTAGCGAAGAGTTGTTCACCGGCACGCTCACACAAACCAGCGTTTACCCTCGAGAGGTCATTAAACGAGCGTTACATCATAACGCGGCATCGGTCATATTTGCGCATAATCATCCATCAGGTGTTGCAGAACAAAGCCATGCGGATGAGCTCATGACTAAGGAACTTAAAAAAGCTTTGGATTTAGTAGATGTGCGCGTGCTGGACCATTTTATTGTAGCTGGAAATAGCACGCTTTCGTTCGTTGAGCGCGGTTTGCTTTAAGAGTTATTAAATTATCTACCCTTGCCACTCATAGAGCCGCGATTATAGTCTTTGTCGCCGATTGCTACGCAACGCCCTAAACCCAGAAAACCGCCTTGTGTGCCTGATGGACAACCTTGATTTTCAGGAAATTGTTTGGCGATTTCTTTAGCCTCTATCGCTTTTTTTGTATCAATAAACTCCCAGCGGCCATTTGGATGCAATAGTACTTGATCGCCTTGTGGTGTAGTTGCCACCAGGTCTTTAGGCTCAGTTTCGGCATGCGCTGTTAATGTGCAAAATAGAGTTGCGCATAAATATGTAGCTAAAAACCAATAGTTATTTTTCATCGGTATCTTTCAGTTAGCATGAGTTTTCTAAATGTTTGTGTTGTTAAAGTTACCGTGCGAAATTTTTTAAAACTTTCCATGCTGTAAAACCAGTCGTTTCAATTCTGGTACGCAAGAGCCACATTCGGTGCCACATTTTAATTTACTTTGCAGCGTAATTAAATCTGCACCTAATTGTATGGTGTCAATGATGTCATTTTCAGCAACGTCTAAACAATTACAGATAATCTTGCCACGACTACGCTGGCCTGCTGGCGGTGCAATTAATGGCGCTAATGCCCATCGACGTAACTCAGGGTTAAATTCGCCGGTGGTCATTACATCTTTTAGCCAGTCTGCAGCCAAGGTTTCGCCTACTAAGCGTACGCCGGTGATTTCTGGTTTACCGTCATTATTATTTTCTACCAGAATACGTTTGCTAATACCGCGTTTAGCGTCATTATAATTTAGCAAAGGCATGTTATCTGTCATGCCAAGTATGCTATCAATTTCGGCTATCAAAGCGGCATCTGGCGCTTCTGCATTGGCTGCGCGCAAAATTAGCATGCCAGCATGGCGCTCTGTGTCACGGCCGAATAAGCCGCAACTTGCATATTCAAAGTTTGTGAGTAAACCGCGTACTTTTTGTAGCATCGCTAAATCTTGAATAGTGCGCATCACAGTCATATGCCACGGTAATTCCAGTTTTTCAATTTTAACGGCGGTATGTTTGAGTTCTGGCTGCTTTGAAGTTTTATCAAATGTTGGCGGCATTAACGCATTAACACCTAAGCCATGCATAAATTGGCTACCCCAATGCATCGCAATAAAGGTTTGCGATGGTTGTACTTCATCAGAGGTTTGCGCTGGCAGAACCAAACTACCACGCTTATTACTCACTTTGACAAGATCACCATCTTTAATCGAACGGCGGGTCATATCATCGGCATTGATATGTATCACAGGTTCTTCTGCATGGTTAAATAGCTGTGCAACCGTACCTGTGCGGCTCATTCCATGCCATTGGTCACGTAAACGGCCTGTAAGTAAATGTAGTGGGTGGCGTGCATCAATCTTATCAGCTGTACCTTGGTAGGTGGCATTAATAAATTGTGCTTTGCCATCTGGTTTTTGGAACACGCCATCTGCATATAAGCGTGCTTTACCAGTAGCGTCCCCAGTCACAAATGGCCATTGTTGTGGCCCTTGCTCGTTGAGTAGCGCGTAACTTAAGCCAGTGATATCTAAGTCACGGCCACGTGTTGTTTCGCGGTGTTCGTTGAAGATTTCTTCAGTGGTTGTATAGGGAAATAATTGAGAGTGTTTAGCGAGTCGTTTTTCTAATCGCTGTGCAAAATCCACCATAATTGCCCAGTCATGGCGCGCTTCGGCAGGTGGCAATATTGCTGGATTCACACGAGTGATGCGCCGCTCAGAGTTGGTCACTGAGCCCTCTTTTTCGCCCCATGTGCTAGCAGGTAGTAACACATCGGCATAGTGATTAGTGTCGGTATTGTTGTAGGCATCTTGCACGACCACTAACTCAGCGGTGGTTAATGCGCTCAGCACATTGTTTAAGTCTGGCATGGAGTGTGCAGGATTGGTACATGCAATCCAAATAGCTTTAATACTGCCATCTTTGACTGCATCAAACATTTCAATAGCGGTTTTACCTACGGTTTCGGGCACACTTTCTATACCCCAAAGCTTAGAAATCTCTGCGCGGTGATCAGCATTAGCTAGATCACGGTGTCCAGACATTAAATTAGCCATGCCACCTACTTCGCGCCCTCCCATTGCGTTGGGTTGGCCTGTTAAGGAAAACGGCCCTGCGCCTAACTTGCCAATTTGCCCAGTGGCAAGGTGCAGGTTAATCAGTGCAGCGTTTTTATCTGTGCCATGAATGGATTGATTCAAGCCCATGCAATACATGGAGAGCGTAGGGCCTTTGCCAAACCATTTAGCAGCAGTAATAATGTCAGCTTCTTTAATCCCACAAATATCAGACACCATTTTAGGTGTGTATTCACGTACGGTATTTTTTAGCGCATCAAAGCCGTTGGTATGCGCATTGATGAAAGCCATATCCAATAAGCCTTCCCATAGCATCACATGCAGCATGCCATTAAATAAGGCAACATCAGTGCCTGGCAAAATCGCAAGATGCAAATCTGCTGCTTGTGCGGTATCAGTACGACGTGGATCTACGACAACGATTTTTAAGTTTGGATTTTTTGCTTTTGCATCTTCAATGCGGCGAAAGATAATCGGGTGTGCAAAAGCAGTATTAGAGCCTGCGATAAACAAACAATCAGTATGGTCGATGTCCTCGTAGCACGCTGGAGGCGCATCTGCGCCCAGTGTTACTTTATAGCCCGTCACAGCAGAGCTCATGCAAAGGCGAGAGTTAGTATCTACGTTATTGGTACCAATCAAGCCTTTGGCGAGTTTGTTAAACACGTAATAATCTTCGGTCAATAGTTGACCTGAAATGTAGAATGCAACGCTGTCTGGCCCGTGGGTTTCTATCGTTTTAGCGAATTTTTCAACTACAAAATCGAGTGACTCATCCCAGGTAGCTCGGACTCTAGGTATCTCACGGCTAGTGCGTAATTCTGGGTAGAGCAAGCGATTATCTAGCTTAGCTGTGAGGTGCAGCGTAGAGCCTTTAGTGCATAAGCGACCAAAGTTGGCAGGATGCGTAGGATCACCTTTGACATCAATAATCTTATCATTTTGACTAGATATGATGACGCCGCAGCCAACGCCGCAGTAACAGCAGGTACTTTTTGTTTCTTTAATCACTTGTATATACCACTCTTGCTAAACCACATGAGCATCATGTTAAAAGTTTAATCTTTAAGCTCTAAATAAACAAAGCCATCTTCAACTTTAGTATTAAAACAGGCCGTTTCGCCTTCATCCGGTTCTTCTGCTTTACCATCGACTAGACTGATTTTCCAGGAATGTAGCGGGCAGGCAATTTTGTCACCATACACAATACCTTCTGATAGCGGGCCACCTTTATGTGGACAGCTATTATTGATCGCGAAAATACGATCATCTTCTAAACGGAACACGCCGATTTCAACGTCTTTTGTTCGTACAACACGCGCACCTAATTTAGGAATATCTTCAAACGGCGCTACTTTTACCCAATTACTCATTCCAGCCTACCTTTACATTACATTTAATCAAGAAACTACTAATAAGACATCATTAACATGATGTCATTAATGGTTATGAAATTATTAATAAATAAATCAATAAAAAATTTACTATTAACGAAAATATGGCAATCCATTGCCATTTAACCAGTCTTGCACGTGCAATTAAAGGTGTACGTGCAGGCGCTAAAATCGGTTTTAATTCACCATGTTCAAGTGCGATTAACATTTCCTCTGCGGTCTCGAACCTAGTTTTAACATCTCTTGCGATGGCTTTTAATATTATATTCTCTAACCAGTACGGAATATCAGGTCTATATCGAGTGGGTGGAATCGGCGCACCAAACTTTGGATGTTGAAAAGGCTCTATCTCACCATACGGATACTTCCGTGTAAGCAAGTGATACAGCGTTACACCTGCGGCATAAATGTCGCTTTGCGGCGTGGCTATCTCACCGTCAAACAATTCAGGCGCCATATAGCTGGGCGTGCCTGGGTTTTGCATGGCTTCAATCGCGCCCACACCGCTACTTAATGCAACCCCTAAATCTAAAATGCGTAATCGCTGGTCGCTGGCTTGATGCACATTATCTGGCTTAATATCACGGTGCACAATGTTGAGCCTATGCAATGCGCCTATACCACGCATCATATCCAGCCCAATTTTCGCCGTACCTGCCACTGTAAAATGATGACCGCTATCCAAGCGTTGTTGTAGCGTTGCACCTTCATGCCAACTCATGATGTAGTAAAGTTTGCTGCGTTTTTCTACTGATACTGGAAATACTTGTGGCACGTACTGCGAAACCACGCGCTTTGCTAACCATTCTTCATTCAATAAGCCATTACAGCTATCAATATCTGTTGCTAATAGTGGTTGCAAGGTTTTTAATACAAACAGTTGTTTACTACTAATATGACGTACTTTATATATCAAACTAGCGCGTGACTCATACAAAATTTCGACCACTTCGAAGTCGTCAATTATTTCACCGATATTTAATTTATTCGGTAAACCTAAATGTTTGCCACCAGCTAGCAACTCTGAAAGGGTGTCCTCACCTAACTGCGTAATTTTAATCGCAACGGCAGTGCTGTTATCTGTACCGCCTTTTTCAATGGCAGTTTTAGTGAGATAATCGCAAATCATTTGCGGGCTATCAAAAAGCCCTAAGGCTTTGTGAATGGATTTTTCACCCAATACATCCCACACGCCATCACTCATGAGCGCAAATACATCGCCTACTTGCAATGTACCTTCACCAAAATCGACTGATAAATGTTGGTCTAAGCCAACCGCGCGTTTTAGTACATGGCGCATATCAGGTCTATCCCACACATGGTCGGTGGTCAGCTGTTTTAATATGCCGTCACGCAGCAAATAAATGCGCGTATCACCTACATGTGCAGAATAATAACGCTGGCCACGCAACAATATGATTGACAGCGTAGTAGCCATGCCTGCCATATCGCGGTTAGCGTTGGCTTGAGCAATTAACCAGCGGTTAGCGGCAGTTAACACTTTATCTAACGAGGCCAATGGTTCCCAAGTATCTGGTGTGGCGTAGTAATCTGAACTCACAGTACGCACTGTCATTTCTGAAGCCTCGCCTCCACCGGCATTACCGCTAACCCCATCTGCCACAGCAATCAACGCACCTTTAATGCTTAGTTGCTCGCTGACTGGCGTGATGACACCCACATAATCTTCGTTACGCACACGCGGACCAACTAGGCTAGATTGGCCTATCTCAAATTGTAGCGACATCCGCTTAGTTTACACTTTTGCTGATGTAGCGGTAGCGCTGCCCCAAGTAGTGCGCCATCTGGTTTTTACGCCAGCTAGACCTATCATTGCTAATACAGCTAAACCTGCAAAAATCATCAAGCCAGTTTGATAGTTGCCATTGGCCTGTTTGAAATAGCCCAAACTTGCTGCTAAGTAGAAACCACCTACACCACCAGCCATGCCTACTAAGCCTGTCATCACGCCAATTTCTTTGCGGAAGCGCTGTGGTACTAATTGGAACACTGCGCCATTACCCATGCCTAATACAGCCATGACTGGAATAATGATGGCTAATGCTAATTGATAAGTCGGTTGACCGAAGCTCATCACAAATAACAATATTGCTGCAATCGCATACATGGTGAGTAGGGTGCGAATACCGCCAATTCGATCAGCGATCATGCCACCAATCGGGCGTACCAATGAACCCGCAAATACTGCTGCAGCCGTGCAATAGCCGGCCATCACAGGACCTAAGCTATACAAGTCATTAAAATAAATAGTGAGTGATGATGCCAAACCTACAAAACCACCAAAGGTGACGCTGTAGAAGAACATAAACCACCATGCGTCTTTGTCTTTTAAAATCGAAACGTATTGGCTTAATGATTTTGCAGGTGGTGCATCAGGGCTATCTTTTGCGTAAATCATATAAACTGCCAGAGCAATACCAAGCGGAATTAAAGCTAAACCGAATACATTGTTCCAACCGTAAGCCACTGCTAAACCAGGCGCAAATAATGCTGCAAATACAGTGCCGGAGTTGCCCGCACCCGCAATGCCTAATGCTGTACCTTGGTGCTCTGGTGGATACCAGCGACTCGCCAATGGCAATGCAACCGCAAATGCTGCACCAGCAAAACCTAAGCCTATGCCAAGCAATAGTGACTGTTGAAAAGTTTGTATGCCGTGCAACCATGCCACTAACAAACTTAAAATCACAATGATTTGACCAATCAAGCCTGCCATTTTAGGTTTAATTTGGTCCACTAATACACCCATTACGATACGCAATAATGCACCTGCTAATACGGGCGTTGCCACCATTAAACCTTTTTGTGATGGTGAGAGATGTAAGTCTGTGGCCATTTGCACCGCCAACGGGCCAAGTAGCACCCACACCATAAAACTTAAATCAAAATATAAAAACGCTGAAAACAACGTAGGTTTGTGACCTGCTTGCCAAAAACTTTTTTGCATGAAAACTACCTTCCCTTGTACTTTTTTCAAAGTGCTTTTTTCGAAGCACTTTTGCTAAAGTATTTTTATAATAAATATTTTAATTTGTTCAGAATTAATGCTGAAAAACTTAAATCGCACTACACCTCAATAATTTCAAACTCTTTATGTTGCGCACGTTTTTGTACGCGATCGCTCCATGGCTCTACTGCACCTTGCAACGCGAATAGCAAGCGTTCATAGGCGGCTTTGCGGCCTGCGACATCTTCGAGTACGCGTTGTTTTACATATTCCAAACCTACACGTTCAAGCCAGTGCACGGTACGGTCTAAATAGCGCGCTTCTTCACGATAAATTTGTATGAATGCACCTGAATATTCCAGCACTTCATCTGAAGTTTTTACTTTGCATAAGAACTGAGCAACTTCGGTTTTAATACCACCGTTGCCACCTACATAAATCTCCCAGCCTGAATCTACTCCAATAATACCAACGTCTTTAATACCAGATTCTGCACAGTTACGTGGGCAGCCCGATACTGCGAATTTGACTTTATGTGGCGCCCACATATGATCGAACGCTTTTTCGATATCGATACCCATTTGTGTAGAGTTTTGAGTACCGAAACGGCAGAATTCGGAACCCACACAAGTTTTAACTGTACGTATCCCTTTGGCGTAAGCGTAGCCTGAAGGCATGTCTAAGTCTTCCCACATGCCGACCAAGTCTTCTTTTTTCACGCCTAGCAAATCAATACGTTGGCCGCCCGTCACTTTCACCATCGGAACTGCGTATTTATCCGCGACATCAGCAATTTTGCGCAGCTGGTCTGGTGTAGTTACACCACCATACATACGTGGAATGACAGAGTAAGTACCATCTTTTTGGATGTTGGCGTGTACGCGCTCATTAATAAAGCGTGATTGTGGATCATCCACCGCTTCATGGGGCCATGTTGAAAGTAGATAGTAATTCAGTGCTGGTCTGCAAGTTGCACAGCCATTTGGTGTGCGCCAAGCCATACCTTTCATAGCATCTGGAATATTCAGATATTTGTTTTGACGAATTTCTTCGCGCACTTCTTCATGGTTTTTATCGGAACAACCACAGATTGCTTTGCTGGTAGAAGGAGGGGCATAACCACCACCTAAAGTTGAAGCTAAAATCTGCTCAACCAAGCCCACGCATGAACCACAACTTGAACCGGCTTTGGTTTGTTTTTTCACATCATCAATGGTAAACAAGCCTTGATCTTGAATAGCTTTAACAATCGTACCTTTGCACACACCATTACAGCCGCACACTTCCATTTCATTGGTCATGGCTGCGGCTTTGTCTTGGCCTTGGTGACCAAGGTTGCCTAGTGAGTCTTGACCAAACATCAAATGGTCACGAACCTCATGGATGGCTTTGCCATCTCTAAGCATTTGAAAATACCACGAACCATCCGCGGTATCCCCATAAAGCACGCTACCAATGATTTTGTCATTTTTTATAACGAGTTTTTTGTAAACCCCGCCAACGGCATCATGCAAAACAATTTCTTCGCGGCCATCATCTGCCGCACCTTCGCCACTGGCAAAATCACCCGCGCTGAATAAATCAATGCCAGTTACTTTTAATTTAGTAGAGGTAACAGAACCTTTATATAAACCAATGCCAAAATTAGCTAAGTGGGTTGCACACACTTTAGCCATTTCAAATAGTGGTGCCACTAAACCGTATGAAATACCACGGTGTGCTACACATTCGCCCACTGCATATACGCGCGGGTCGTAAGTTTGCATAGTATCATTCACCACAATACCGCGGTTACAGTAGATACCTGCAGATTCAGCTAATGCGTAGTTAGGGCGTATACCGACCGCCATCACTACTAAATCTGCGGCGACTTCTAGGCCATCCGTAAAGCGGGCAGTTTTTACGCGACCATTCTCATCGCCAATCAATTGCTCAGTATTTTTTTGTAATAAGAAAGTTAAGCCTTTAGCCTCTAAACTTTTTTGCAGCATTTTGCCTGCAGTTTTATCGAGTTGTTTTTCCAGCAGCCATTCGTTTTTATGCACTACTGTGACTTCCATGCCTTGAATCTTCAGACCATTGGCTGCTTCAAGTCCTAACAGACCACCACCAATCACCACCGCATGTGTGTGCGTCTTGGCAGTATCAATCATGTCGTTAGTGTCTTTAATATCGCGATAGCCAATCACGCCGTTTAGATCTTTACCAGGAATCGGTAGCATGAATGGTTTTGAGCCAGTAGCAAGTAACAAACGGTCATATTCAGCGCTAGCGCCATCTTCCGCATACACTACACGATTTTTACGGTCTATCTTGTTAACGCGCGCACTGGTATGAAGCGTGATGTTATGCTCTGCATACCATTCACGCGTGTTTAGAATGATGTCATCGATGGTTTGCTCATTAGCAAGCACCGGCGACAACATGATGCGGTTGTAGTTAGGATAAGGCTCATCACCGAACACAGTGATGTCGTAAAGATCAGGCGCAATTTTAAGTAGCTCTTCTACAGTACGCATGCCTGCCATGCCGTTACCCACTACTACTAATTTCATTTTATGCATTGTATTTAGACTTCATTGGTTAAATATAACCCTATACTAAGCAATAACTATGCCTAGTTTTAAAATGAATAAATTCAAAGGTTTATATTTTTATTGATCATTTTGATGCACCATATCGAACGGTTTATAAACAGGTGCACCAAATATGTGCAATAACGCTAAAATAATAGAATTTTGATTATATTAATATATGTTGGTTCGCCTATTTAATTTAATTTTTTTAAAATATTTTCTTGTTTTCAAGTTATGTTTTTTTGAATATGGGTTACCTTATTCTAGAAATATCTACAATTAAAGAGGCGCTGTAATGCTTCCATTTAATAATAATGACGTAAGCATAATAACGCGCTTGTTGATTTAAGGTACTAGGTAAGTCTGCAATTTTCTCAGGGGTTGAGATGACCATATTCTCCCCGAAATACTTGCGTGCGTTACCAGAAATTGTATTGGCAATTTCACCTACTGCATCAAGCAGATTCTCGTCAGATTGATCAGTCTCTTTCATCACGGTGAGTAAGTGCCGTAACATGGCACTAGGGGCTGAGAAATAAAGTGTACCTTCATAGTCAGCGCTTACTTTGATCATGCCAGTAAAGTCATTCATCGGAAATGCTTTTTGAGCAAGGTAAGCTACGCCGACAGAAGCTGCTTCTTTGGTAATTTGTTTGAAATATCCACCTACCGCTTCAATGAAAATTTCAATATCTTTTTCGCTTAAGTCACTCATTCTTCTATTAGCTCCAACAGCGCATTGATGAGTTCATCATCAGTAAACGGTTTATATAAAAAGCCTGCTGCGCCGTTTTTAAGGGCTTGAATAGCAGTGGCTTTGTCGCTTAGTGCGGATACAATTAGAATCTTTACATTGGGGTCAATTTCGGTCAGCAGTATGGTGCACTCAACGCCATCCATTTCAGGCATGGTGAGATCCATGGTAATGACATCGGGATTGGTTGTTAGAAATAGCTCGTGTGCTTCTACACCAGATGCAGCCGTGCCAACAATTTCAAATTCAGGCAGTTTAGGGTCTGCCATAACCCTCGAAATGCGATTCCTAATAATATTGGAGTCATCGACAATCATTAATTTCATACAGTAGCCTCGGTAGCGTTTAGATTAATTGAAGGCTTGGCGTGTTTAGAGATACGGAAAGCAAACTGAGTAAATACATCTGGCTTGGTGTCTATTTTTAATTCGCCACCGATCTCATTGACTAATGATTGCACGAGATCCATACCAACACCACGTCCTGCATCTTTGTCAGTGCTATTTGCAGTAGAAAAGCCTGGTTCAAAAAGTTTTCTTACTACTTCCTTGTCGGATAATTTATTCGCAATTTCATTTGAGTAGCGGCCGGAGGCAATCATTGCTGCTCGGATGCGACTTGGAACGATGCCTTGTCCATCATCACGTACGA
Organism: Methylotenera sp.; assembly: GCA_035633175.1. Taxonomy (GTDB): domain Bacteria; phylum Pseudomonadota; class Gammaproteobacteria; order Burkholderiales; family Methylophilaceae; genus Methylotenera. The sequence continues at coordinate 12,116 of DASQFK010000155.1, forward strand.
TAAAGTCAATGACACCATCAGGACTAATTTGAGTACTAATGGATATTTCACCATTCGCTGATTTACCTTTAGTGAGTCTAATGTCAGTTGTTTCAATACCATGGCAGATAGCATTTCGCACCAATTGGATACCGATTTGTTGTAACTGATTGGCAGTTTTAGTATCCATTTCGTCCAGTAGTTCTAAGCCTAGCTTGAGCTGAACATTTTTGTTTTGATTTTGACTGACTTGCTCAGCAAGACGCTTCAAATTGTTACCAACACTCGTTGAGATAGACGGTTGCTTTTGAGCAGTATTTGCAGATTGATGATGTGATTGAATCACGCCGACGATGGTTTCAATTTGGCCGATTTGATCGAGCATGGCACTTAACATCACAGGCAAGCTTAAAATTTCTTGCGCATCCCAATTGCTTTTCTTACGTAGCGATACCAAGTGTTCTTCAAACTGATGTGCATGTGCTTCAATGGCTTCCAAACCCATGGCTGCAGCTTCACCTTTAATGGCATGGATGATGCGAAAGCATTGGTTTGCTAAATCTTCCTGATTTGAAGTGCGTTTGTCAGCATTAGCCAGTATGACGTTCAAAGCTTCTAGACCGGTATGTGAATTATTCAGGAATTGTCTTAATTGAAATGCATCTGCTTGCAGTAGCATTTTAAGCAAATCTAAATTAATGTTAGATCGACCTTTAAGTGCAGCTAGCTCCTCAGCTTGTGTCACTTGCTCGGTAATGTCTTGTACCGTGACTAACAAGTGTAAGACACGTTTTTCTTCAACAACACGGTTAAATTGAAAGCTTAAATATCTAGGCGTTAAGTCATTCTTTGCCTGTACTTTCACCTGCATTAGCGGGTTCAAGCTCAGCATTAAACTCTCTTTAACTTTATTGCCCATTAGCAGGGTGATGTAATCTTGCGCAGAGGCATATATATCGGCTGCGACCAATTGTTCTAGTATCGGCATAAAAGGCATATTGGCGCTGATTTCGTGCCTCAATATTTTGCTAATAGAGCTAGAAAACTGGCTACCGACAGAAAGTTGTGGGTCTAATAAAAACAAACCTTCTTTAACGGTATTAAGAATTTCAGTCGTTTCACGTTGTGCTTTTTCAATTTCACCATCTGATGCACGTAGTTTGCGCAGTGCATTAAATACGATATTGGCAAATAATAATAACGACAGCACTAGCGCAATAGTTTGAATGAGTTGTAAATGGCTTGCTTTTGTTTTGGTGTTCTTTTCCAGTTGCGTAGTGAGGTCATTCATCAGTTTTAATAACTTGAGATTGTTCTCACGTGCGTAATCCGTTGCCATGTCTAATCTTATCTCGTCAACAATCACGCTGTTAATCACTGGATCTAATAATTGTTTGTAAGGTTGCCAAATACGCAAGGCCTCATCTACAGAATGTATGGCTACAGCGTCACTTACTTTTTTAAGAAAGACCGGCTTCTCGTCACCGCCCAATACCGTGCCACCTAATTTAAACCCGTTAAGCGTGGTGTCAAAAAGTGAGATTACCTTTTTGAGTTCAGCCGTATTTTTAGGGTCAAATTTGCCTTGTGCCGCATCCACTTGAATGGACAGCAGCACTTTGGTGGTTCGCTGCGATAACATCCGCTGACGACCAGATAAGTTAATGGAAACAGCATCGTTATTGAGCGTAGATGAAGTGTAAAAGTTAAGCGCGAGTACACTTAGGTTGAATAGTAAAAACAAGGTGATGGCAATTAAAATGCCGCGATACTTGTTTAGCGCGCTTTTTGGTTTGATGTTAGGTACGTTAACGCTAGCCATAGCTGCTCCTTTGTATTGCTTTTTGAGAAGTCACCATCGTTGGTGGGAATTAATGCTTGTATCAAAATTCGAAGTCACAAATTACTTACTGGTTTGTTAATTAGGCATGAATCAAAGAGTTACTATTGATTCAGCAATGCCGATAAACCGTTTTGTCGAGCTGTTCTAGTATGTTATTTTTTACTGATTATGATGGGTCATTAAAGCAAGGCTTTAATGACCCATTTTATTCTTACGAGATTGTTAAATTTAATTATCAATCTCTATTTTGAAAACATTAAAACGTGTACATCGCGGTAACCCAGAACATTTCTTTATCACCTTTACGTGCTGCATTTTGTAAAGTTGTGCCGTATACATCATCCTCGCTGAATTTGGCGTATTCGAGTTTGCCCTGCAACTTGTCGGTGAATGGGTAAGTGAT
>DASQFK010000156.1:0-6403 GCA_035633175.1 Methylotenera sp.
AGAGAATATGCCTGCGATACGTGAGGTTCCACCGCAAGACATGCCACAGCCTATAAAACTGCGTATCACAGCACGGAAAATGGGTTAAGCCTTACCTTACCGTATTTTAAAAATGATGATGTATAGAAATTTGAGGGATGAAATATGTTGAATCACAATAGCTTGCAATTTAAAGGTCATGCTAAGTTAAAAAGAACACATGCGTTGGTGCTAGCCGCGCTGGTATCTATTGGTTTTAACGCTAATATTAATTTAGCGCATGCAGATGAACGTGAATCGCTAGAGCAACTGAGAGCAACGACTAATAATTTAATCGAGTTACTAGTGCAAGAGGGCGTGCTGAACAAAGATAAAGCTGATGCTATCGTAAAAAAAGCTAGCCAGGATGCGGCTAATCAGATGAAGAAAGCACAAGCTGAAAAAAGCTTAGAAGAAAATACTGTGCAAGATGAAAAGTCTGTACGCGTGCAATATGTACCTGAACATATTAAAAAAGAAATGCGTGAAGAAATTAAAAAAGAGGTCATGGCTAAGCTTAATTACAAAGCGGGTGAACGTTTAGGTTTACCAAGTTGGCTAGATAGAATCTCGTTTTATGGGGATATGCGTTTACGTTTTGAAAATAATGCTTTTGGGGATGGTAATGCACCTCCTGTCTTCCATAACCTTGATACAGATCGTAACTCTGATATTAAGAATACAACTGAAGATAGAAATCGGTTACGCGTACGTGGTAGGTTAGGTGCAGATGTAAAAGTGAATGACTGGCTAACTGGTGGTTTAAGGATTACCACGGGTCAGCTTACAAGCCCAGTAAGCCCAAACCAAACACAAGAGGTATCAGAAGGTAAATACAGTATTGGGTTAGACCGTGCGTTTCTTAAAGCAACACCAACAGATTGGCTAACATTACAAGGTGGACGAATTGCCAATCCATTCTTTTACACAGATATGTTATTTGATCCTGATTTAGCTTTTGATGGTGTCGCCGCTACATTTAACCCTAAAATTAATGATAACTGGTCATCTTTCACGACTGTAGGCGCTTTTCCAATCGATGAAATCGAATCATCAGATACCAACAAAGCAAAAGATAAATGGCTTTACTCATTGCAAACGGGCATCAAATGGCAATCTGCAAATAAATCTAATGCACGTTTAGCCGTTGCTTACCATGATTATGAAAATGTAGAAGGTCAGTCAAATCCAACAGGTTCTAATATTTACAATGCTACGTTGCCGGCATTTAGACAAAAAGGAAATAACACATTCAATATTGATACGCAGAATGGGGGTACTTCTGGTTTGACAAGCCCATTCGCATTAGCCTCTAAATTCCAGCTGGTTAATGTTACAGGTCAAGTTGATTTATTAACCTTCGACCCGGTACATGTCACTTTAACGGGTGATTACGTTAAAAATATTGGTTTTGACCATGATGAGGTGTTGAAACGAACGGGTAAGGATAATGCTGATGAAACTGATGGTTATCAGCTACGTTTAGATGTGGGTATGAATAGCTTTAACGGGGCAGCATCTGTTGAAATAAAGCCTAAGGATTGGCAAGTATCACTGGGTTACAAACGCCTGGAGGCTGATGCTGTATTAGATGGTTTTACAGATTCTGATTTCCATCTGGGGGGCACTGATGCTGAAGGTTGGCTGCTAGCTGCCAACTATGCGATAGATAAAAATGCATGGTTAAGTGCACGATATTTCAGTTCGGATTCTATTGCAGGATTACCGCTTTCAATAGATGTTTTCTTGCTTGATTTCAACGCTAAATTTTAACTGACTGGAATTAATGATGAAATTAATACGTAGTCATAAAATATTGTGTTTGCTCATTGCTTCTTTGGCCATTGGTTTTATTTCCCCAGACAGTGTGATTGCTGCTGAAAAAAAGGACAAAGCTGCTAGACGCGCTGCCTTGATGGTACAGAAAATGGAACAAGAAAAAGCGAGCATGCAAGCTGAGTTTGAACTACAAAAAAAAGTGCTAGAAGACAAACTTAAAGCTAGCGACGAAGAATTGCAAAAAGTGAATACGAGTTTAGTTGCTGCTAAACGCAAGGTTAATCATTTAGAAACAGACTTGAGTAAAATAAATGCTGAAAAAACTGCATTAGAGACCAAGCAACTGCAAACCCAAACGCAACTTGAAACAACGCAAACGTCACTTGCAGATTTAACTGTGCTATATAAGCTGGCACAAACAGACCTCAAATTCAATGATAACCAGCGGAAAACGCTTTCAACTAATCTTGCGCAAACTACACAGTTTTTAAATACGTGCGAAGAAAAAAATACTAAATTACATCAATTTGGTACTGAGCTTATAAAAATTTACGACATACCAAATGCTTATGAGTCAGTGATGCGTAAAGAGAAATTTTTTCAATTAAAACGTGTTGAATTAGAAAATATTTTGCAAAATCGGCAAGATCAACTTGATGATGCACGCGTTAGTACTAAAAAAACTGCCCACCAGTAGTTCTTGTAGAAGCTCTTCTAGAAATATGCATAGAAATAAAACAGTCATATTCCACACGTAATATGCCATTTTTACACTGATTGCAACATATGGCATTTCCTCAAACTATTTTAGCTCGAGTATTACCATTTGCTCTTTACATATTATTTTTGGCGCTAGCTGATTTCGCAGCGCCATTAATGAACAGTATAGGAGTAGGTGAAAAATGGCTTTACGCTATACGTGTAGTTACTGTGAGTGTAGTAATCCTTTATTTTTGGCGCAGCTATAGCGAACTTAAAGTTCAACCCACTTTAAATAATATTGTGACTGCAGTGGCTGCGGGCTTACTAGTATTTTTGCTATGGATATTGCCTTACCCTGAGTGGACGACACTCGGTGCAGATGCCAAAAGTGTGGATCCCACACTAGGTCAAGACGCTTTGACAACATTCTGGTGGTTATCAATACGCATATTAGGTGCAGCTCTCGTGGTTCCCGTAATGGAAGAGTTGTTTTGGCGGTCATTTGTGATGCGTTGGCTAGATAACAAAGATTTTCTCAATGTATCCCCAGAAAAAGTCACTATGTTTGCATTTATCGCAAGCTCTATCTTGTTTGCACTCGAGCATCAGCTATGGTTGGCTGGTTTATTAGCAGGTTTAATTTATGCTCAACTTTACAAAGTCTACAAAAATCTATGGGTGCCTATTATTTCGCATGCTGTGACTAATGGTTTACTGGGCGTTTGGGTAGTATTTACAGGTAATTGGCAATATTGGTAATGTTGAATACCACCTCTAAAGTTTTTTTAATTGGTAATTTCTTGTTTTTTTCTGCGCCAGTTTTGGCAGAAGGCATCATAGAAGTTAAACCTTTTATAAGTAGCAATATCAACTACGATGACAATGTATTTCGATTTTCATCGCCTGATCAGGCCAAGGCAGCCTTCGGTTCTTCCGCCACCTCAGACGTGGTAAAACGATTGGATGCAGGTGTTAATATCAACTTAAGACTTAGTAGGCAGCTAGTCACGTTGTCATCCAGTATAAATGAGAGTCGCTATAACCGATTTGAAATTTTAGATAATACTGGGAAATCTAACAAACTTGCCTGGAACTGGCGTGTGGGTAGTGATTTTTACGGTGAATTAAGTATTAGCGAAAATGAAGCCATTGCAGGTTTTACTGAAATCAGGCAGCCTATAAAAAACTTAAGGACATCTACTCGAGAGCGGGCTAGTATCAATTGGAACTTACTCTCTAACTGGACTGTTAATGCAACGCGTGAACATGCAAAATCAGAAAATGATGTAGTTAGTTTTAAAGCATTGGATAGAGACGAAGATGTCTATGAAACAGGTCTTCGCTACCAAAACCCATCTGGCACACAAATTGGTTTGGCATACCGAGTCGCAGAATCAAAATTTCCAAATAGAACAGGCTTTACACAATTAGTTTTTGGTGAAGAAACGACACAAAAAGAGTTTGCTGTCACTGCGGCTTGGTTGCCTTCGCCGAAAACCAGAATAAGCACTCGTTTAGCTCAAGTAAGCTTAGATACTAAAGATTTGCCACAACGTGAATTTAGTGGCTTTAGCCAGCGTTGGAACTTAGATCATTCGCTTACAAATAAAGCCAGCATTAATTTAACTGCATACCAAGAAGTGTCACCGGTTGATGATGTGTTATCTACCTATGTTAAAACTAAAGGTTTTAGTGTTAACCCTGTATGGAACATCACCAATAATACAGCTTTGCGTGCGGGAATTGGTTATGAACAAAGAGATTACTTAGGCAGTTCACTTATTTTAGGTAACACGGAAAATCGCAATGATGATTCGACTATGGCAAATTTAGCTTTGATTTACTCACCAACTGACAAATCGGTCGTGCAACTTCAGTATCAAGGCGAAAAAAGATCCTCAAATGTTGAAGATTTTGGTTATGAGTTTAATTCAATCAACTTTTTACTACGTTATGATTTTTAGTTAGAAGTTCACCTTTCTTTAACCATTTATCCGCATTACTTCCCATCATAAATACTACTTATTTTTGACATATTAAATTCACAGTTTTTTCTTATAGTACTAATACTTAAGAAATCAATGAGAGAGAAATATGCGCTTCACTAATAAGTATCTGCTTTTGTTATTAATTAGCTCTGCAATAGTTTCTACAGCATGTGGAAAAAAAGAGGAATCTGAGGCGAAAAAGTCCGAAACTCAAGTGGTTGCTAAAGTCAATGATGATGAAATATCAATTCATCAAGTGAATTATCAATTAGGCCGCATGGGTCAATTGAATGAAACACAAAGCAAAGCTGCTGCTAAGCAAATATTGGCTCGTTTAGTAGATCAGCAATTGTTAAAACAACAAGCGCTTGAGGCTAAGCTAGATCGTGACCCAAGGATTCTCCAAGTCCTGGAGTCATCAAAAAATGAAATCTTAGCTCAAGCTTATTTAGAACAGTTAATGGCAAAAGCTTCAAAACCCTCTACCACTGAAATCGAAACGTTTTATAACGAGCATCCTGAATTGTTTGAAAATCGTCGTGTGTTCCGTCTACAAGAATTAGTGGTGGATGTAAAACAAGATAAGTATGCAGAAGTAGAAAGCAATTTGAAATCAATCAAGGGCATTAATGAAATTGCCACATGGTTAAAAGATAATAACTATCCATTTACGGCAAATAGTAATGTGCGTGCAGCAGAGCAGTTGCCCCTTGATTTACTGAAAAAAATGCAGACACTTAAAGTGGGTGACGTTTTTCTAGTACCAGCAGATCGTTCGCTTAATATCGTACACCTCGCCGCATTTCAATCTGCACCTATCACACGTGATAAAGCAACATCAATCATTGAGCAATATTTTTTAAATCAAAATAAAGCAACTTTAGCAAAAAAGGAAATGGCAGCACTTAATTCTAAGGCTAAGGTGGAATTTGTAGGTGCGTTTGCAGATATGAAAAAAGCAGAAGTAACTGCACCAATAACACCAACCACTGAAGCTGCAAAACCTTCAGTACAAGCTGTTGACGCTAAACCTACTGCAACGACAAGCAGTAAAGTTAAAGCTGATGATGCAAATATGAATAAAGGTTTATCAGGCCTCTAACAGATTTGTACAGACAAAATCCCGTCTCACTAAATAGCTAAAACTAAGAAGGTTTAAATAAGTATGTATAGAGTGATATTGTCATTGCTAATGCTGCTTTCATGCTCACTGAGTATGGCTGACAGCGCAAAAGACGTGAATACAGGTAAAGAGCCTGCTACTAATAGAGACTATGTTTTAGGCGCTGGTGACCTGGTTAGAATCAGCGTTTACGGTAGCCCGGATTTGCTTACTGAAGCAAGATTATCTGCAGCAGGCACTATTACATTCCCGCTTGTCGGTGAAATAAAACTAGGCGGCGCTAGCCCTACATCGTCTGAAAAGAAAATCGCTGATTTGCTAGAACAAGGTGGTTTTGTAAAAAAAGCACAAGTTAACTTGGTTGTATTGCAATTCCAAAGTCAGTTTGTTTCAGTCTTGGGTGATGTTTATAAACCTGGGAAATATTCACTTGATAGGCCGAGTACGCTTTCAGATGTACTCGCTTTGGCTGGTGGAATCACTCCCAATGGTTCAGACATGCTGACGTTAATTCGTACAGTTGACGGAAAAACAACTAAACAAACATACGATTTAAGAAATCTAGTTGCAAAAGCAGATCCAACTAGCAATCCCCAAGTAACCGGTGATGACATCGTGTATGTGAATGCAAGAGAAGTCTCAGTGCTAGGCCAAGTCAATCGCCCCGGCAAGTATTCTGTGGTGAGTGGTGTGCGCACGGTGATTGATTTCCTATCGCAAGCGGGCGGCGTATCAGCTGGTGGCGCTGACAAAATTATCGTTGTCACCAAGCGTAACGGTAAAACGGAGAAAC
>DASQFK010000157.1:0-4886 GCA_035633175.1 Methylotenera sp.
ATGCTAGGTCAAGCAGGTTTGCTCGGTATGGTGGGTAAAGCGGAGCGTGGCGAAGATACGATTAACACGATTGCAAAATATCAATCTGTATATTTAACGGCAGTGGGCGGTGCAGCCTATTTGGTGAGTAAAGCCATTAAGAAATCACAGGTAATTGCTTTTGCAGACTTAGGGATGGAAGCGATTTACGAGTTCACCGTGCAGGATATGCCGGTCACTGTGGCGGTGGATACTAAAGGCGTTTCAGTGCACACAACTGGTCCTGCTGAATGGAAAGAAAAGATCGCTACACATCAAGTAATCGAAATACATCAGCAGGTTTAATGTCATGTGCCGTAAGTCACAGATTATTTGCACTATTTGTTTTAATGTCAGTCCCAATAGTAGGGAGATTGTGGAGGATATTATTCATGAGCGCACATAAAATGTTGAAATTGCTGCTGCAGACTTTTAGTTTGATTTTACTGTTAATGGCTGCCACTGCCGCTAGTGCTGATGAGGTATTAGGCTACTTAACAGATAAAGATGGCAGAATTAAATATATAGGCCCTACGGTTGAAGATAACGTTGTGACCATGGATACCGATAAAAACGGTTTTGCTGATGTGTACGAAGTTCGCGCATTTTTAGAATTGAAACACGGCAAAGGTTATGAAAAAGACCTGTTAGATAAATTAGAAGCTTCTGCAAGCGGAAAAAGCTGCAGCACACCATTTGCCAAAGAGCTTTACGTAGATAAAAGTAATCCCTAAACAAAAAATAGACAAACCAATAGACCAAGCAACTAGATTAAGTACAAAAGTGACCTAAACCTCATACGTTGAGTCGCATGTGTCTTGTGCTGGTTGTATAATTCCGGGTTATATAATTATAGCCAACCATTTTAATTAAAATATAAGACGCAAAATATGTTAATAGCCTATCGCCAGCACGTTGCAGAACGCAAAACACAAAATCTTCCACCATTACCATTATCAACAGAGCAAGTTGCACAAGTCGTCGAACTACTTAAAAATCCACCGGCAGGCGAAGCCGAAACATTGCTTGATTTGATTGCCAATCGTACGCCAGCAGGCGTGGATCAATCAGCTTATGTAAAAGCTGCATTTTTGTCTGACATTGCTAAAGGTGTAGCGACTTCGCCGGTTATCACGCCTGAACAGGCAGTAAAGTTGCTCGCAACGATGCTTGGCGGTTACAACGTACAGGCTCTGGTAGAGTTGCTAGACACACCTATGGCAGATTCAGCAGTGACTGCATTATCAAAAACGATTTTGATGTTTGATGCTTTTCATGATGTGGATGAAAAGATGAAGGCAGGTAATTTACATGCTAAGAAGCTTATAGAAAGTTGGGCAAATGCTGAGTGGTTTACCAATGCGCCAGTGTTGGCAAAAGAAATCAAGATGGTGGTGTTCAAGGTAGATGGCGAAACGAATACCGATGACTTAAGCCCTGCGCAAGATGCCTGGAGCCGCCCTGATATCCCTTTGCACGCTAAAGCGATGCTGATTAACAAAATGCCTGAAGGCTTAAAACTTATTGAAACGCTTAAGCAAAAAGGCTTGCCGCTTGCATATGTTGGCGATGTAGTGGGTACAGGATCATCACGTAAATCTGCGATTAATTCATTGCAATGGTTCATGGGCAACGATATTCCTAACATTCCTAACAAACGTACTGGCGGCGTGATATTAGGCACCAAGATTGCGCCTATTTTCTTTAATACCGCTGAAGATTCTGGTGCATTGCCAATTCAATGTGATGTTTCAAAAATGCAAACAGGTGACATCATTACCATTGAACCGTATGCAGGTAGAGTGCTGAATGAACACGGTCATATCATCTCAATTTTTGATTTAGCGCCACTCACTTTGCCAGATGAAGTGCGTGCAGGCGGTCGTATCTCATTGATTATTGGCCGTGGATTAACCACTAAAGCATGCGCTAGTTTAGGTTTACCACCACCAGCAATATTCATTACGGCAGTTGCGCCTAAAGATACCGGCAAAGGCTATACGCTCGCGCAAAAAATGGTAGGTCGTGCATGTGGACTGCCTGAAGGTACAGGTGTTCGCCCAGGTAGTTACTGCGAACCAAAAGCGACTACCGTGGGCTCACAGGATACAACCGGCGGCATGACGCGGGATGAATTAAAAGAGCTTGCCTGTCTGGGCTTTAGTGCCGATTTAGTGATGCAAAGTTTTTGCCATACGGCAGCTTATCCAAAACCGGTAGATATTAAACTACAACACAGTTTGCCTGAGTTTATGAGTAGCCGCGGCGGCGTGAGTCTACGTCCAGGCGATGGTGTGATTCACTCATGGTTGAACCGTATGGTGTTGCCAGATACTGTGGGTACTGGCGGTGATTCACATACACGTTTCCCGATTGGTATTTCTTTCCCCGCAGGTTCTGGGTTAGTAGCGTTTGCGGCAGCGATGGGCGCGATGCCATTGGATATGCCAGAGTCAGTGCTAGTGCGTTTTAAAGGCACTATGCAACCTGGTATTACGCTGCGCGACTTAGTGAACGCGATTCCTTATGCCGCCATCCAACGTGGCGAACTCACCGTTGGTAAGCAAGGCAAAAAGAACGTATTTAATGGCCGTATTCTAGAAATTGAAGGTTTGCCGGATTTAAAAGTAGAGCAAGCTTTTGAATTTGCTGATGCCTCTGCAGAGCGCTCTGCCAATGGTTGTACGGTTAAACTAAACAAAGAACCAGTGATTGAGTTCTTAAGTTCAAATATCGTGCTTCTACAAAACATGATTGATAACGGCTATGAAGATGCACGCTCATTGCAACGCCGTATTGATAGCATGAAAGCATGGCTGGCAAAACCTGAGTTACTAGAACCAGACGCTAACGCTGAATATGCATACACGCTTGAAATTGATTTGAATGAAATTAAAGAGCCTCTGGTGGCTTGCCCAAATGACCCTGATGACATCAAACCTTTATCAGCAGTAGTGGGTGACAAGATTGATGAAGTATTCATTGGCAGCTGCATGACTAATATTGGCCATTACCGCGCTGCTGCTAAAGTGCTTGAAGGGTCTGGCAATATCCCAACGCGTTTATGGATTGCGCCGCCTACGCGGATGGATGAAAATCAGTTGCGTGATGAAGGCGTGTATTCAGTATTCGGTGTGGCGGGTGCGCGTACTGAGATTCCAGGTTGTTCACTATGTATGGGTAACCAAGCACGGGTTGCAGATAAGGCGACCGTATTTTCTACCAGTACACGAAACTTTGATAACCGTATGGGCCGCGATGCACGCGTTTATTTAGGTTCAGCCGAGTTGGCAGCAGTATGCGCTAAATTAGGCTACATGCCGACACATGCAGAATATATGGAAACGGTGGGTAATAAATTACAAAACACGGCAGAAATCTATAAATACCTGAATTTTGATCAAATGCCTGATTATTCTGAAAGCATGGCTAAAGCGAAAAAGATTATTCCTATCGCTGAAGTAGTTTGATAAAGTAGTTTGATAAAAGTTAATTAATAGATTCTCACATTTGAACGTAACAATAGTTAAAAAGTATTTTCCCGCACTGGCTTTCTTTGCGGGGTTTATATGGGATGCATTGACGATTGGCCGTAGCGTCAATGCATCTGATTTGCTGATCCTTTCAGCGTATCTGATTGCTACTATCCCCATCATTTGGTGGCTTGCAAAAAAAGCCGGTTCACAAATCGTTAAGATTGAGCCATTAGCACAGTCATCAAGTTCTAATTTACCAGCAGTGGAAAGTTGGAAGACACGCCTGCCGTACATCTTGTTGCAGTTTTTGTTTGGCAGCTTATTTTGCGCGTTATTTATCCTGTATTTCAAAAGCTCATCGCATGTCACCGCTATCATGTGGTCAATCGGTCTGGGTGCTTTACTGGTGGCTAATGAGTTTTTAGAAACGGCTTATAAACGCTTTACGCTTACTTGGACTTTATTTGGTTTCTGTGCAATTTTGCTACTCAATTTTGTGTTGCCATTTGTAGTCGGTAGTGTGCATGCATTCTGGTTCTTTGCGAGTATTCTGGTCGCCTTGACCTTGACGCAAAGCCTTAAAAATAAAATATCTGCTCAACTTGGCAATATCATCCCGACTTATATCGTTGCTGCGGTTATAGCTTCTGCGTATGTATTGGACGTAATTCCACCTGTGCCACTCGTCAAACGGGATATTCAAGTTGGGGTGGCTCTTACCAAAAAGTCAGGTCAATATATCGTTCAGCAGGATAAAGCGCCTTGGTGGATTTTTTGGCGCAGTACGCTGGACAGCGTGCATATCAGTGCAGGGGATAAGGTGTATTGTATCTCTGCAATTTTTGCCCCATCTGGTCTTGAAACTAAACTCTACCACCGCTGGCAACGTTACGATGCGAATAAAGGCTGGCTGACGATGCCTCGCATCGGGTTCAGTTTAACAGGCGGTCGTAATAATGGCTTTAGAGGCTACACCTATAAACAAAACGTGGCTTACGGCAAATGGCGCGTGATAGTGGAAACCGAAAATGAACGCACCATTGCCATACATGAATTTGAGATTGAAAAAAACGAAGGCGACCAGCCTAAGCTGCCGATAGCCTTATAAATGAGTGCCGCATCAAATTAATGTTTCTCATCTGCACGAGTCATTAACTTATCGATATAAGCAATCGCAACTGCCGACAATACAAACGTCATGTGAATGATCGTTTGCCAAATCAGTACTTTTTCAGTCAAGTTTTCTGCGTTAATAAATGTTTTGAGCAAGTGTATCGATGAGATACCGATAATAGCTGTGGCTAGTTTTACTTTAAGTAAGTTAGCATTCACGTGAGATAACCAATCCGGTTCATCCGGGTGACCAGCTAAATTCAGACGTGATACAAATGT
>DASQFK010000158.1:0-6162 GCA_035633175.1 Methylotenera sp.
TAACTACCGCAATGCTGATTGGCATAGCTTTAATCAGATTCTCACCCGATGCTAATGCTATCGGACGACCATCTGGCAAACAATGTAGAAGTTTATTGGCTGAACCAAATCTACGAGAAAAACCAGCTGCCAATAAGATACCTGCCATTTACACAATCCCGCATTTTAATTGCTTTGCAAATTAGCAATAATATAACGCATTGCTCTTTGTTAGTACTACGGCAACCTTTTTACAGCCATCCCTATTGATTTAACCATAAACAGCAGGATTAAAAATTTCTAGCTAAAGTTGGTTTTCGCACCTAAATCGGGGACGCAATCTCAAATAGCCAAAGTCGTTCTAGTAGCTGAGACTCAAACAAAACACTAATTGCTCGGGAAGTTATCCAACTATCGGTTGGCACCTGCAAAGATGTCAATATTGCTTAAACGTTCTAAATTAGTTCACCATATCAGGATGTAATCTAGACAACTCTGTCTTCATCCACTCAGCTGTTAGGGAGATGCCATCTTTCATGGAAACCAATGGCGTCCATTGCAGATTTTTACGCGCTAACTCGTTACTTAATACACTCATAGACACATCAAATGCTCTACCTGACTTATAGCGAACCTCAACTGATTTGCCAATTACATTTTCAACCATACCAATAAGTTCGTTCAAACTTGTACCAGTTCCAGAACTGATGTTGAAACAAAACTCTTCACCGGAATATTCCACAGCTCGACTGAAAGCCTCAGCAACATCACTCACATGAAGGTAGTCTCGTGTAACACTGCCATCACCCCAAATTTCTATTGGTAGATCCATGAGCCCCTGATATAAAAAAACTCCAATAGCACCCTGTGCGGTTTCGACGCGCTGACGCTCACCATATGGGTTTGCAACTCTTAAAGTGATTGCTTTAATGCCATACAAGTGGCTATACAACTGCAAATATTTCTCAATGGCAAGTTTAGTAATGCCATATGACACTAAAGGATTGGTGGGATGTTTTTCATCAATAGGTAGATATTTAGGTATTCCATATACAGTGCCGCCAGACGATATGAATACAATCTTCTGAACATGGTGAGTTACCATAGCGTTAAGCATTTTTATTGTTCCCACAACATTACTCTTAACGTCATATAGGGGATCATCATTTGAGCCCTTTGGTAGGGTAGTCGAAATTAAGTGCAACACAATATCCATATGTCTTATTGCATTGCTAATATCGTGGGTATTTGATAAATCTCCAGTAATCCATTCTACATGTTCAGATTCCTTGAACTTTCGATAAGGCGCTATACGCGGACGTTCAAAAACCCTCAAATTATGCCCATTTAGCAAAAGTCGGTCTGTGACTGCTGAGCCAATAAACCCTCCTCCGCCTAATATCACAATATTCATAACAATCTTTCAATTAAATCCCTGCAATTTAGGCTTACAAAAAAATAGGCTCAATAGACATCAATTCTGACTTTAATGGCATGAGTCTCTTGCTGCCTTATATTAATATGCATTTTAGGAGGAGGATGGTGGACGACTTTTTCTAGCTTTAATTGTAATTCATCCAAAAACTCATAACGTCGTCTATAAACCGCACGTTTCTTAGTTGGGATTTCATCATCAGTCCGTTTTGCAATATGTGAAGGTAATACAAAGAAACCGGTATCATCTTTTTTCCCTCCATGTTCAAGCCAGATTGTGTCGTAATGGTTTTGTTTAAATGCTTTTGAGTACCAAATATTGCTTCGATGGGCATCGTCAGAGATGCCGTATATTTCCTTACAACCGAGTTCTTTACCAATGATTTTTAATACATTGATTAAAAAATCACGTGGCCGCATGCCATAAAAAGCCTTGGTAATCTCTTTGTACGTCTCTGCTTTATCCCTGCCATCTCCTTGCAAGTTACCAACTATAATCTTCATATTGCTTGAATCCCCTCCAAGCAAAAACATGATGGTATAAATTCTATCGACACCGAGAAAAAAACTCAGACCAATTTCACCTTCACGACGCATCCATTCTGGCCGGTCAATCACCACCCTTAACTTTTGATCATTCATGTCGAATTGAGTGAGTTCCAAAGACTCATCAGGCGCAAGATTTAGTATTGGTGCATTGCTGCTAACTAATTTATAGTGATTTGCAATAACTGCTAGCCGTTCAGTCACTTTCCAATACTTATTGAGGTAAGGGCGATAAAGAAACTCTCGAACTCTAGGTCTTTGTGAAAGCTCTTTAGCAAGAAGCGGATTATCAGCGGATTTAAGCCAAGTTGAAGCTAGGCGAAAATTTGGTAAAGAATATAGAACGACATATAAACGCTTAGAAATGCTAATAGGTCTATTATCTGAAAATAGGAGTGATGTCTCTCTATAAATATGCTTCAAATAGGTCATAGAATTATTCAAATAAGTCATAGAATTATTTATTTAACAATTAGTAACATATTTTATTTACCAATTAGTAACATATTATCTATGTTTTAAAAAGACTCCAATAGCCCACTTAGGTAACACGAGATGACCGTAAATCATTAAACTCGCATTAAGTAAGATGAGAATTACTTGCGTATTATCAGGGTCCGAACAAAGAAACGAGCTTTTTTAATCTCTTTAGAAGGGGTACTTACTAAACAGATTTGACAAATACTGAGGGGAGAGGCTATTACAAACAATTAACTAGGAAGCTGCGCAGTTACAAGCACGTAGAGCATTTTTTACAAATACAGTTTATTGATAAGTGATAGCGCCTGAATTTACGATTCGTTATGGCTAAATAATGCTTTGAGTTGTGAATATGGCATAGGCTTACCAAATAAATAACCTACTAAATCGTTAAGAATGAATTGTCGAGTAGAAAGGTTTATGGCAAAGGTGCCACATACATAAACTCTATATTAGTGCAGAGCCATGAATGATTATAACTAAATTTAGCTGAGCACCCATTTCACACTCCTAATAAGTATTTAAACTGACCAGTAATTAGCGATCTTCTAACGCTAGTATAAAAAATGTAGTATGTAGTCGCTGGTGTTAGACTTACGATATATTTCTCACTGATGGATTAATATGCCCGAACTTGCCTTAGACCTCGCAAGAATCCAATTCGGATTTACCATTTCCTTTCATATCATTTTCCCTGCGATCACTATTGGGCTGGCGAGTTATCTCGCTATGCTGGAAGCGCGCTGGTTAATGACCAAGCAAATGCTATACCTTGACCTCTACCATTTTTGGGTGAAAATATTTGCGCTTTGTTTTGGGATGGGCGTTGTATCCGGTTTGGTCATGGCATATCAGTTTGGGACCAATTGGGCAGGTTTTTCTACGTTTGCCGGCAGTGTCACCGGTCCTTTACTTGCTTATGAAGTTTTGACTGCTTTCTTTCTTGAAGCTGGATTTTTAGGTGTCATGCTGTTTGGTTGGAACAAAGTGGGGCCCGGTCTACATTTTACCGCAACGGTCATGGTGGCTATCGGCACACTGATTTCTGCGACATGGATACTCGCGTCTAATAGCTGGATGCATACCCCGCAAGGTATTGAGATTATTGATGGGAAAGTCATTCCCGTAGACTGGCTCGCCATCATTTTCAACCCCTCTTTTCCTTACCGCTTAGTACATATGGTCGTAGCTGCTTATCTCGCCACGGCGTTAATCGTTGCCGCTTCTGCAGCATGGCAGTTGTTGCGTGGCAATGATAACGCGCCAATTCGCAAGATGTTATCCATGGGCATGTGGCTAATCTTTTTAGTAGCGCCAATCCAAGCCGTTATCGGCGATTTTCATGGCTTGAATACACTTAAGTATCAGCCGGCAAAAATTGCTGCAATCGAGGGCCATTGGGAAAATAAACCTAACGAGGCTACACCGCTGACTTTATTTGCATGGCCAGACATGGCGCAGGAAAAGAATCATTATGCTGTCGAGATACCGCATTTAGGCAGCCTTATTCTAAAACACTCCTGGAGCGAACAAGTACCGGCATTAAAAGAATTTCCACAGGATGAAAGACCGAATGCGGCAATTGTTTTCTGGAGCTTTCGCATCATGGTGGGTTTAGGTACGCTCATGATATTGCTGGGCATATACTCAGCATGGAGTAGATGGAAAGACCAGCTATATGCAAGCCGACCATTTTTGAAATTTGCCCTATTCATGGGTCCGGCCGGGCTAATAGCCATACTGGCAGGCTGGTACACGACTGAAATTGGCCGGCAGCCGTGGGTAGTATATGGCTTGATGCGGACCGCAGATGCGGTAACGCCGCACAGTGTGACCGAAGTTGGTATCACGCTGACTCTTTTTATATGCATTTATCTGGCGATATTTGGCACTGGCGTCACCTATATGCTGCGTTTGATTAAAGTGGGCCCTAAACCTTCAGAAGCTTTAAAAGGCGATGCATTCGCTCTGAATAAAGGTGAAGTTGAGGATTTTCTAATCGCAGCAGAATTTCATCCGCCAAATAAAACGCCTTCAGAAAAGGATGAGTAATATGACTTTCGACCTTCCGTTAATTTGGGCAATCATCATCTTATTTGGCATCATGATGTACATCATGATGGATGGATTTGATTTAGGAATCGGCATCCTTTACCCGTTCTTTCAGCAAAAAGATGATCGCGATATCATGATGAATACTATCGCACCGGTATGGGATGGCAACGAAACGTGGCTGGTGTTAGGCGGTGCCGGATTACTCGCCGCATTCCCTTTAGCCTATGCAGTGATATTAAGTGCCTTTTACATGCCGCTGATGCTAATGCTGATGGCGCTGATTTTGCGCGGCGTGGCATTCGAATTTCGTTTTAAAGCTAATGATGCAGAGCGCCATGTTTGGGATAAAGCATTCATTATTGGCTCAGTAGCGGCAACTTTTTTCCAAGGCTTGATATTAGGTGCTTATATTCAAGGCATTAAAGTAGTAGACGGCGTGTATGCCGGCGGTGCCTTAGATTGGATTTCAGCTTTCTCGATTTTTACCGGTTTGGGCTTGTTGGTTACATATGCCTTGCTCGGCAGCACTTGGCTGATTATGAAAACCTCAGGTAGATTACAAACCATCTGCTATCAGCTATCACGTTCACTATCATTGATCCTGCTTTTCATCATGATGGTCATTAGTATCTGGACTCCTTTGATGGATAGTCATATTGCACAACGCTGGTTTACCTTTCCCAACTTGTTCTACTTGTCACCAATCCCAGTATTAGTAGCAGGATGTTTTTTCTTGCTCCAAAAAGCGTTAACTCTCAAAGCTGAAACTGCACCGTTTATCTATACGCTTGCTTTAGTTTTCTTGGGATACTTAGGCTTAGGCATCAGTATTTGGCCAAACATCATTCCGCCTGATATTTCAATTCAGCTAGCCTCCTCGCCGCCTCAGAGTCAGAAATTTGCATTGGTCGGTGCTTTGATTATTATCCCTTTAATTCTGGTTTACACCGCATGGGGATACTATGTCTTTCGCGGTAAAGTAAATTCAGACGAGACTTATCATTAATGGCAGACGATAAAGAGAAGTCATCCTCACGTTCGGATTCTAGTTTACCTATAATTAAATCTAAACTTTGGATGAAACGATTGGCTTGGATGGTTTTAATTTGGACAGCAAGCGTATTCACTATTGTATTAATTAGCTACGCATTGAAATTACTCATGAGCCTAGTAGGTTATCAAATTTAACCATTAATATTTGTAGTGAAATCTTACAAATATTTAAGAATCTGCTGATGAGTTAAGTTCTAATCGAGATTTAAAAACCTTAATTTTTAACTGAAATGCTTTTCAGGGATATTTACAATGCAGATTAGTAAACTATTATCTAAACTGATTTTATTTGGTGCGAAAGGAGAGACTCGAACTCTCACGCCTTACGGCGCTGGAACCTAAATCCAGTGCGTCTACCAATTCCGCCACTCTCGCAGGTAAGGTTACAGCTTTTTCAAATCTTAGATATAAGATTCAGCCGTTTCAAACAAGCCGCTATTGTATCTCAACTACAGGCTTGGAGAAAAGATAAAAACAAAAAATCTACTATTTATTTATCAAGCAGCTGTTAGAAGCATCATTTGCATCAACACTGCACTTGAATTTTTAGCTGAGCAGACTATGATTGTGGGAGAATACTACTTAATAATTAATTGTATTTTTTAGTAACCCTGT
>DASQFK010000159.1:0-53073 GCA_035633175.1 Methylotenera sp.
TGATTAGGGCAGTTATGGCACATAAACGCGTTAGAAATGGAAAGTACCATTACACGGTATCTAGCAAGCTGTTACCGGCAGGCAGGGTGTACTTAACCTTTGATGATGAAGTTGAAGGTGATGCTTATACCAAGAAGCTTGATGCGCTATTAGCGGCAGGAAAAGTGCCAAGTGAGTTTTTGGCAAAGAAAGGTGCAATCATTACGATTGCTGATGCCATTGATCAATATCTAATTGCATTGCATGTACCAGAAAGCGACCACTTATTATTGGCGATAGCTAGAAAGCGAATAGGCAATAGTCAAATAGCACGGCTTGATTATGCTTGGGCTGATAGCTACGTGGATGGCATGAAGGTGATGAAGTTGTCACCATCCACAATTAGGCATCACGTAGGCGCTGTAGCAAGGTGCTTAGATTGGGTTAAAAGGCGTGGCGATACATTGATGGTTAGTAACCCATTAAGAGAGCTGCCAAAGCGCTATGCAAGCGGCCACAAAGAAGAGGTTGAACGTGACCGTAGGCTTGAAGTTCATGAAGAAATTGAAATTAGGAGAATTTTATTAGGTGGTAAGCCAAAAGATAAACAACGTAGCTTTGAATTTGATAATCATGATGGCATGTTAGTTATATTCTACACAGCAGTTGAATCGGGTATGCGATTAGCTGAGATATTCACATTAGGTAAAACGCAGATTGATTTTAGCAAGCGTACAATATTTTTAGATAAGACTAAAAACGGTGATAAGCGCCAGGTGCCAATGACGACAACTTTGATTGGCGTACTGAAGCCTTATGTAGATTCTTTAAAAGGTGAGGATTTATTTGAGTTTGAAGGTACTAAGAAATCGATCAGCTCTCGATTATCACAAACATTCGGTAGAGTATTTGAAGCGGCTGGTTGCGGTGATTTCACATTTCACGGCACGCGCCATGAGGCAACCTGTAGGTTTTATGAGCGTACTAATTTAACGGATCTTGAAATTGCTAAAATACTGGGTTGGAAAAGTTTGCGAATGGCCTTACGATACGCCAACCTTCGCGCAAGTTCTCTGAGCGAAAAAATGTGGTGATCATGCCGCTATTTTGTCAAGGTCTGGTTTAACAGTTCGTAAATTACCGCGTGCGGTTGCAACTTTTGGCTTTTCACCACGGCTAATACTTTCAACACGCTCAGATGTTTGGCGCGCAACTTCAGACCGGATATGGGCATCAATATTTTCTTCTGGTATGCACCACGATTGCCCAAATTTAGCGGCTGCGATTACCCCTTTATTAAGCAGCTCACTAAGAGTCGTTTCGCTTGTTTTTAAAACTTCCACTGCTTCAACAAAATCATATGTTTTCATTTCATATTCCTTTATTCAACTGCCTTAGCTTCCACCGGATTATTCTGTGAATACACCATTATTGCCTGTACTTTAATGTTACTATTGAATAGGTATTCATACTCTCCGAAGCATATGTCCTGCCATCCATCGTTAATGAGTTTTTGGTAAATCATCTTTCATATACTCCCCTGTAAATTAGGTCGGTTCACTAAGTGAAACTGATACGGATTCTGCATAATCAGCTACTTTAATAGCCCAGTTAAATCTGTGCGCGCCGTGAATCGTACATAGGTTTTTGTCGTCTAATTCAACTAAAAATTCTTGTGTCAATTCGTCATAAGTAACGCGTTTATGTGTCGTAGGCTTAATCCATCCACCGTTAATAAATTCATCCAGTATCTTATGATTCATACTCACCTCTCTGTTATGTATCAATGCCATTTTAATTAACTGCTCTAATGAACAATAATGTTTTATGTTTTCACTACACTAATGGTAGGGGTTAACCTTTTTCGATAGCTTTTACATCGTCATGGATATATGCCATTTGAATTACGTGGAATATAAACCTAGTAAATATGCACAGGAATATCAAGGCGTACCAATTCTTTACTTCTAAGCCGAAGCCATAAACCCATCCAGTTATAGCAATGCTAATATCTATTGAATAAACAATTAGCGCTCTTGTGAATCTACGTTTCCAGTTATCAATTTTCATCATCTACCCCTCTGTTGTATTAACTGATTCAATCGGGCTTGCTTCCACTTTAGATAGAGCTATGGCTTGGTCAATGGCTTCGCGTAAATTGTCCGCGAAATATTCCCCAACACCTCCGCCAAAACCTCCAGCATTACTTACGAGGTAGGGGAGCCTGAACTTGCCATCACGATATTCAATCGCTACTGATTCACCTTCTTTTTGCATATCTTTCTCTAGCCAATTCAAACGTTCTGCATCCACCTTATCAGTAGATAGTGCAGGCGGTTCGTTTAATGCGTCCTCCAACTCATGCCAAAATTCATTAGGCGCAAATCGACCTAGTAAATCATCCATCTCTACTTCTTCGGCATGTTCTAGTAATGTATCTAGCGCTGCGTAAACTGGCACAACATGAGCGCCTAAATCGTCACGTTGCTTTTTAAATGTTTCAGCATCAGCAGATAGTGATTGGTTGGATAGTTGTTCAATTTCTGAATTTACTAGACTAAGGGCTATGCTTAACCCTGTGATTATTGAGCTTTCCAATGTGCCTTTAGCTTCTGGGGCTGGCACACTAGCGCCCGTTGCCTTTAATTGTTCTGCTATTCTATTTAGTGCATCTTTTTTATTGTTACTAGCGGTAAGGAGTTCAGCTATCACCTCACCAGCAATAGCCGTAATCATTTCTTTTGCTTGAACAGCATTAAATAGATTGGTACCTACGGGATTGTGCTTCATTGGAGGCTCACCAATAGAGGCCATGTACTCTTTGTTAAACTCTGGCTCGAATGAAATGCCAGCGTCAGGCGAAAAATCATCAGGTAGTTTCCAGCCTAGAAACTTACTTACCATAGTCTCAATAATTTGCTTTTCAGTAACCATATTCACTCCAATTTGTTTAACTGCATCCAAAAGACCGCAAGCATTCATTTTTTCTTTTATTACTTCATCTGTATTAATCATGGTTTGTCCTTAGTTATAGTCAGAACAGGTATGTGGTACAAATGCAATTTCTATGAATATAACTTTTAGTGCAGGTCGTATTCTTTTAACAATTTCTTCGTTCATGTTGCATTGTGGGCTTCCATAAGACTTATAAAAAAGGACGCACCCATCGTCAGTTAAAGCCCAATAAGCAGGATGAAAACAAATCTTTCCAGCTTTAGGAGTGGTCAAATCTTCAACTGACATTTTTATCCAAGGCTTAGAATTGTAGTCTGTAGATATTTCGTTCATTTCGATTCCTTAATCCGATATAGTTTAGTGCCTACTGGTAGCGGAGTATCAATTATCAAAGAAACCGTTATGCTTTCAAGCTTCCCAACAACGGTCACTTCCTCTAACATCAAGCTATCTGTTGGTAGGGATAGGGCTTGCTTAGTTTTACTTATAGCCATAGGCCAATTGTTATTTTTAGCATCGCCATTACCAGAAGCAATAACTTCTTCATACAGAGATAGCAAAGCCTCATCTTTCTGTTTAATAGCTAGCTGTAAACTTAGGATTTGAGCGTTAAGTTCAGATCTAGCAGCCTCCCATGCTAAATAAGCACAATCCATAATCTCGCATTCATAGCCCATTTGCGGTATTTTTCCATTAACGGTTAAATACCATTTTTCAAATATTGCTTTGTTGTCTATACCAGTCATATTAATATCCTAAATAACAGCTAAAACATCCGGCGCTTTCTTGCACACACGGCATCTAAAAATAGGGTGCGAATGCTGAGCCGTACAATGAGGGCAACGATAAATCACGCTGCCAATCTCTGATCTGTACCCTTGTAGAAATTACCGCCAGCAATCGCATTCTGACGAGCTTTCATAAACTGCAACATTTCTGCGCCAGTAACGTTTTTAACTACCTCATCATGAATCGCTATCAATTCTTTAATGGCGTTATAGCCCTCACCATCAAAGCCAAATTTACCGGTGTCGTGGTATCGATCCTTCAACCGAAACATTGCCTCACGCGCTAGTTGAATATCATCTTGATAGGCGTTATCAAACAGGTTCATTGACATCATGAAAACAACATCAACCGTTGACGCTAAAACATCAAAATGCACAGGTTCACCCACACCGCGAGTAATAGCTGTAAGCGCACCATGTATTGCTTTATTCAACTCAACTTGGCTATGTTCGCTTACTGGTTTAGCAAGGTTAATCACGTTGAATGCGCTGTTAATGCTTACAGGATGTTTGTTTGGCTGATATTTTTTGGTGCGTTTTTTCATGACAAATCTCTTTGATTGAATTCATGAATTAAAATGGCAATTACAAAAGCTGCCATAGCGAAAATCACAATGCTTTGTTCTTTGTATGCTGCATACAAAAGAGCAAGTGCCCCTATGATTCCTAAAAGCATAAATTTTTGATACTTAGTCATGACACACCTCGCCAAACGTAATCGCCCTTATCTTCCTTAATGGCCGGCTCTTCATCCACGCATTTGCACTCATAACCGCTTAGGTTATCGGCTACTGGTCGCCAGTAATTACGCACCTTACCGCTTGGAACATGGTTATCTTCCTTTGCATCACCGAGGTCAAAAGCATAAAGCGCAAATGCTGCCTCTGCGCTTGAACATCGCTGTCCATTCATGCTGATAGATAAGTGATACTCAGCACCTAATTCAGGTTGACCTGGCTCATTTGCAACTTCGACAGCAGACAAACAGAATAGGCCGCTTTCATGTGCCCAAGCTTTCAATGGGTATGATGATTTTAAAAATGATGCATCTTGCTCTACCCATCCGGTACCGTTTGGTTGCTTAGGTTGAATAATTGAAATTGCACTAATCATGGCTTCACCACCTTAAATTCAACAACCCAAACCCACGGATTAGCCGCCCACGATCCGGCGCCGTTGATTGATTCCCATAACTTCTCATAAGCAATACGAGCCATCCGTTCTTGATGACGAGCATGCGTGGGTTCAAAGGTTACGCCTTCGGCAATAGCATCCTCTTCACTACAATCATTCAATCGCTCAACGCGAATGCCAGTGATTTCAAGCGTGATTCGGCTGAACCGTTTTTGCATGAATAGCGGAGAGCGCCATTTTTTTGAAACATCGCAAACTAAACCAGCGCCAACGCTATTCCCGCCAGCCGCATAATCTCTAATGATTCCGTTTTCAAGTAATGAAGGTTTTACATCATCCAAACTAGCCCATGTGCGCCAAGTTTCTTTAACCCATAATTGATCACCAATTTGACCGTATGGGCTGTGATGTTTGATGAATGCTCTTGTATATGGCGTGCCATCTGTGTTGATACCATAGCAAGCGTTTTTCCACGTTAAGCCGCCACCTTCTGTGATGGTTGGTTGTGGCTTAATCACACGTCTAGTCTGTGTTTTGCTACCATTCAGCAAAGCCCGAACCATAGGTGCACTAAATAAAATTGGACGTTCTTTCATGATGCTGCCTTCGGTTGATATATTAATGTTCCATCCATCAATGCGTTCTTAATCGCATTAAACTCCCACGCCCAATATTGACTATCGACATAAACTCGTAAACCATCACGATAATCATGTTTCTTACGTCTAATAAATGCTTCGGCTGCATCATTGGTAAAGTGTGCGTTTACGTAATCCCAACGCTCAACATAGCCAGTAACGGTATAATCCTTTAGCCCTTCCAGTACGCCCCATTGACTAGGCATTGATAACTTCGGAAACTTGTTGCCATATTCTTCAACGCACTCTTTGTTTAGGCTAATCTTTGCTTGCCAATCAAAATCCTTCCAAAAGTCCATTGGTGAGTACCACTCAGTTTCGCCATCACTAATAAGCCAATCATCTGTGTAGTCTGTGTCTATGCCAGATACAATTACTTTCTTTTCAACAATGAAAAGTGCATCTGCAGTGCAATGTTCCTTTACCCCTTCACCACGGCAATCATGTTTAAGGCGATTAACAAAGTCCACAAAAGTATCAGCGTCAAGACTTGCACCTAAGGCTAATGAGTTATTCATCGCGTCACCACCGGATAACCGTCATGAGTAACACCATCAAGTAAGCGACCAGCTTTTAATTTTCCAACCTTACTCATCAGCACATCACCACGTTGAAAGTGCCCGTCGTTTTCACCATGCGATTTAACTATGCGGGTTTTACCCTTCCGCATATCCCCACCCAAATCACCGCCTGCAACTGGTGTTATTTCAGCCCACTCACCCCATTGTTTGAATAAGTAGGGCACATTTGCAGCTACACATTGGTCACGTAATGATCTAGCCCAATCCGGATGCATAGGTCTGGCACCAGCACCACTTTCACCACCTACGATTACCCAATCCACCATATCGTGAAGATGGCCA
Source organism: Methylotenera sp. (assembly GCA_035633175.1). Lineage (GTDB taxonomy): Bacteria > Pseudomonadota > Gammaproteobacteria > Burkholderiales > Methylophilaceae > Methylotenera. The sequence goes on from DASQFK010000159.1 coordinate 6,358, forward strand.
ATGTTTCTGCGGCCCCAAGTCGAGTTTTCTTCATACTGTATTAAGTCTAAATACTGGCTTAAATCAATTGCATTTAGTAAAGGCTCAATACTTAAAAATCTAACTGAGGCACGTATTCTCAGCAATTTATTAATATCTCGATCAGCTTCCATTTGATTAACTACAGTTGCACCTAGCCATACATTTGATGGCCAGCCGTCACGCATCCATAAACGTGGTGCCATAGTTGCCACATTACCAATACGTTTTGTTAAAAGTAACCAATCAAGATTTGGAGTTGCTAAGATCAGTTGAAACAAATCTACACGCCATGCATCATTAACTTCATTGTCAAAAACATCAGCCAATGAAGCGCAAAAAACACGTTGACGGTGGCCATGTTCAGCAAAGAAAGCGTCAGATTCTTTATTCCACTTAACTGGTTTATTCCAGTTTGATTGACTTGTGCGGCGTCGTTGAGCACCAGCGCCCCAATTAATTGATTGACCGCCTGCGTAGCGTGCATTACGTGTTTCTGCGTAGCAATGGTCACAGCCCGGACCAACTTTAGTACAACCTTCCCATGGGTTAAATGTATGGTCAGTCCATTCAATTTTGCTGTTTTCACTCATTTAAACCATCTCCATTTGTCCGTGTCTTTTTGCCTGCGTGACTTCTTAATGCTGCGTTTAGATGCCATGAATAACCTTCACGCGCCTTTTAAGCCGCTATCTTGAACTGCGTAAAATCAGCTTCTAGTAACCACTTATGCACCAGCATTTCTTCTGCATGAAACGCTACGGCCAGCGCACAAACAATTTCGTTAACGCTAGGATGTGGTCCACTGAAATAAATAGGTTGGTTGATTACTTCTGCAGGTTTAATTTGCGTAGGAATAGCCCGTGCAGTCGTTTCAACAACTGGTGTTAACTGCTGAGTTGTATTAACCGAATTTCCAGCCTCTGCAATGTCATCCTTGTGGGCTTGTTCTTGTGCAAATGCATCAAGTTTGGCTTGCTCAATACGTGCATTTTCAGAAGCTTCTAGCGCAACCTTTGCACGCGCTTTCTCTTCCTCTTCAGCTTGAATGCGAACACGATCTGCCTCAAGTTCAGCAGCTTTTTGTGCCTTATGATCCGCAATCCGAGATTTAGCTAATACTTGTAAATCATCCATTTGCTTATGGACAATGGTTTGAATGTCAGCAAATAAGAATTGAAAGCCATCAGCGTTTTCTTTTAACCAGGCTTGTTTAGCGCGAATATCGCGTGCAGCTGCATCGATCACTATTTTTCCGTTAGCGATTGCATCACCGATCTTGCTATGTAAACTCTTGATAGTTTTTAAGCCAGTGGTTGCACCAACAAAATCAGGTTGTTGCACGTTTAAACGTATTGGATGCGTTTCTTTTTCAGCTTCTATCAGATAAGCATTCCAATCTGATTTGGCTTTACTAACGGCATTTGTTTTGATCGATAGTTTTTGTGTATCAACTAAACTTTTAAGTGCCAGGCGTTTAGTGCTCAATTGTTTCTTGATAAAATCAAGCGTGCGCATTAGTTCATCAATGCTAGTCGTTTGTGCAATTGCTGATGCTTTAGTTATTTCAATATTTTCTTCTGCTGCTTTGCAGAACTTAACCATTTCCTCTGCGTTACTAAAATCTTCATCAGTAACTAACTCAGTCTTAATGTTGGCAATAAAGACCGTAGCAGCTTCTTTAAACTCTATTAGGTTGCTATGGGTCACTTCACCTTTGATTTGAATCGCTAGGCTAGGTAACGCCATGATGACAGCGGCTTTAGGCTTCTCAGCAATCTCAACCGGCACATAATCAGCTAAATCAATCGCAAACTGCGCCCAGCCATCAATAATTTTTTGACGTAGCTCTAAGTTTGGTAAGTACCATGTATGTTCTTCGTCAACTAATTCCTCACCATTCCATTTCGTGGCCATGAATAAGCATTTTTCTGCGCCTGAAACTAACAATTGTTGCTCCATTTGTACTTGATACATTAGTGGCAATAGGTCACCAGAATTGTCACGATATTCATCTGCTCTAGTTTGAATGTCCGCAAAAGCTGCGCGTAAATCGTCGTTTAACGTCTTATGCTCAAACGCAACGTCCTCCATGAGTGTTAGGCCATCGAATGAAGCGCTATATCTACCTAGCGAACCTGTTACCGGCGATAACTCTTCGCCAATAATCTTTTCGGCTAAAGGACGTGATAACGCCTCAAACTTATGACCGTCATCAAATAACTTTTGAGTTGTGCTATTTACATCGGGTGTTAACCCTGTTTTACGCTCAGTCATTAGCTCAGTACGTGTTTTATATATACTCAGCCCAAGCATGGCTGGTGCATCACTTGCATTATCATGTTGAGCACGGTAAGCGTGCCATTCTGGTGAGCCTTGTATGAGGTTATGCTGTTGCATGATTTGTTGCCTCCGCTTTATCGTAATCGCCTAAGAAATCACTGTTATTAGTTGATTGAGTAGCCTCGTTATCCACTGTTTGTGGCTCGGGTTTAACCCATGATTTAATTTCAGCTTTTTGAGATTCAGTTAAAAGCTTGCCTTTGGTTTCTATCCATGTGGTCAGTGATTCAACGGTATGCTTTCCTGCATCAACGGCGGCTTTAAACTTCACCTTGCCTGCATTAAAATCCACATCTAAGACATACTCTTTTGCTGGCGGCAAAGTCTCGCCTTGTTTAGTCACGTCAATTTCTTCAATCGGTGTATCTTGTAATTCATCAACTGAATAAACGCCCATAATTGCGCCCGGACAATAAGCACGGTTCCAGTTTTTCACCTGTAAGTAGCCCATCTGCTGTTTAAGATTGGTTTTCCAAAGCGGTGAATTTTTGGTAGTTACACTTGCGCTGGCTAGCCACTCACCCCAAGTTATTTCCGATTGGCCATTAAGTACGGCACCTACACGACAAGAAACAAAGGCATTAGGCGCTGTGCCGCCTTCATCTTTGTATTCGTAGCTAAAAGTGCCTTTAATGGCATTAGAAGATTGAGCAACGGCATTCACTAATTGAGCTTCATAACCTAGCGTGCCATTCACTAAATGAGTTTTCTGCGCCACAATAAATGGGTCCATGCCCCAATTCATTGCTTGCATAATGATTGCTGCACAATCGCCCTCATTGTTTTGAAGGTGCTTAGGAACTGTCACCTTGCTTGATGCCATCATGGATGCTAATTTCATCACTCGATCCATATAATTATCATTAGTGATAATTGATATAGATGATGCTCGGCTGCTTTCTTGTTCGATAATTTCGTTGCTCATATAAACCTCTCTATAAATCTTTAAAAGCTAAATAAATACTTCTGAACCTTGAATTTACTGTTGTGTAGCTAAGAAACTTGCCACGATGCCAGCGGTAACCAAACCGAAACATGCGGCCATTAAAAATGAAGAAACTGAGTAAGAAACCAGCTAAAAAAATTGTTATTTCGTACATGCTTATTTCCTTGAAAAATCCAATTATTGTTAATTTCGCGTTTGAAATCAGCTCTAATTTGTGTGCTGATTCTTTCTCGCATTTGTTCTGCAGTTTCAGTTTGAATTTTCAACATGGCAGACCTCACTCTTATGTTCTGCTGCATATCTAGCTAAATAATCCGCATAGTCTGCAGATGCATTTGGATTGTGAATTTGCATTGCTGTATCACCATTACAGTTGATGAAAACCTTTTCAACTTGAAGGCGACCAGCTTTCATGTATTCAACTTCGTAACACATGTTTATGCAGCTTCCGGAGAAGTAAATGACATTGAAATACGGCGCTCTTCTTGACGCTGCAATAGCGATACAACATTGCTGTTAACTGGATCGGGACGTGAAACTAAAGGCCTTGCTGAATTAAATTGAACATTTTTAACACTCCCAATAATTACTGTTGGTTACGCGGTGAATTGCGTTGAGGTGTTAAATATAGCAAAGCTATACATTAGTGTCAATAGCATTGCTATATATTTTATAATTATTTTGATACAATGAAAAAACGCACAAATCATGGGCGAAAAAAAGCCCTCGATTGAGGGCGTAAAGGAGATAGATATGTTTGTTTTACCTAAAGATACATTAGTACATTTTTGTGGAATGCCTTTTAGATTGTTACATGATGTTGAAACTGATGGGTTGGAGTCTAACTATAAATTAGCTACTAGCCATTTAGCTACGTCATCTGGTAAATTTGACCAAGCACCCTCACCAACAGTTGCCAATTTTAATACCAACAGCTTATCGTCTGAATCCATATAGCGCCGGAGGTTATCTCTAATTTCGCTAGGACTTTGGCTGCTGCTTATAACCCAAACAGATAGTAACGGCTTGCACCAGTTAGGGTATTTTTTGATTTCTTCAATTAATTTTGTGTAGTCCTTAGTTTTTATAAGGTCATAGCTAATTATAAAGTTGCTCATATTTGCCTTTTTGTAGTGGTTAAGTGTCGCCTAAAGTGTGAGAGCAGAGGGCGACATTTAATTTTAATGCAAATAATATATTTTGAACGTAAAAAAACCTGCCGAAGCAGGTCATTGAGTAGTCAAGGATACAGGTGAATCAGCAGGCTCGTCTTTCCCACCTATCTTTAGCCTTAGCATCCTCTACAGATTGCCACTGCATATTTTTAGGTGTATCTAGGCCACCACATGCAATAGGCGTTATATGATCAATGATAAATCCCTCGCAACTCCCCTTATATCTCCCATTAGCAGGGCAGGGATTATCTAACTTGAATTGTTTGATAGCGTGATAGCTGCGTTGCTGTTTTGCTTCTGCATTAAAACTAAAAAGCAGAATTAAAATTAATAGTGTTTTCAATTTATCTAGTAACGACGTTTTACTTTACCGCCACCATGTTGACCTAAGTCTCTTTCAATTTCTCTACGCGGATCTACATCTAACTCATCTCGCATTTGAGCGCGAGTATCAGTCTCATATCTAATTTGATCAGAAGGCTTACTCAAGTCATATTCATACTCATTGCCAAATCTGCTTTTATATTTCCCTTCTTCTGCATTATATTCACGAGCAGCCACATTTAAGCTTAAAAGCAACAAAGCCAATAAAGTAAATTTCATGATCTTTAGTCCTTAGATAAAGTAAATGTTAAAAATTTAACCAACTCGCCTTAAATCAATTTTTGTTAATTAATTTTGGGTTTTTTTCAACCGCCAACCTATATTCTTTTCTTATTTCTTCTGTTATTTCGTTGTTTGTATAACCTAGCAGTTTTACTTTCTCAACATTCATTTTGCTTTTTGTTTCTTTAATAAGCGCATTAATTTCAACTTCTTTTGCATGATCATAAGCAACATTACTTGGTTGAATCCAATTTCCACTAAACCTATCATATGCAATGCAAGAAGATGGGTGGTTGCAATAAACGTCATACCTAAACCACCATGCGCTAATGAATAAAATAATAACTGCTAACGCAATGTTTTTGTAATTCATAGCTTAAACCCGCACCAAAAAGCTTGTCCAATAATTCCTGAGTATTCATTGTCAATATAGATATCAGGGTATTTCTCTTTTTCATTTTGATTATGTGAAACTGCCCACCATTCACTATTTTTTTGCACAAGCTCTTTGATTAGATACTTATCATCTAACCAGAGGGCATAGTATTTATTTCTAACTGGATCGCGCTTTGCCGTATTCAGTAAAACTATCGAACCATCTAAAATATGAACATCACGCATAGAATCTCCTTCTACGGGAAAACTTATGGCATTTTCAGGTTTACAACCTGATTGCTTTAAAAATTCAGTTCTAAAAGAAATTTGCTTTTTTACATCGTGCGACATAACTATATTTCCGTTACCGGCAGATAGCTTTAAATCCATCATGTCAATAAATTTATATTCTCCACTTAGCTCATTTTCAATAAACACGTTAGCTTTCTGAATCTCATCATGCAATCGCTTGCTTATATCAATAAGCTTGCATCCAAATCCTTCTGCGTATTTTTTAGCATAATCAAGTGAAATAGGTCGCTCGGAAGATAGATGCTGCTGAATCATTGTGGGGTTTAATCCATATTGCTTCGCAAAGGCAGCGCGACTTTTAATTAAGTCAAATCTTTTTGCCAGGGCTTTGCCTTCTAAATCCATTACTTCTCTCTCAACTGATTTTTTTGTACTTTTAGCCATATAGCGATGCTATAAAAAAATATATATAGCATGGCTTTACATTTACATATAGCTTTGCTATATTATGTACTTATGAAATTAAACAAATATTTAGAAATTACCAAAACCAACCAGTGTGACTTTGCTGAGCAAATGAACGTGAGTAATGGAATGGTTAATCAATGGGTGAATGGAACAAGGCCAATTGCTCCGCATCAATGCGTTTTGATCGAAAAATTAACAGATGGAAAAGTAACTCGCAAGGATTTACATCCAGATGACTGGTTTGACATATGGCCTGAGTTAGCAAAGGCGGCATAACGACTCACGTTGGCAACTCGGTAAAAGTTGCAAGGGTTCTCCAACTTTTAGCGTTGGCAACAGCGCTCTTTTTAATGCAGCTCATAGGATGCATCAAAAAGATTTAATTGAAAGGGTTGATTTATGTCGGATATAGCAACTACTGAAAATGATGTTCCAGCGTTTTCGAGAACTAATCGAACGGGCGATGAGGTAGCGGAATTGCGCGTTACTTCACCGCGACATGTTTTAGCGGTCATTGATTCTGTAGCTATTTCTGAAACTAGATCTACTGGGAAGATGGTTTCTCGAACTGACATAGTTAATCGTATCCTCAACAATTTTGTTACACATAAGATTGATGAAGCTACTTTAATTAATCGTGCAGTTAGTGACAATCCAGTAGTAATGGAGGCAAATTAGATGTTTATTTTATTTGCCATTTCTTACGCCACAAAATATACCAGTCTATTCAAGCTAGCACATTCTGTATGTGCGGTTACGTTAAACGCCGCACATAAGGATAAAGAATGACAAATTATATAAAAGGCATGACACACGCTGAGTATAAATCTCACATTGAGGAATTTGGGAGCACTAGTAACAGAAAATCCCCATTAAGCAAATTTAGTGATCATTTTTTCAACGCTAAAAAACGTGGAATCGCATTCAATATCAATTTTAAAGATTGGTGGGATATTTGGCAAAAATCAGGTCATTGGCATGAACGCGGTCAACTGGCGCTTAACTATTGCATGTCAAGAAAAAATGATACTGGTGGTTATGAGGTTGGAAACGTTTCTATAACCACTAACAGTGAAAATTGCTCGAAGGGGATTGAATGGAATCCACATATGGAGCGAGGGTGTAACACAGTTAAACCGCTAGATGAGGTTAAGGGCTATGTAAGTTCAAAAAGAAAAGAAGGGCTGGTTTATTTATCCGCATGGAAAAGAAAGCACTTGGGAACTTTTAAAACAGCAGAAGAAGCTCGTGCGGCCTACATTAAAGCTCGCTCTGCTGATTATCCTGAGGCTCCATCATGCTAACTACTAATATCACAGCTCCTAATCCAAGCCTCAATCTATTCACCAGTGCCGAGCTTAAACAAGGCGGTATTACTGTTGCAATCGATCATGCCAACTTAAAACACGAAGGTTGGGGTGAGAGTGCCTATCAAATGCTTAAACGATTCATAGCAAGCTTTGACGGTAAGTTTATGTGTGAACAAGTTCGACAATTTGCAGAAGATAACGGATTACCTAAAGCACCATCTTCACGCGCATGGGGCGCAATCATCCTTAGAGCATCAAAAAAAGACAAACTAATTAAGCATGTTGGTTTTGGGCAAGTAACTAATCCTAAAGCACATCACGCTAATGCATCTATGTGGGTGAGAGCTTAATTGAATTTCTATAAACGTTATGTAGGCGACATTCAACGCGATACAGGACATTTGTCACTTTCTGAGTTTGGCGCATATGACCGCTTGCTTGATCATTACTACGCTACAGAACAGCCATTACCGGCTGATTTTGATGCCTGTTGTCGTATTGCTAGAGCGATGACTAAAGATGAGCGCAAAGCCGTTTTAAGTATATTAAAGCAATTTTTCAAATTAACTGATGCTGGTTATGTACAAGGTAGAGCAGAAAAAGAAATTGCTGATGCGCAACCTGCAATGGTGTCGGCTAGGTTAAATGGGCAGAAAGGTGGAAGACCTAAAAAGCCTAAAAACGAAACCCCGAATAAACCCAATGGGTTTCCGGAAAATAACCCAAATGAAACCCAACACGAAAGCTCACCAGAGCCAGAGCCATTACATGAATTAAGTAATAGTGAGAGTAATTGTAATTTAGCAGAGCCAAAAAACGAAACTACAAAAACACACACTCAAATTCAAATCGGATTGATAGCTGATGGATTGAAAGAAATTGGCATGATGCCGTTCAATCCCCAGTTGCCTAAATTCCTAAAGCTTCTTGAAGTAGGCGCAACCGTTGATGAATTTATATCTACAGCGCTTGAAAAAAAAGGAACTGATAAATTCAATTTCAGTTACCTGATCACCACCATGACAAACCGCAGGGAAGATGCAGCGCTAGCTAAGCCCATGCATCAAGGCGTAATGCCGAATGCCACACCTAAGAATCAATCAATTCAAGATAAACGAAGCGCAACAGCTAAAGCCATGTTTGGAGAAGAAAATGGAAACAACGACGCAAGAATCATCGACATATCGGACTACTCAACAAGCGCCAATAGACCGCTTATTTCTTCGCCTGGCTAGCTTTTACGGTAAGCATTGGCTTGATATGTGGATTGATATTCCAATGGATTCGGTTAAGTCTGAATGGCAAACGAAGCTTTCAGGAATGTCATCTAAATCTGTATTTAAAGCAGTTGATTATTGTGCGGAAAATTTGAAATTCCCTCCGTCATTGCCTGAATTTGTATTGTTATGCAAAGCGAATACACCTAGTGAAATTACAAAAGCTTTACCCAGACATTTCACTGATGAAGAAATTGAAGTAAATAAAAAGAAACTGGAAAAAATCAATTCAGATTTAACGCGCAAATCTAGCCGTGATTGGGTGAAGTATTGGAACTCAATTTTAGATAGCCCGAATGGTAAGCAAGAAATAACTTTGACCGATGCTAGAAAAGCTTTGATTAACTTAGGTCATCCATATCAGGCAGTTAATGGCTTATGAAACACCAGTTTTAACCGCTAAAGAAATGGCAGTTTATGTATCAGATTCACCATACAAAGACTATCGCCAAAGATGCCTTGAATTGTTTAAAGAAATCCATGGTGATGAGTATGCAGAAACAGTAAAGCAGGAAGTAATTAAAATTTTTAACCAAAAGATAGGGGGAAGAAAATGAGATTTTTAAATGCAATATCGGTTCTACAAATAGCGCTAGGAAATGTAATCAACAATGCGCCAATCCATGAAGCAGAAGGCAATTTAGATCAAGCGGCTTTAGCGCGAGAAAATGCTGAAGATTATCAAGCGGCCATTGACTTTCTTACGGACAATGTTGAGCCAAAAACAGGTAACACATCAACTTTCCCCGTTATAGAAAACGAGCCAGTCATAGGTGATTTAGCTGCAATCGAGGCATTAAAAGCTTAAATCATGAACCCAAGTTTACAACATTCAGACCCGTTAGATATTGGCGCAGACAATGCGCAGAACGAACGTGATAACGGTGTGATAGCTATTCAAGCATTAGTAAAGCCTATACCTACATCAGAAGTGTGCCTGCAATGCGACAAGCCCACTATTGGCGGTAGACGTTTTTGTAATAGCTTTTGTCGTGATGACTGGCAACAATGGAATCCAGAGGCTTAGGCATGAATGAAGCCAAACGCCCATTAGTTAGGTACCACGGTGGTAAGTGGAAGCTTGCGCCTTGGCTTATTTCATTCTTTCCAGAGCATAGAACCTATGTAGAAGCGTACGGTGGTGGTGGCAGCGTGTTAATCCGTAAAGAACGTAGCTATGCAGAAATTTATAACGACTTAGATAGTGAAATAGTAAATCTATTTAAAGTTGCTAGAGAAAACGGTTTAGAGCTGCTTGAACAATGTGAATTAACTCCATTTTCACGCGAAGAATTTAACTTGTCTTATGAACCTGCCGCAGAACCTTTAGAGCAAGCACGCCGAACCCTTGTTAGATCGTTCATGGGTTTTGGTAGTGCTTCAGTTTCTAAGCAAAAAAGCGGATTCCGCGCCAATAGTAATAGATCAGGTACAACACCAGCTCATGATTGGGCTAACTATCCGGATGCATTCCGTAATGTGATTACCAGGCTTCAAGGTGTTGTAATTGATCTATTACTATTGATTGCATGTCGCAGCATGACAGTGTGGAAACACTTATGTACGTTGATCCACCTTACGTTTTAAGTACCCGGTACATGGAAAATAAAACGCACTGTTATCGCCATGAAATGAAAGATGACTGCCATACAAAGCTTGCTGATTATTTACATGGTGTTAAAGGTATGGTGATTTTATCCGGTTATCCATGTGATTTATATGACCAAGATTTATACAAGGATTGGTTACGAATAGAGCGTAAAGCATTTGCCGATGGCGCTAAGGAAAGAATTGAAGTTATTTGGATGAATGAGGCGTGTGCAAAGGCATTGGCTGAGCAAGAAATACAGCAAAGGATGTTCGCATGAGTGTATTGCTGGACCCAAAAATGTTTAATTACCTAATCATGGTTTTGTATTTACTTAATTCTGCACGCTGGTTAGTTCAGGGTAGTTACGTTGATGCATGTTACTGGCTTTCAGCATTAGCCATTACCGCAACCGTAACCTTCGGGTATAGCCACTAATGAGCATCGAAAGCTTCTATCTTAACGCTAAGAATACAGCTGGCTTAATTGCTTTGCTCAGAACGCTTGACCTTACAAAGCTATGGCGTATTCGCATTGATGAGTACGACGAAAAAACACGCCTTCAAGAAGAAAAGTACCATGCAATGCTTGGTGACGTAGCTAGGCAAGCTAAGCATCTTAATCGCAGTTTTGATAAAGATGCATGGAAGCGTCTGTGTGTTGCTGAGTTTCGCTTAGATTGCATTGCAAACAAAGTGCCTAAACTTGAAGAGTATTGGAAGCGGAATAGCATGGAATTAGTGCCTTCACTAAGTGGCAGCACACTTGTAACCCTAGGAGCACAAACCCGCGAGTTTCCTAAGTATGTAGCAGCTGGATTTATCGAGTGGTTATACTTCTACGGAACCACTACAGAGCCGCCAATCGTATGGACTGAGCCAGAACAACAATGGGATGAGAGGTATGCAGCATGAAAACAATCTACCGTAACCGCCGTTTACTTGATCTAGCCCACAAAGTAACAACATGCATGTTTGGTCTACCACCCTGCATTGGCGTTTCAATTGAAGGATGTGAGCCAGCTCATTCAAATCACTCAGTTCATGGAAAAGGTTATGGCATTAAAGCCGCAGATGATCAGCATGTAGCAGGGTGCAGTGAATGTCACCGTTATTACGATGCAAACAAAATGCCGCGAGCCGAAGCGTTGAAAGCTTTTGAAGCGGGAAGAGCAAGAACATTCATATTTTACGAAAGCCAAGGCTGGTTAAAAGATGTTGGTTACTGTGGATTGGAAATAGCATGATTATTGGCATTGATCCGGATATTGATAAAAGCGGTATTGCTTGCCTGCATGTAGATACTAAGCGCATAGAAATGTCGTGTTTAACCTTTGTAGACATTATGAAATTCATTCGCATGAATCAACCGATCATCAAATGCGTCTACATCGAAGCAGGCTGGTTTAATAAGAAATCCAGCTATCACTTTGCCGAGAGTTTAAAAGTTGCTGCATGCATAGGTAAAAAGGTTGGACAGAATCATGCGGCTGGGCAATTGCTTACACAGTGCATTGAAGCCGAGCAAATCAAAGTGGTGTTAGTAAAGCCCACCAAATCAAAACTTAACGCAGAGCAGTTTAAAAAATTGACAAAGATTCAAACGCGGACTAACCAAGAAATGCGGGATAGCGCCATGTTGGTATTTGGTAGGTAAATTAAAGGGGAAACAAATGGCAGAAGCATTAATCAAGATTAAAGACCTAGCTAACGGTGAAGTTGATGTGGAGGTGAAGTTTCACCCAGCGATTGAAAATAATTCACCAGCACATCAGTTGGTAGCAGAGTTTATTAAACAGCAAAAGTTGGAAGAAGTTAAACCAGGTGAAGGTTAATATTTGCGCATACGCTATGACACGCTGACCATCCCATTATGGGATGACTTAGGAACGCTTGTTGTGCGTTATAGGGGATTATTCCCTCGCAAATCTCTAAGACAAAAGAAACTGGATAACATTGAAATGTTAAATAACGCAATAGATGGCTCGTGGCAAACTGCTTCTGAGTTATCCAATAAAACAGGGATAGGTTTTCACCAGGCTGTTAAATTGTTACAGATTGCCGTATGGAACTATGACATTGATACTAAGGTGGAAGAGTGGGTTGATCGGCGGCATCGTCAGCGGTCAAGGACGTTATATCGTAGAAAGTTTAAACCAATGGGCTTGTATGGGATATTTGGGCACCAAGTGCATGAAGTGCCGTGTTGTGCCGTCAATATGCGCGTACACGTTTGTAAGGATGATTGATTAATGACTAAAACCATACAAGAAAAACCTGTAGAAACTGATTGGGAACGAATAGAGCTTGATTATCGGTCCGGCATTAAAACTCTACGTCAAATAGCGGATGAAAATAACATTACGCATGGTGCAATTAATAAACGTGCTAAGCGTGATAATTGGTCAAGAGATTTATCTGCAAAGATAAAAGCTAAAGCGGAAGAGTTGGTATCCAAAGCAGCGGTATCCAAAGAAGTATCCAATGAGAAGAAAATTGCTGAGAATGAGGTTGTAGAAGCCAACGCAACCATGCAGGCTGACATTATCCTTGCGCATCGTACTGATATAAAACGCAATCGCACGTTAGCAACAAAGCTACTCTCAGAACTAGAGCAAGTAAGCGACAACATTGATTTGTTTGAAAAGTTAAGTGAGTTGATTATAGATCCTGTTGATGATGGTGATGCGCAAGACAAAAGCAGTAAGGCGCAACAGGATAGACAATACAAACGCATGGAAGCATTTAACAGGGCGTTGGATATGTCTTCAAGGGTTGATTCATTGAAGAAATTAAGTGACACATTAAAAACACTCATTACATTGGAGCGCGAAGCATTTGGACTTGATGAGCGTAAAAACAATGATGCGCAAGTTACGTACAATATGCAGTTCTAATGGCAGTCATTAGTTACATAGCGGAAGCAACCGCAAAACTATTCCATCGATCAGAGGCGTTTGTACGTGGCTTGCGTGGACCTATTGGCACTGGCAAGTCAGTTACTTGCTGTATGGAAATTATGCGGCGTGCCGCTGAGCAAGAACCATTTGAAGGTGTGCGAAGGTCAAGATGGGCGGCAATTCGTAACTCCTATCCAGAGCTAAAATCAACAACTATAAAAACATGGCAGGATTGGGTGCCTGATAGTGTTGCGCCCATGAGTTGGGATGCACCAATAACAAGTTACTACACTGCTAAATTACCGGATGGTACTCACATTGAATGTGAAGTGTTATTTATCTCATTAGACCGCCCTGCGGACGTTAAAAAGCTCAAGTCATTAGACTTAACTGGCGCGTGGCTGAATGAAGCTTCAGAGTTACCGAAAGCTGTATTAGATATGGCAACTGGGCGCGTTGGGCGTTACCCATCAAAAGCAAAAGGTGGTGCGAGTTGGTCTGGTATTATCATGGACACCAACTCGCCGGATGATGATCACTGGTGGTACGAGATAGCTGAAGTTAAATTACCTGATGGTTATGAGTTCTTTGCGCAGCCTGGCGCATTACTCAAAATAAACGATAGCCAGTATGTGCCCAATCCGCTTGCTGAGAACGTCAAAAACCACATATTAGGTTATGAGTATTGGTTAAGGCAAATACCTGGCAAGGACGCACAATGGATTAAAGTGTTTGTATTAGGTGAATATGGTAGCGTGCATGACGGTAAGCCAGTTTACCAAGAATATAATGATGGATTGCACGTCAAAGACATTCAACCAATCATTGGAAGAGAGCTTATTATAGGGCTAGACTTTGGTTTAACGCCAGCAGCCGTAATTACCCAAACCGATGCAAGAGGTCGTTTACTGATACTTGATGAATTATGTGGTGAGGATATGGGGGTAAGCGCTTTCTTGGAAGATATTTTGGTGCCGCAACTCATGGAAGTTTACCCTGACTGGTGGGAAAAAAAGGATGATTTAATAAAATGCATCGGTGATCCTGCGGGGAGCCAGCGCGCACAATCAAATGAAAGCTCATGCTTTGATGAGGTTAGAGCTGTAAAACTTAAAATCAGAGCCGCTAAATCAAATGCGTGGCTACCGAGACGTGGCGCGGTGGCATGGTTTTTATCTAAACTTTCTGCTGGACAGCCTATGTGTTTAATTGACCCTTGCTGTAAGGTTCTGAGAAAAGGTTTCAATGGCGGGTATAAATACAGGCGCATACAAGTAATTGGAGAAGAAAGATTTACTGAAGAGGCTATGAAGAATAGCTACAGTCACCCACATGATGCTTTGCAATATGCAGCTATGGAAACTGGCGGATTGCAGTTTGGAAAAAACAATCACAAGCCAAGCAACAAGATTGACACATTCGCAGTGCTTGATAGAGAGGTTGGATATTAATATGAAACAATTATCAGATTTAAAAGATGCTGATATAGAGATGATGGATAATGATTCATTGGATTATTATGTGGCTGTTACTATTGGGTGTGAAAGATTCTTAACAGACGATAGAGCAGAAACTAGCAACATTCCTTTTGATTGCGGTGTAAGTGCTGATGGATTTTCAGATATTTTCAGCCCAAGCACAATCTGGAATCACGGCATGCCTATTATTGAAATCAATAAAATTGATTTTGAATGGCAGGTTGGCGTAGAAAATTGGAAAGCTACGACTACAGTTAACCCAAAAAATGGATATGGCGATACAATTTTGCAAGCGGCAATGAGAGCGTTTCTAAAGAGCTACGGCTAAGGTCAAAAAAGCACAGGCACACTAATAACTAAGCCCACCTAACCGTGGGCTTTTTCACATCTGCTAGACAGGTGGGTAAGTGTATCTTTTCACAAAGACACATATTCCACTTGGAGTTTCACCATGCCCATAGCTGTAGTTATTTTATTATCTGATGAAGGTCAAATGATGGTGGGTGAAGTTGACGCTTCCACCATATCAACCGAAGAATTCCAGCCCGTACAAACCTTTGAAGAAGCTGTTGAAGTTGCGCAGAGCTTAACGCTTGGCGAAGAGCCTCCACCAGAAATTGAAGAGAATGCGTTTAATCAAAGTTTAAATTCGCCTACTAAAGACCCAATGCAGGAAATGGAGGGGTAGGCCATGTCTAATTCAGTCCAAACACAAAACATCCTTACAACCACATCAGGTAGCGCAACCGGTAACGGTTTTAAATGCCGTGATAGCGGAACGTCTTTTGATATTTCCCTTTCCGGCACAGGCGCGTTAACTGCAACCGTAGTCATCGAGGCTACCAATGGCGGTGCATGGCATGAGATAGCAACAACTGTTTTATCTGGCACAGGTTCAGATTCAGATGGATTCTCGAATACAGGAACTTGGGCAATGGTACGAGCTAGAACAACCGCTATCAGCGGAACTAATGCAGCGGTCAATGTATATATGGGTGGGTCGCTATAATGGGTACAACGGCACTCATTCCAAAGCGCGGCTCTCAAGGTTCGATTGCAAGCTATCAAACAGATTCTAGTGGCAATGTTACAGGGCTATTGGCGCCTAGTGGCACTAACGCCCCATTAAGCAGACAATCATCTATTGCATCGTTAAAACTATTACCAAGCCCGGGCTCGCAAGCTCTAGCTGGCGATATAACTAGCGGTAAAGTTATTAATTCGCAGTTGCCAGCGTTCGCGCCATTTTTCGGCGTTAAGCTAATCTATCAGAACTATGATACCGCGAATACTATGGACATAGACGGGGTGAAAGTTGCCCCGTCAGTAGCAACGGCAGGGGCTGGGTCGTCAGCTAACAATAGCGCATTGACGTTCTCAGGATTTGTTACATTCGCTGGCTCACAGTCGGTTTCTATACCAGTTGCGGTTACTGGCGTAGGTGGTCAAGTAATACCAACTGAAATCGTATCTGATTTTATCCAGATAACAAGCTTAGCTAGAACCGATACTGTAGGTGCTCCACCATTATTAAGAGTTGCAACCCACTTTGCACCTAGTGCTAACCAGACCGTACATCCATCATATAACGGCACAAATTATACTAATCTAAATACATTAGCCGCAAATCCTAAATTTAATCATGGAAATAATTCATTTACAGGCACCCTAGCTGCGTTGATTACCTCTGCACAACCAACTTATGATATTTATGGTGGCGTTCAGAACCCGATAGGTGCGATATTTTATTATTCTAGTGGCGTACAAGAGATTGCTGCTTTTGGCGATTCGTTGATTCAAGGTGTAGGCTCTAGCACTAGCTATGCTGGTTGGCCTGAATATCTCACTTGGGGGAGCTATAGCAATTCATTAAATTTTGTTTGTGCAAATTACGGCACATCAGCACAAAAAACTGTAGACACATTAGCGGTTGCAAAAGCAGTGCTAAGTAAATACTCACCGAAGTACGCCGTAATGAAAGCATGGTCGCCTAATGACGGTAATACTCAAGCTATATTCGATGCGTCATGGGGTTATACGCTTGAGTTTATTAACTATTGTCTAAACTTAGACATTATCCCTATCGTACTAACTTCAGGGCCAGCAACAGGTTATAGCTGGACATTAACAAAAGCACAAAATGTACGAGTGATGGCATTGCCTGCATCAGTGATTAAAGTGGATGTAGCGGCAATAATTAACAATTCAGCCAGTGATGGCACTATATTACCAGCCTACGACAGTGACGGGACACATTACAATGATGCTGGTTATGCAGCAATCGCTGATGAAGTAAAAACAAGCATTGCTTACTAAAATTGAATCAATAGGTATTTAAAGGACAATATATACGCTTATGAAATCTAGCATTTCATTCTAAATAACTCTTAGCTCTCATATCAAGCGCCTTAGCAATAGGGCGCTTTTTTTACGCCTAAACCAAACCTGAGACACAGGTGGGATTCGGTATAAATACTAATATTATGGCAAAACAAAATATTAAACTTACCGCTGTTGTTGCTGAACTTGATGAGAAGGCGGTGGCAGAAGAACAGAAGCGTCAATATGAAGAACGTATTGGGCGATTGCAGTCACTTGGGTCTATGCTTTCCAAGCAGCGCGATGAAGCCGTATCTGCACGCATACAGTCTGGTGTAGAAGATGACTGGCTTGAAGATGAAGAGCATTACGAAGGCATTGATGATGCCAACCGTGACTTGTACCGCAATCGCGGCAAGCCATTATCACCAGATGGCGGCAGTGATAAGAAAAAAGACCAAGTAGTTCGTTCGCGTGTTTTCCTGAATATTACCCGCCCTTATGTGGATGCAGCTGCGGCAAAAGTTGCTGACATGCTGTTACCTACCGATGACCAGAACTGGGGCATTGACCCGACACCAATCCCAACGCTTATCAAAAATAAAGCTAGTCAATCGCCATTATTAAAACCTGACGGACAGCCTGCCATGACGCAAGGCCCTGATGGTCAGCCTAAACAAATGACTGTAGGCGAACACGCCAAGCAGATCATTGATATGGCGAAGACGGCTTCTGAAGAAGCTGAAACACGCATTGATGACTGGCTGACTGAATCTAACTATAACCATGAAACACGCAAAGTCATTGAGAAGTGTGCGAGATTAGGTACGGGAATTATCAAGGGTCCTTATCCAACAGCGCGCAATTACACCTCCATCAGTAAAGAGGGAGGACTGACTGCCGTCAAGCGTGAATTAAAAATGTACCCTGAATCCCGTTGCATAGACCCATGGGATTTTTACCCTGATCCTGCATGTGGCAATGACATACATCGCGGCAGTTTTACCTTTGAAAAAGACCGCCTAACAAAACGTGGCGTTGAAGATTTGCTCAAGGATGATTCATACATTGCTGAAATGGTGCACAAATGCCTTGAAGAAGGTCCGCAAAAACAGCATCTCGAGACTAAAGACAATGAACGTAAATCACTTAACGTAGACGGCAATTCACAGTACGAAGTCTGGTATTACACGGGTTATATCTCACCTGAAGATATGGAAGCCGCCGGCTGTCCCTGTCAAGGCACGGAAAGTATTGCAGCCATCGTCGTGATGATCAATGACTATGTTGTTAAAGCTGCCATCAATCCATTGGATTCAGGCGAGTTTCCCTATGACGTAATGACCTGGCAAGAGCGTGACGGGCACTGGACCGGTATAGGTGTAAGCCGTCAAATTAGAACACCGCAACGCATTTTGAATGCAGGTGTGCGCAATGTGATGGATAACGCCGGATTGATGAGCGGTCCGCAGATTGTCATGAAGCGCAGCATGATAGAACCAGCCGATGGACAATGGGCACTCAGCCCACGTAAGTTGTGGTACATGCTGGAAGATGCCACTGGCACGGTAGCTGAAGCATTTGCAGCAATAAATATTCCGGCCATGCAGAACGAGCTATTCGCCATTATCCAGTTTGCTATCAAGATGGCTGAAGATGTGACGGGCTTGCCGATGTTGCTACAAGGTCAACAAGGCGCGGCACCTGAAACGGTGGGTGGCATGCAGATGTTGAACAACAATGCATCAACCGTCATGCGCCGTATCGCACGGACCTATGATGACAAAATCACCGAGCCACATATTCGTCGTTATTACGAATGGCTATTACTTGATCCTGATGTACCGGAATCAGAAAAGGGTGATTACAAGATTGTTGCACGTGGATCATCGGCATTGGTGGAGCGTGACATACAGAATCAAACGATTGCACAAATGGGTGCGATGGTCGTTAATCCTGCCTTTGGTATTGACCCTAAACGATGGGTGGCCGAATACTTTAAATCACAACGCCTAGACCCGCGCTCATTCCAATTCACAGAAGAAGAACTGGCAAAACTCGCAGAACAGCAAGCGCAGAATCCACCGCCAGAAGACCCTAGCATTATCCGTGCTAAAGCACAGGTTGAATCCACCAAGATTCGCAGCGATGCCATGGTGTCTGTTTCTCAAGCCGATGTACAAGAAAAACAAACGCAGCGAGAGCTTGATTTGCAGGAGGCGCGTGAAGAGCGTCAATTCAAGTTGCAAATGGCACAGCTTAATCGTGACACGGAAATATTAAAACTTTCCAATACGGAAAAATTAAGCATAGACAAAATCAAGGCGCAATTAGCAGAAGTAGCCATTAAAGAAAAGAACAAACGTGAAATGTTTACCGCTGAAAAAAACTTGGCTATTCAAACAGGAAGTGGCATTTGACACAGGTGGGCAGGAGTAACTTAGCACTGTGAGCAAACTAATACTTAATTCCGCAGAAGCCCAAACGGCTTTGTGGATAAAAATTAAAGCGCATTTGGAATCACGATTGGACCTATGCCGTTTACAAAACGATGGTGACAGTGATGCGGTTCATACCGCAAAAATGCGCGGCAGGATTTTAGAGATTAAAAGTTTTCTGGCGCTGGACAAACCACCGCCGAGTATCGCAGCAGGCGATGAGTAATCACCCCCTGATGAGTATTAAAGGAGCATTAAGCAATGGCAGAAGAAAATGAAGTGATCGAAACACAGAATACCGTGGAAGAAGTAAATGAGGCAGAGCAATCCGCATTTTCTGCAAGTTTTAACACCGAAGCACGAGCTGATGAAGCCCCTGCAGAAGTACAAAACACAGAAGAGGTCGAGACGCAAAACCAAGTTGCAAATGAGGTTACAGATGCGCAAGCAGAAGTAACTGATACGCCTGAAGCAAAAGTGGGTGTAACGGCAGAAGAACTAACAGCGATGTTAGCTAAGTTGCCAAAGATTGAAGAAGCCGAGCAAATGACAACCGCCGAAATTCGGAAGTTGCATGGCAAGTTAGGCGAGTTCAATCAAGCGCTACAAGAGCTTAAAAAAAATGGCAGCAACAAGCCGGCAGTAAATTTAGCTGGCAATACTTTTAAGCGATTGCATGAAGAATACCCTGACCTTGCAGAAATATTAGCTGCAGATTTAAACGAAACAGGCGCCAGTAATAACGGTGCAGAAGCCACACAATTCAATAGCAATATTGATGAACGGGTGGCGCAGGTAAGAGAAGATTTATCTAAGGAAATGCAGACGAATTTGCTGTTGTTACAGCATCGTGATTATCCAAAGGTGATTCGGTCCGATGAGTTCAATGTATGGAAGCAAACGCTACCAACAGAAGAGCAACAGAAGATTGATGACTCTTGGGATGCCATGTACTTAGGTGAGCAACTTACGGCGTTTAAAGATTGGAGCGGTAAAAAACAAACGGGCACGCAAGAGCGCAGAGAGCGTTTAGAGCGTGCGATTACACCGAAGGGTACGCAGAAAGCACTTGTTCCGCAGGCTCAGACTGAGCAGGACGGCTTTAATGCGGCCTTTAATAAACGATAAAGGATTTAAAAAATGGCTATTCAAACAATGACCACAGCAGCCGCCCGTATTGGTAAGTTAAAGGGCGATATTCTTAAACACGCAATGCCGATGGAGGTGTTGTGTAAAAATGGACTTCAAAAGAAGATTCCGAAAAACTCAAGCGATACGGTTTTATATCGTCGCGCATTACCGCCAAGTGGCACTGACAACATCTGGATCACTGGCGCAAATGTAGGCACGTTTGCCGATGGTTACAAATTGAATGAAGGCGTGACACCTACCGCACGCACCATCAGTTACACCGATGTGACGGCTGTGGTTGAAGAATACGGCGTGTTGTATTCAATCACCGACAAGACGTTTGACTTGTATGAAGATGATGTTGCAGGTGACATGAAAAAACAAATCGGTGAAACGGTTGGTTTGATTCGTGAAATGATTTGTTACGGTGCGCTTAAAGCAGGTACCAACAAGTTTTATGCTGGCGGTACTAGCACAGCGACAGTTGACTTGTCATTGTCATTGAACTTGATTCGCAAGGTAGTTAAAAGCTTGCATAACAACCACGCTAAACGTATCACTTCAATCTTGGATTCAAGCGGCAACTATGGCGTTTCATCAGTAGAAGCGGCTTATATCGTGTTCTGTTCAACAGACATGGCACCAGCGATTCGTGATTTACCTGGCTTTACGCATGTGTCAGATTACGGCAACCGTAAAACAGTGTCAGACGCTGAGATTGGTACATGCGAAGAATTCCGCTTCGTGTTGTCACCAGAGCTTGCACCGTACATTGATTCAGGTGCGGCAGTTGGTGCAACGGGCCTTTACTCAACAACCGGCACATTGATCGATGTATATCCAGTGATTGTAGCCGCAGAAGAGGCATGGGGTAATGTGATGTTGCGTGGTGTGGATGCGATCAATCCTACATGGGTTCCACCTGGTGTAGCCGATAAAGCCGATCCATTGGGTCAACGTGGTTATGCCGGCGCCAAGTTCTATTACGATGCGCTTGTATTGAACCAAGGCTGGATGGCTGTAGTCGAGTGCGGCACTCCTGACTTAGCAACTTAATCATAGAGTAGAGGCTTCGGCCTCTCAATTTTTAAAGGAATTCAACATGAGCGAATCAATTAAACAACGCCTCTCAGCACTTGCCGATAAAGCAGATGCTAAAGATTTGCGTAAGCTGTTTGATG
This sequence comes from Methylotenera sp., assembly GCA_035633175.1. Lineage (GTDB taxonomy): Bacteria > Pseudomonadota > Gammaproteobacteria > Burkholderiales > Methylophilaceae > Methylotenera. The sequence goes on from DASQFK010000159.1 coordinate 28,162, forward strand.
CCTTGTTAGCTGACTTAACCGATGTACGCGCCTCTATTGGCGGCGTTCTATCTGGTTCAGCAGTTTATGACACGGCATCGCTAATTGATGGTGCTGGTGCCACGACCACAATCACCGTAACTGGTGCAGCCCTTGGCGACTTTGCCATGGTGTCTGCTGGTGTGGATTTGGCAGGCATCACGGTAACAGCATACGTTTCCGCAGCTGATACCGTTTCTGTGCGATTGCAGAACGAATCAGGCGGCACCTTGGACTTGGCATCTACAACACTTCGCGCACGCGTATTACCGCAAGCATCTTTTGATGCACCAGGCGCATTAACGCTGTTAGCGTAAATCAACTTATTGAAAGAACACTAGGAGAACGAAATGGCTGAAAATACAACCTATACCCAAACCGCACCACCATCACAAGGCAACGGTCAATTTGCAGAAGGCAAAGTCGTGTTTGATGCGACTGCGATTACTGCGGCTGATTATGTCGAAATTGATGTAGGCTTTAAACCTAAATACGTGAATTGGCTAAACCTTACAGATCGCGTTAGCGGTGAATTCTTTGAAGGCATGGCAGATAACGGTTGCCTTAAAACTGTAGCAGCTGGCACGCGTACCTTTGAAGTCACCGGCGGCAATGGCGGTATTACGTTAACCCAAACAGGTTTCCGTGTACTGCAAAACGCAACGCTGGCTTTGATTTTAGCAAGCAAAACTTGCTATTTCACTGCACGCGCATAAGTTAAATTTTAAGTTAACTTGCTGAGAAAAAGCCTCATTCGTGGGGCTTTTTTCTTGCCTAAATTAGACACAGGTGGGTTTGGTTATATTGATGGTTCTTATACCAAATAACCATTACATAGGAGTTAATCTTCATGGCAAGAGTAACCTCAAATAAACCAAAACCTAGCACCGCAAAATCACGTCCAGCGCTTAAATCTAAAACCGTAGAATCCGCAGAGTTAGAAGTCGCACCAGAAAAAACCGTGCAATTTGATAACGGCGTGCGTAAGGACATAGGTAGCGACATAGAAATTCAAGGTGACGTGCATGGCTTTGCAGATAAAGCCGCCAAGCTTGCCTTTATGGAAGAGCCTGTCACGGTCATGCTTTCCGAAAGCACAGACAAGAATCCAGAGCGTTATGTTTTTATTTCGGTGAATGGTATTGGTGCCGGTCCACAAGGTCATCCATGGGTGCCGCGTGGCGTAGAAATCACCATCAAGCGTAAGTATCTAAATGTGCTGGCTGGTGCGCGTCAAGTGCGTTACACCAACTACGAGTTTACCAACAATGACGGTGAGCGTGGTTCAGCACAGCGTGCAGCGAGCGCGGATATTTATCCATTCTCAGTCATTGAAGATCAGAACCCGCGTGGCCGTGAGTGGTTAAAACAATTACGCGCTTCACGCCGCGCTGGTTAATTAAATGACCTTTCTGCAAATATGTCAGCGATTGAGACAGGAGGCCGGCATTAGCGGCATAGGCCCTAGCACTGTCGTCAGTCAGACTGGGGAAATGCGGCGTATTGTAGATTGGGTAAACACTGCGTACGAAGATATACAGCTAGCGAGATCTAACTGGAATTGGATGCGCGGTGATTTTTCATTTAATACCACGGCTAATGATTATGACTACACTGCAGCTGAAGCAGGTATCGCTAGTCGTTTTAGTCAGTGGGATGTTGACACCATTAAATCATTTCGCACCAGTGTAGGTGTATCAAATGAATTTGAATTAGGTGAATTGTTTTACTCACATTACCGCAGCATCTATTTAACCGGATCACAGTCTGCCGACACCCCTGTCTGCTTTTCCATTGGCCCTGATCGCAAGTTATTACTAGGGCCTAAGCCGAATGGCATTTTCACAGTGAGTGGCCAATATTGGAAATCACCACAGGTGTTAGCGGCTAATGCCGATGAGCCAGAAATGCCAGCCGAATATCACATGCTGATCGTATGGATGGCATTAGAACAATACGGCTTATACGAATCCGCAGGTGAGTGCGTAATGCGTGGACAGAAAAACAGCAAGCGCTATATGAACCGTTTGGAAATTAACCAACTGCCAGACGTAGGTATGGCAAACCCATTAGCTTAGGAGTAAATCATGGCAACAGGAGCATCCAAAGCTAAGCGCGAAGTAAGAAAACAAATGGCATCCGCTTATTTCGAAGCATTAAGCAAGACCGAGAGAGCGAATCAAATCAAGAAGATTGACACGCAAAGCGCCCGTAAATTATCCGACCAGATGAACGGCGAGATGAGCTATGACGCTAAACGGCTGGCGATGAAAGCCGACAAGGTTGGTAGGGCAATCAATGCAGACAAAACTCTGAATCAAGACATTGAGGCCTATAACAAACGTTTTGATGAAATGAAGCGCCAGATGAAAGGAGAGGCAGTTCAGAAATTTGAGGTGGTAAAAAATACAACCGGTTTGAGTAATGGAATTGCTGACTTAGGTGCTGGTTTGATAAAGGCTATACGTGGTGAAACTGCCATTGGTAAATACGATGATTCAGAGAAAGCATCAGCGGAAATCGCCAATATAAAACCAAAAAAACAGAATACTCATTTTATGATGGGTATTGGTAATGGACTAAGTTATATACATGAAAGCGCCAGACCGGATCAGTTGAAGGGCTTTGCAGACGTGAGCTTTGGACAGATGAATGATCCACCTGAATATATTGTCAGGGAGACCAATTTAACACCAATCAGCGGTAATTATCGCCAGCTAAGCGGCACTCAAGGGGCATACAAAGATTTAGAGAAGCTATCTAAGAATGTTGGCAATAACCCTGTCAGTGCTTTAACTCAGGATTATGAGGGAATAGCAAATAAATTACGGTCTAAATTAAAGCGTGATGTTGGTAACGCTTCGGCTAAACCTGCAGGATTGCTTGATACTGAATTAGCTAGAGCATCACCTACGCAAGAAGTGATTGCGTAATGCAGGATTTTCCCTCAGTCCAGATTTCATATTTTCCGCTTAAAGGTGGCTTAAACCTAGTGACGCCGCCTTTATCCATGCCGGACGGCATGTGCCGCGACTCTCTTAACTTTGAAGTGGATATAGATGGCGGATATAGGCGCGTTGCCGGATATGAGCGCTTAGATGGCAGGCCGCAGCCATCGGATGCCATATTTTATACTATCTCAGCCACATTTACTGGCGCAGTTGTTTATGGCAATGTTATTACCGGTGCCACCAGTGGTGCAACCGCCACTGCAATTGCAGCTACTGCAGATTTAATCGCCTTTACTAAGCTCACCGGAACTTTTGTTTCCGGTGAAAACATTACCGTTTCTGCGGTAATCGTTGCAGCCACCACATCAACTGCAATATCTGGCTCAGCGCCCGATCAGTTAACGCAAGCGCAATACACCAATTTAGCGGCTGATATTTACCGTGCTGATATTGCTGCCGTACCTGGTAGTGGCAGTATTTTGGGGGTGCATCGGTACAACAGTGTTGTCTATGCTTTTAGAAATAATGCAGGTGGTACTGCTGCTGCCATGTATAAATCCTCTAGCAGTGGCTGGACGTTGGTTAATCTAGGCTACGAGGTGTCATTCAGCAATGCCAATACCAGCGTGCAAGATGCTGACACACTCACTCAAGGCGGCGTAACAGCAACCATCAATCGCGTAGTAGTGCAAACTGGCACTCTAGCCTCTGGCGTAAATACAGGTCGTTTAATCATATCTGCTCCTGCAGGTGGCAACTTTGCCGTAGGTGCCGCAACTTCTACTGGTGGAGGTGCATTGACTTTGAGTGGTGCAGAATCAATCATTACGCTTGCTCCGGGTGGGCGCTATGAGTTTGTAAACTACAATTTTGGCGGTGGTGCAGGCAGTATAAAAATGTATGGTGTAAGTGGTGTACACCGTGCGTTTGAGTTTGATGGTACGACTTTAGTGCCGATTAGCACTGGTATGGCTAATGACACGCCAAAGCATATCACCGTGCACGTCAATCACTTGTTCTTGTCGTTTGATGGCAGTGCACAGAATAGTGGTGTTGGTGCGCCGTATGTTTGGACAATCATCACTGGTGCTGGCGAAATTGCAATGGGCGACACCATCACTGGTTTTATGCCAATGATAGGTTCAAACCTCAGTGCAGCATTGGCAATATTCACCTCTAATAAAACATCCATGCTATATGGCAATAGCACGGCAGATTTTTCTTTAGTTACCCTTAGTTTTGAAGTTGGCGGTTTTGATTACACCATGCAAAACATCGCAGAAGGTTATGTGCTGGATGCTTTAGGGGTGAGACAGATTGCTGCAACAGACGCTTTCGGTAACTTTTCTAGCGGTCAAATCACAAAAAATATCCGTCCATTTATAGAAGCTCGAGTCACTAGGTCAATCGGTAGTTGCATTGTCCGATTGCGTGACCAGTATCGTATTTTATTTAATGATCGATACGCATTGCACGTCACCATGCAGAATGGTGAGTTTAAAGGCGCTATGCCTATTCAATATGCACACACCATGACCGTCATGAGTTCCTACGAAAGTAACAGTGGTGAAGAGTTTGTCTACGCAGGTGACACAGATGGGTTTGTGTATCGTATGGAGCGTGGAACAAGCTTTGATGGTGAGCCAATTATTGCATACGTGAACTTGGCGTTTTCGTTCATGAAAAACCCAAGGCTTAGAAAACGTTATCGCAAAGCGGTCTATGAGATCACAGGTGGCAGTTATGCGGAAATGGATGCGTCCTATGAGCTTGGTTACGGTTCTACGGAAATAGAGCAGGGCACAACAAGCGATATAGCCACTTCATTTGGCAATGTGAATTGGGATAGATTTGTTTGGGATTCTTTTTTTTGGGATGGCAGAACACTATTACCGGCAGAACAAGACATAACTGGTTCAGCTGAAAATATTTCTCTAATTATACGAAGCACATCCGACTTGTTTAGGCCATTTACGGTTAACAGCGCAATTATTCATTACACGGTTAGAAGGCTTTTAAGGTAAAAATATGCCAGCAAATGACTACTATGACAGCACAGGTTATCCGCAGACGGGTGTACCTGGCTCATCTGCGTTAATGCGCGCTGAGATGGATTCTATTGAAGCTGGCTTTAATAAACTGCCAACATTAACGAGTAATGGCGGCAAGGCAGTCAAAGTGAACGCAGCAGCTACCGCTTTAGAGGCTTCTAGCGTTATTTCTGATAACGGTACAGACGCTACTGTTTCTGGTGATTTGTATGTAACCGGCGGTCAAATAGGCCAGAACTCAGGTCAAAAACATACCATCCCATTAGTAGCCAATGACACCATTGCATTGCTCGCGGCTACACAAACCTTTACCAATAAGACGTTAACAAGCCCCATACTAACAACGCCTACATTGGGCACGCCTGCGTCTGGCACATTAACAAACTGTACAGGATTGCCCATAAGCACAGGCGTAAGCGGTCTTTCGGCGGGTATTTCAACATTCTTAGCTACCCCTACAAGTGCTAACCTAGCCGCCGCTGTTACAAACGAAACTGGTAGCGGTTCATTGGTTTTTGCTACAAGCCCAACGCTTGTCACGCCTGCACTTGGTACTCCTTCCAGCGGTACTTTGACTAACTGCACAGGATTGCCAATTTCAACGGGTGTAAGTGGGCTTGCGGCTAATGTTGCCACTTTCTTAGTAACGCCTTCCAGTGCCAATTTAATCAGTGCAATAACAGATGAAACAGGTTCTGGTGCTTTAGTATTCGGCACCAGCCCAACAATTACAAGTCCCGTCATTTCTGGTGGGTCGATAAACAATACTGCTATTGGGGCTACCACTGCTAATACCGGTGCATTCACTACACTAACTACTACTGGTGCGGTAGGTATAGGTGGAGGTTTATATGGTGATACTTCTGTATCAATTACAAAAGACATTACTGGTGCGGCTACCTCATATGCTGCCCGTAATTTTGGCACTGTAAAATCGGATGTTACAGGCGTTGCTATCGGCTTTTTAAATTCACTAAATACAGAAGCTGCAGCATTTACACTTGGTACTGCCACTCATTTTCATGCTGGTCAAGGTGCGATAGGCGCTGGCTCTACAGTAACAAATCAGCGTGGTTTCTTTGTTGCTAACTCTCTGATAGGTGCAACAAACAACTACGGATTTTATGGCGATATAGCTTCTGGCACAGGCCGCTGGAATCTTTACATGAATGGCACTGCAAATAACGCCTACGCTGGAAACAGTCGATTTGGCGGTGTAACGGCACCAGTAGCTGTAGTCGATGTAACTGGTAACATATTAGCTACGACTTCAATCTTATCTAATGGGGCAACTCAAGGAATTGGGTATGCTACGGGAGCAGGCGGCACGGTCACGCAAGCTACAAACAAATCAACAGGCGTTACTTTGAATAAAACGTGCGGTCAGATCACAATGAATAATGCCGCCTTAGCTGCTGCAACTACCGTCTCATTCACACTTACCAACAGCGCAATTACGGGTACGGACTTAATTATTCCTAACATTGTAAGCGGCGGCACTGTTGGTTCTTATACCGTAACCATCAGCGCAATTGCAGCTGGTTCATGCCAAATATCATTAAGAAATGAAACCGCAGGGAGTCTCAGTGAGGCCGTTGTTTTAGGCTTCGCTATCGTTAAATCAGTCACAGCATAGGAGCGAATCAATGAATTTTTATTTTACACAACAAGAAGCAGATTACATTTTAGCTGTTTTGGCAGAGCGCCAATTTAAAGAGAGTGCTGGAATGATTCAAAAAATACAGCAGCAGGCACAACATCAAATAGCGCCTGGTACGATCGTTGATACCGGCGATGCGCCTGTATGAACACTTACCAATACAACGTAACGAATCTTCTGCGTGATGTGAATGACATTGTTATTGCAGCTGATTTCACTATCACTGCGAGTGATGGAGTTGACCAAAACATGCACTCATTTACAACTGCGTTTAATAACAAACCAGTTACGCCGATAGCTTTTAATAATCTTACCCAAGAAAAGGTTATAAGTTGGATCAAGCGGGATGTGGGTGAAGTCAGTGAAGCACATGCAGATGCGGAGTTGGCAGCCTATAAAGAACGACATGAAGTAACATCAGGAATCCCAAATTGGTAAACAAAACGAACATTATTCATGGTGCATGGGCGATTTTCATGCAGATTTTAGGGTTATGGGTATTAGGTAATGCTTGGGTCGGCGCCGCTTTTGCGATTGGCTGGTTTTTATCAAGGGAGTACACGCAGCGTGAATACAAGTTACATCTCTATGGCGACTATAACTTGCGTTGGTATCAGGGCTTTACTGGTTGGAGTGCTGATGCTTGGTTTGATTTTATTATCCCCGTTATTGCTGTTGCTATTGTGGGGGTTGTCGTCCGGTAATGACTTTGAAGGTTATTAAAAAATAAGAAAGTAATGCCAGTAACCGCTATGTGGCGGTTTTTTTACGCCCGTTACACAGGTGGGCATAGGTAAAGTAACCAAAACTAAGAAAGGTTAAGCATGGCAGACCCAGCAGAGCATATAGCCGAAGTTGCACCAGTTGCAGCAGGATTTATTTCCATATTCATTACTCAGGTATTCGATTTGCCGCCAATGGTAGTGCTCATGGCTTTTGTCGGGGCATGGATAGGCATTGCCTTACGTGATGCTATTCCTGAGTTCACGAGCAGGGTGACCGCAGTTAAACACTTTTTTAAAACGCTGTTTATAGTATTGAGTGCAACGATTATCGCCGCTTGGTTAATGCCATTGTTACTTAAATACTTTCCTGATCTTGCGCAAAAAAGCGCAGCTGGTGGCGCAGGTTTTATGCTGGTTTATTTTTACCCAAGGTTGCAGGAGTTCGGCAACTTTCTATTTGATGTAGCAAAGGATTTTGTAAGAGACATTGCCAAACGCATTGCTAGTCTTATTAAGCTAGGCAAAGGTGAATGATATGAATCTTATATTTTTTATACTCGGCATTTATCTGGTATTAGAAAGCCTGTACGCGGCGCAACACTTAGATAAAGGCGGCAGGGTTTGTCAATTTACTAAGTACGGCGCTTCGTTCATTGTGGGCTTAGTGACTATTTATTATTCTTGGCATCAAGCTATCACATGGCAATTCGGCTGGGCAATTGTCGCCATCGCAGCGTCCATGTGGCCTAGTACCTTTTATAGATTTTCAAAACGCTATAACCGTAGGAGTGCATCATGAAGATTAATTTAGATCCACTAGTTTCTACAATTGTCATTTGGATTGGTTTGTTATTGCTAGTAGTGCTGTTTTCTGAAAATGCGCATGCTGCACTTTGTAAAACCACCACCAGCACAGGACAAACCGCATTCCTGTTCAAGCCTGATGCTAAAGGAAAAATTGCGCCAACCAAAACATTAAGCGGCACGGTGGCAGTTTTGCCTGAGTGCTTAGTTAGCCAGGTCGTGGTTGAGCGTATTGTCTACGAAGATTATCAAGCGCCTAACCCAATTAACGATTGCGAAAAACAGGCTGTACTAGCGTGTGACCCTGCTTTCAATGGCTTGCCTATTGGTAATGTGGGAAATATGAAAGGCTATTGTGGATTCGCTTTTGTAACCACTAAGGTTAATGGTGAAGACACCACGCTACGGTATGTTAACGCGGCTGTGTACGACGGCCTTACTTATGCCGGTTATGGTAAAGATAATATTTGTCGCAGTCCTTTAGATCCAAGCAACGTTCAATAACCAGTTTATGGCCTAGGTGAGATTAGGGTGAGATTAAGTTCATACCATATTCATACTGACAGCTATTTTTTAATGAGAAGACAATGAAACCACTTGCAATGTGTAAATTGCGCACGGCTGGATTAGCCAGCGTCAAAAGTGCAAAGTTCGGTATGGTGCGCAAGAATGCCGATGGCTCACCACGCGCTCATCAAGGCATAGACCTTTTAGCCAACAAAGGTGTGGCTGTTTACGCAGTTGGCAACGGCACTATTGTTGGGATAAATATGGGCTTGGATGGGTACGGCTACACCATTACCTTAAAGCTTAAAGATGGACTATTTGCTTTTTATGCACATTTAAGCGAGTTGCTTGTAAAGGTTGGGGATAAGGTGACTGAAAACCAATGGATAGGCAAGACAGGGTCAACAGGTAACGCCAAAGGCATGGAAACAATCGCCCGTGGTGGACATCTGCATTTTGAGATTCGTAGTCAGCAAAGCGTTGGATTAGGGTTGTCTGGTAGGTTTGACCCATTGGATTATGTGGAGTTAGACGCATGATAAATCCTTGGACAATATTGTTTATCGCCGGCGGCTGGTTGCTTAGCTTATTTTCTGTCGGTTATTGGATGCATGGCGTTGGTCGTGATGGCGAGCGCGTAGCGTGGCAGCAGCGTGAAAATAAAGAGCTGGTTGATGCTAATACATTAATTATCTCATTACAAACAGCCGCACGAAATGATGAGCATGCCAACGCTCTCGCATTAAATAAAATATCAACGAGTTATCAAAAGGAATTGCAAAATGCAGACATTGAAAAAGATAAGTTTATTGCTGATGTTCGCGCTGGCCGTATCGTCTTGCGCCAGCCAATTACCCGCAGCGAAAAGTCCAGTGGTGGTATCACCGCCGAAGCTCTCGCCGCCGCCAGCGGACATAATGGTGAAACAGATGCCGAACTTTCAAGAGAGACTTCTGAATTTCTTTACAGTGAAGCCACCAGAGCTAACAAAGTAGTGGAGCAGTTAACAGCATGCCAAGCCGTTGTTATTGAAGATAGAAAACTTTGCGGCGTTAATGAAAATTAATAAAGGAAATTATCATGCCAGAAACCACATCTACCCCTTGGAATCCCATTAGTGGAATAAACAACTATGCCACGGTAGCCGCAGTGCCAGAGCAGGCGGCAACTTCTCCTGCTGCATTCAATCCCGCCACAGCAGCAACCACTACAGCGGCCACTCGCGCAGTAGATACAAACGAATTAATGAGCAGCCAGGCGAATAAAGTTATCGGTGAAGATTCGCCCTTGATGCAACAAGCCGCTGCGCGTGCAAAACAAGCTGCTAACGGCAAAGGGTTATTGAATAGCACAATGGCGGTACAGGCAGGACAGGCGGCGGTGATGGATAGAGCTTTGCCTATTGCGCAATATGATGCTGGCGTAAAAACGAATGTTTCTAATACCAATCAAGCCAATACTCAGCAAACCAATGTTTTTAACGCCGGCCAAACACAAGATGTAAATAAGTTCAATGCAGGCACAGCCGTACAGAATAGCCAGTTTAATGCGGGGGAAGCTAATAAGACTTCCATCGTTAACGCTTCTGAGTCAAACAAGATTCTTGCGCAGATGATGGACCAAGAAACGCGCAAGCAATTGTCTGACATTGAAGCCAGCTACAAAGTGCTGATGCAATCAGAAGCTAGCGCCATGTCCATGTATCAACAATCAGTTAAAAACATCAGTGAGATTCTAATGAACCCTGATTTAACGGCTGCCGCTAAAACGTCTGCGGTAAGCAACCAAAATCAGCTACTAAAAACCGGCATGAATATTATCGGCAAAATGAGTGGTTTGAACTTAGAAGCGTTGCTTACATTCCCTGCGGCATGAGTTTAATACTTGATCATTTAGTTGAAGATCACGGTTTCACCCTAGATGAAGCAAAGTTTAGCCTGATTGGGTGGGAGTTGCGCCCAATGATGCAGGATAAGCGACAGGTGGGTGAGATTATGATTCAAAACAATGAAGCGCATTTTGCACTGGATAAGTCGTTTAGAAAGCGCATGGGGCGTGGCAAATTATTTGGGCGACTGCTAGATGATTTACTGAGTGAAAAAGGCTTTATCGTAACCAAATTATTCATCAATGACAAAATGAAAGCATTGATTGAGTTGATGGGATTTAGAAAAATACGGACAGACGGTGAGTTTGATTACTTCTGGCTAGACGAGGAAACAAGACATGCTCGCAATTAACAAACCAACAACCTTATATCTGCCTCAATCAGAATCAAAACGTGCGTCTATGTATTTTGATTTGCCATATGGGTCACATTACAGCCAAGCGCCATTCCAATTAAAACGTGCCCCTGCCCTAGCCGCTTTTGCGGCATACAGCAGCATCAGCGCAGGTGTGGCTATTGGGATGACAACCCTATCTGGCGCACTAATGATTGCCGGCGGCGTTGCCTCACTTATCGGCGCATTTACAGGCAATGAATTTCTAACTAAGTTTGGCATGGTAGCGGGTATTGCAGGCGGTGTGACAGGCGCATTTTCTGCGGCTGGTGGCGGGGCATTTAATTACAACCCATTAACAGAAGGTTTTGGTGGCAGTCAACTAGGCGCTGCTGCTGGTAAGGCTAAAGATTTCTTTGGTGATATTTTTGGTAATTCAGAAGCCGTAGACGCAATGGGCGTTACTGGTGATGCTACGATTGCAAACATTTCTGAAAGTGCGGTGCCTAGTGTTACTGCCGATTCATTTGCCAGCGATGCGGCTAGTAGCTTCGGTAGTGGTACAAAGATGGGTGTTGATCTAAGTGCGAAAGTAGGTGCAGGCGCAACTAAAGCAGCATCCAGTGGCGGCGGTTTATTTAGTCAGCTGCTTGGCAACAAAGATGCGATGAATCTAGTCGGTGGTGCAGCAGAAGGCTATAACGCTTTTCAGGATCGAGAGGCACAACAGCCTCTAATTGATTCAAACGTTGATTTGCGCAATGCTCAAACTGGTCAAGTTAATTTTGAAACTAACCTTGCACAAGACCGCTACAACAACATGCAAGCGCAACCAGGCTCAAATATTAGCGTTAATCAAGATGCACAAGTGTTTGCTGGTAACCAAAATCAAACCAGCCCACGCATTGCGGTAGCGATTAATGGCGAAGTTAAGTACATGACTACTGAAGAATATGCAGCTTATAAACAACAGAATAGTAGCGGCGGCGGGTTGCTGCAACAAGGGGCGGCGTAATGAAAGAATTTAACGGTACGCCGCAGGAAATTGGCGAAGAAATTTCAAGGGCTATTCCGCCTAAATTGCAGGAAGCGTTTGCGCGAGTAGTTAAAGCTGGAATGAAGGTAATGTTCTCAGAGCAAACACATCAAATGATGATGGAGCAACTTTCAGCAGATGGTGAAATGGACCAAGTATTGGGTGAAGGAATTGCCGGATTGATGTTATTGCTATTTCAAAAAAGCAACCAGACCATGCCGCCGGAAGTGATAGTGCCAGCAGGTATTTATTTACTTTCAGAAGCCGCAGATTTTACGGAAAAAATTATGAAAGAGAAAGTTCCAGCAGAGATTATGGCCTCTTCCATCTCAGTCATGACTAACATTATTTTAGAGAAAATGGGCGTGCCTAAAGATAAAATGGATGCGGCAATGAACAAAGCCGCGCAAGGCGGGTATCAGTAATGGCCGGTTTATTTGGCAGCATGTTGGCCGGCGCAGCAGGTAAAGCGGCGGATGGCCGCGTTAAATCCATTGAGCGTCAAGAAGAGTTTGATATGCAAAATGCATTGCTTGATGCAAAACTGGATAAAGAAGTGCAGCTTAAAAAAATGGGTTATGAATTAGATAATCAACAGGCCGCCATAGAAGATAAAAAACGCGCAGGTTATTTTAATGATGTTGAAGAAACCAGCAGAACACCTGAATCAGTGATGCAAAAATATACCGATAGCAATGGTATTGAGCAAACGGTTAAATCAGGTGGCGAGGAAGTTAAATCAAGCCGCGCCGCAACGATAGATGATGCTGCTGAGCGGGCTTTAAAATCAGGTGATTTGAAAAGTGCTGAAGGGTTACTTAAATTTTCACCAAAAAAAGAACGTACATTTGACAGCATTAAAATGGATGATGGATCTATCTTCTCATTTGATAAATCTACAGGTACCGGCAAAGTCATTCTTCAGGGTGGCGGTGAAGCCGATGTGCCTAAAAATGAGATTGATCTAGCTTGGCGCATGGCTGGCGGTGACGCTAAAAAAGCGGCTGAAATATTAGTGAGTCAAAAGGCTAAAATTGCTTCGGCAGGACGCGCACCAGCGAAAGCGGATAAGTTAGACAATGATGATTTATCTTATGCGGACTGGAAGAAAAAACCAGTAAACAAAGATAAGGGTCGTGATGATTACACCAAGGAAAAAGCATCGTGGGGTAAAGAAGTTTATGACACAGTAACAACCAGCGAAAAAACCTACGATGCTGACATGAATGAGAAAACAACCACACGTTCTAGTAAACAGCCAAAAGCAAAAGAGACAGTTAAAAATGTAGGAAATTTAGCTAAATCTAAGGATGGAAATTACACCTTTAGCCGCTAGGTAATTTAATGTAAGTCCTAAAAATGCACGACAGGTGGGATAGAGAATAATCACTCTATCCCATTTTTTATTTTTAAGAGCTAAACAATGCCAATTGTAGATTATCGCGGTAAGAAAATTACATTTGCCGATGACATGACAGAGGCAGAAATTAATAGCCAAATGCCTTCTATTGCGGATCAGATTGACGCTGATTTATCTGCTATGGAAAAGCCTGTTAAAAATGAAGAGAGCTTTGCTGATAAAGCTAAAGGCTTTGCCAAAGACTTAGCATTAAAACCATTCCGTGATGCAGTAAGCATTGCACGCATGACTGACAATCGTTCTGTCACCGAAGGGTTAGATGGCGAGGAAGCTAAAGAGTCTGGTTTTGATAGTGAAGCTGGTAGTCGCGTACTTAAAGAAGCTGCAACCAAGCCACAGGAAACGCTTAAAAAAGGCGCTAAGATTGTGGATGGGGCTGCAGGTATTGCCGAAGTTGGGTTGCGAAAAGGCTATGCTGGACTAGGCAGAATTGAATCTGGTTTACTTCGCGCCGCTGGCGATTTAACTGATTCAGATACTTTACGTGATACCGCCGCTCAACAATCTAAATATGCCGATGAAGTTGAAAGTGGCGCAATACTACGTGGCACTAAATCTACCAGCTTTGAACCTGATTCCATCGTGCAGGAAGCGCCAAAGGTTGCGACTGATGCCATAGGGTCAATAATTACCAGTGCGCCTGCTGTAGTGGGCGGCGCATTAACTGGCGGCGGTGCGTTACCTACTATCTTTGCCACCAGCGCTTTAAGTGATTACGGTGCCAGCCGCGATAAATTGAATGTAGCAGGTTCAGTAGCGCATGCCTTGGCAACAGGTGCAGCTGAAACATTGGGTGAAAAACTTGGCGGCACAGATAAGTTTGCTGATGCATTAACGCAAGTGTTAGGCGGTAAAAATAAACTGGCTGAGTTAGGCGTGAAAATGCTGACTACCGGTGCAAAAGAAATTCCGTCTGAAGAAGTCACTACCACAGCTCAATTCTTATTAGATAAAAGTCAATTGTTTGGCTTGAATCAAGATGCAACGCTTGATGATTATATTCAGCAAGTGCAAGACACGGCAAAAGTAGCCGCATTCCAAGGCGGTGCAATGGCAGGCGCTGGCGGTACCATTAAAGCCGTTCTAAATAAAGGCGCTGACATTCAAGCGCCATTGCCTACCAGCAACCATAGTGTAGATAGAATCTTAGCCGCACAGCAACAGGTAGACGCTGACAATGCCCAAGAGCAAGCAGAATCCGATGCTGCCGTTGAAAACATCACTCACCCTGACACAACCATTGATGAAGCGATTGCGTTGGCAGAAGGGGCAACAAACGCCTCGCTAATCAAGCCAAAAGTCGTCATGCCCATAACACAATCTGGTGATTCTGAACTATTAGCGAAATTAGAAGCATTAGGCGCACCAATCAATGACCAATCAATTAATGCCACAGATATTTTAGATGAAAGCAATGGAAGCATCAGTAGTGCAAATGATGGGCTTGCCACCGTGGTTGAAAATACCAGTGGACAAGAACCTGATCTCATTCAAGGAAGCGTGGCAGATTTATCTGTACTCACAGACGCCATCACAGGGCAAAGCAGTCAGCTTACCGAAGAGCCTCTACAAAGCAGCGGAGACGTTACACCTTTACGAAATGGAAACATTAACGCAGATGCAGTAACTGGGCCTAAAGATTTATTAACCGCTGTAGACGTCAATGCTAATGATGCCTCAACTTCTCAATTTAACGATACACCAGAGCCTACTCAAGCTCAGAAAGAAGCTGGAAACTACAAAGTAGGCAAAGTAAAGTTGAATGGCTTGGATATTTCAATTGAAAATCCGCACGGTAGCACACGTAGCGGAACCGACAAAGATGGAAAGTCATGGGAAAGCACCATGAACGGCCATTACGGTTATGTCAAAGGTGTCGTTGCGCGTGCGCCTGATAAAGAGCATGTTGATGTAAATATCAAAACAGGTACGCCAGATGATTACGCTGGTGAGGTTTATGTGGTTAATCAAAATCATCCAGACACTGGCAAGTTTGATGAACCCAAAGTTTACATTGGCTACGATTCGCAAGATGAAGCGGAATCGGCATACCGTAGCAATTACGCAAGCGATTGGAAGGGATTAGATAGCATCACTCCATTGCCGATTGAGCAATTTAAAGCAATGCTCAATGACAAAGATGCATTCTTAAAACCAATACAAGCCAAAAACGTCAAAACGCCAGATGCGTTACCAGCATTAGTTTCTGTATCACCAGTTGAATCTAACGGACCAATTGAAGTTGCAAAAATCGGCGGTAAAAACTCAACTGAAAAAATCAGTGTTGCCTCAAATGGCAAACAATTGTCTGTGCTTTATAACGGCGAACCATTGCTTGATTATGAAACCGAGCAAGAAATCAATGTGCCTACCAATGCCACGATTGATGAAATCAAAAAAGCGGTTAAAGCTTCTGGTCAGTTCAATAAACAGATACTGACTTTTGATAAAGCTTACGTTCCGCAACTGACAAGCAAATCATTAAAACCTGCCGCAGTTAAACCAACCCCTATTGCTAAAACTAAAGCAACTGTATTGAATGAAAAGTTTGCTGAGAATAAAGACATTTTACGCGCATGGATGCCTGATATGGATTGGGCAACAATTGGTGGACGTATTATTCGTGATGATGACAATCAAGTATCTGGCAGAACCACATGGGAGCCTAAAGATTATGACTTGGATGCTATTCGTAAAGGTAGCGGATTATCTTATCCTGGCATGCAGAAAGCCGTTCAAAAAGCGGTTGATGGTAAGCCATTAAGCAAGGTTGAAAATGCGGCGATTGATGCCATGATTGAGCTGGTTGAAACAATCAAGAATAGCAATCAAACGGTAAATGAGTTAGATGACAATCCATTTTTAACTGTTGAGGAAGAGGATGCGTTAGCGCAGCTTGTGCGTGACATGAATTGGATGGCTTTAATTGAGCAATCGGCTTCTGACGATAATGTACTTGCATCCATCAGTAGCCAAGCGCAAAATTACCAAGATGCATTTAATGATGACATAGGAGAATATCTTGAACAAATTGCTGAATATGAGCGAAGAAACCAAAGCGATGTTAGCCAAACTGACGCCAGAGAGCCGCAAGAAAGTGCTGGACGCAATGAGCCTGCGCGTGAAAACGAAAGCAACGCAGATTCTGAAAGCCAAAAACAAACTGAAACTAGCAGCGAGTCAGCTACCAAAAAGCTAGATTTATTAGGTCAAGATACTGCAAGCAAACAGGCTATTGCAGATGCCGAACGCGCCAAAGACGCTAAACGCAATTCCGGTACCGACAATCAAGACGCATTCAATTTAACTGGCAGTGATAGCGAGTCTGATAAGGCGTCGGCAGCTGGTGCGCAGGATTTATTTAGCCAACTGGCAAAAGAGCCTGTTTCAGAAGATGTTAAAAAACCAGAATCTGAGCCAGCGCAAAAGCAAGAAGCAAAACCAGAAGTTACGATTAAGCCCAAAACGCCATTGGATGATTTTGACAATGCAATGGACGAGTACGAAAAAGGCATAGCCAACGTAGACGATTATAAAAAAGCATTTGAATCTATGCTTGCTAATGAGCAATCAATTAAAGATTATCTTGATGCAAATTTCACTAAACAACAATTATTTGATCGCGGTGGCAGATACTTAGAATCACGCTATAAAAGTGAGAAAAAAATACGTGTTGTGGGTGCGCTTTACAGTGACATGGTAAGCAGCTTTTTATTGCCGAATGAAAGCGGCATGACAAGTTACTCTTCTGGTTTTGGTGAAGAAAGATATAAAGGCATTAAATCACAAGTTGAAGCAATCACCCAAGACTCACTTGATAAAGCAATGGATAGAAAAAAAGAATTCATTGAAAAAAATAAAGAAGCTCAAACTGAGCGCTTGCAAGGGATGGATGACCCAAAAACACTAGAGGATTACAGCAATATATTGCGCGCAAAAATGGCTGATGGCATGGCACTAAAAGATGCCAGACTGTCACTTACGCCAGACCAGCGTGAGATTTATGACAATCTCTATGCAGATAAAACATTAGCAGATAGAGCTGAGCGCAAAGAGGTTGATAGAGGTGACATTCGTACCGCAGGCCAGACCGTTAACGGCGCTATCATTGAAACAAAGCACACGAAAAAACTAACTGATTTATTTGTTGTTCAATTGGCTGAGCGTGTAAGCAAAGAAGATTACACAACATTGAATAGCGGTGCTAAAAATCTTGGTGGATATTATTCATCATTTAGAGGCGCGGGAGCAGTGCCAGGCTTTCAGTTTACAAGCCGCGAAAATGCAGAGGCTTTTGTTAAATTGGCTGGTGGCGACAATTCAGCGGCTAATGAACAGTCAAAAGAAAGACGTGATGCATTTGAAGATGATAAATCTCAAAGCGCGGTAGAACGTTTATCTGAAATGGCTAATAAGTTAGAAGAAAAAGCCGATGAAGAATTAAGCCGTGAACGTAAATCAAACACCTCGCGCCGTGCAGGTATGGCTGCACGTGCCGAAGCTCAAGCCAGCACACAAAAAGCAATGGCAATTACTATGCGCAACATTGCGCAAGCCATTGAATCTGGCAAAGCTAAATATTTAGGCAAGGTTCGTCAAAAGGTGCAAGTGGAGTTGTTGCAAAGTGCTGTTAGCACAGCTCAGTACGATAAGCTTCGCAAAGCACATCCTGAATACATCAATTACGAAAAACATAAGGATGAGCCGCCAAATAAAGAGACAGCCGACCATGCTGAGTTCCCTTCTTATACTGCTTACAGATCTGACTTGGCGCGTTTAGGTCGATCAATGGTTGAAGTTGATGGATTGAAACTGTTGGGCAATCGCATTCTTTCAGTTGCTGATGATGTTACCGATGCATACCTTAAATTTGCCAAAGCCAACTTGGATAAAGTCGCAAGATTTACAACTAGCAATGGTGCGTCAGCTGCCTTTAGTTCTAAAGCATTGGCTGAAGAGGCGATTGCAAGGTCTGGTTTCAAAGGTAAAGCAATTGTTTTGCCATTCAAGCGTGGCGAGAATTTAATTATTGATAGCCCATCAGCATCTGCTGAACGAGGCGTGTGGGATGGCGATTCTGATAAACGCATTACACTAAGCGGTGAATTAGGCGCTGAATTAGTTGAGAAAATTGGCAAGGCAAATCGTAGAAAAGAGAAGGTTCAATTGCCGTGGCAGTTTGAAAACGCCTTTGATAAACGTAGTAAATTAAAACGCATGGGCATTGAAAATGCTCCTGAACTACGTGCAGCCTTGCGTGAATTTATTGGATTAAAAGAAGAGGCTAAGCAACCAGATAAAATCAAACAATTAGAACGTGCAATGATTGGCCGCAAAAATGACGGCTTAGATTTTTTCCCTACACCTGCAAGCGCTTCTGATGAAATGATAGATGCTGCGGATATTAAAGAAGGGATGAATATCCTTGAACCTTCTGCCGGCATGGGGCATATTGCTGACCGCATACGTGAAGCAGGCTTTGAGCCTGATGTTGTTGAATTTAGTGGTGATCGCAGAGAGTTGTTAGAAACTAAAGGCTATAACGTTGTTGGTAGTGACTTTCTTGGTATTACTGAGAAATATGACCGCATCATCATGAACCCGCCTTTTAGCAATAGACGTGATGAAGAGCATGTAAGACATGCCTACAAAATACTTAAACCAAATGGCAAACTTGTTGCAATTATGGGCGAGGGTGTATTTTTTGGCAACGACAAGCGCGCTACTCAGTTCCGTGATTGGCTAGAATCAGTTGGTGGCACTTCTGAAAAGCTAGATGAAGGTACATTTAAAGATGCTTCTTTACCCGTTAATACCAGTGTAAATGCACGCATGGTAGTTATTGAGAAAAGTGCAAACGAAGCTCCACTGTTTAGCCGCAACGTTAATAACCAAACATCTACACCAGAGTTTAAAAAATGGTTTGGTGATAGCAAGGTGGTTGATGAAAATGGTGAGCCATTGGTTGTTTATCATGGTACTAATAAAGACTTCACTGAATTTTCAATCGGTGGAAGATATTTTGGATATTTCTCAAACAATAAAGAAGTGGCGAAAGACTACGGTAAAAAAGTTGATTCTTATTATATAAAAATTGAAGATTTAGAAGAACATGATTTTCACGGAAAGTGGTGGAAGGATGATTACGGAATAGTAGAGAGACTGTCTGGCAGGTTAGAGCGTGGACTTATTGATGGATTTGTTTTAAAAAACACCAGAGACCCAAAAGTTTTTGATCAAGAAAAAGAATTTCCATTGGGCGATATTTATGTAGTTAAAAATCCTAACAAAATAAAATCAGCCACAGGCAACAACGGCAACTTTGACGCGAACAATAACGACATAAGGTTTTCAAAAGCTGAAACATTCAACAGTATGCCAAAAGCCGATGTAACAAAAGCGGTTGATAGCCTACGATCTAAATGGAAAAACGCACCACAAATCATTGTAGTTGAAGATATGGCAGACCCTGCAATTCGTGAAGCTGTGCGTGCAGAGAATGACCGTCAATTATCACAAGGTGCTACTGGCCAGCCAGAAGGCTTCTTTGATGCCGGCAAGGTATATATTGTTGCAAGTGAAATGAGTTCAGCTGATGACGTGCGGCGCGTGGTATTCCATGAAACGCTAGGGCATTACGGCTTGCGTGGTGTATTTGGCAAAGATTTAGCCAAGGTGCTTGAAAACATTACAGTGATGCGCCGTAAAGAGTTGAATGCAAAAGCCAAGCAATATGGGCTTGATACCACCAAAGCCAGTGATCGATTAATCGCCGCTGAAGAAGTCTTAGCTGAAATGGCGCAGACTAATCCGCAGCTTGGATTTGTTCAACGTGCAATAGCCGCTATTCGTACATGGCTACGCAATAACGGCTTCACAATGAAATTGACTGACAATGACATTATTGCAAACTACTTGATGCCTGCACGCGCTTATGTGCAACGTGGCGGTAAAGAACAATCAACCGGCAATATGGTTGCGGCTTTCAATAGAACCAACCGCGTACCATCCAAAGAGCAAGGCGACAGCTTCTTAACCGCTGCGCTTGAATTCACTGCGCGCAATGAAGAGTTCTTTGAAAACGCAAATTCTGATGCTAAAGGCATCGGTGATATAGCTAAAGAAATTGACCCGGGCTATCGCGTTGAGCAATACGGCAAGTCACAAACAAAACTAGATGGTGCTGAAAAGGCATGGGAAATTTACATGCCGGATTCAAAATATCGCTCAGCAATAATCTACGAAAAAGGCAATGAAGTTTGGATTAATGTTGCACGCTTACAGTCTGGTGAGAATATGGGCAACCAAATCTATTCACTCGCCGCAGCTTATGCACACAATAATGACAAAGTATTTATTGGCGATCCGTTAGGACTTACACCTAAAGCTTTTTATCGCCGTGCAGAAAACATGCTATCAAGCGCATTGAAATACGGTACAACAAAGCACCTTCGCGCACACTTGGCACAGGAAATTCCAGCTGAATATTATGCATCTCAAGGTGAGAAAGAATTTGGTGAATCTGTACGTCCAATTAACTGGATTGATGGCAATGATGTACACAATATCAAAGAGTTAGTCTATACTGCTCATAAGAGTGCAGTGGACAATTTACCAGAGATAAGAAATGTCATTTTCGACCCAACATCAAGCAAGTTTACAACAGTCAGCGGTGAACCCTTCACTGATCAAGACTTTGAAGCAATGCTATCCGACTATTACGCCAGATCAGATGGCTCGAGTGGACGCGGAGATGATGATCGAACTGAAAACGCATTGGGGAATCGAGCCGGTAGAAAGAGCAATCCCTATCGCGCGGGAATCCGCACGGCGAAGAGAGCGGCTTTGTTCAACACCTTTTTACGCGAACAGAGCAGCGAAAGAAGGAACGCCCTATTGGGTGCGTATGTGCGTCAGCTACAAGGGCAGGGACTAGCACCAACTCTAAAAGGCGTGATGTATTCACGCTCAAATCCGCAAGCCACACTTACACCGCAATGGGATGGCCTAGAAGATAGCAAGCTGGATGATGTTATCCGCAAGCTTCAAGACAAGAACATTGACCTCAAGCGCGTGACTCAAAGCATTAAAAAAGCCAGTGGTGATATTGATGACCGCTGGAATGCTTACCTTCAAGAAGAGCTTTACCATGGGCGTACAGCTAAACGCACTCAAGACTTCATCAAAGAGGAATTAGAGCCGCTTATCAATGATATGCGTATGCGCAATGTAAGCATGCCAGACTTTGAGCAATACTTGTGGGCGCGCCACGCCGAAGAACGCAATATTCAGATTGCCAAGGTGAATCCAGAAATGCCAGATGGTGGCTCTGGTATGACTACGCAGGAAGCTAAAGATTACCTTGCTAACTTAACGCCAGTTCAATCTAAGAATTACCAGGCATTAGCTAAACGCATAGATGCGATCAATAAAAAATCACGCCAAACTTTAGTTGAGTATGGCCTTGAATCAACTGATACCATCGCCGCAATGGAAGCGGCCTATCAATACTATGTGCCCTTGCAACGCGAGGATATGGATGTTGGATTTGGTAGCGGTATGGGTCAAGGTTTCTCAATCAAAGGCAGTTCAAGCAAACGCGCAACAGGCTCTTCTAAAAATGTAGTGGACATAATTGCCAACATAGCCCAACAGCGCGAGAAAAACATTGTGCGTGGCGAGAAAAATCGCGTGTCTACCGCATTGATTGGCTTGGCAAAACTCAATCCGAATGAAGATTTTTGGCAAGTGGATATACCGACCACCATCAAGGCAATCAATAAAGCTACAGGTTTAGTTGAAGAACGCACTGATCCGAATTACAAGACCCGCGACAATGTTGTGGTGGCGCGTATCAAAAACAAACGCGGCCAAATTGAAGAGCGTGCAGTTGTATTCAATGAATATGACAACCGCGCAATGCGTATGGCCGCCAGCATTAAAAATTTAGATGTAGATAATATTGAGCAATGGTTAGAGCAAGTTTCAAAAGTTACCCGATACTTTGCAAGCGTTAACACGCAATACAACCCTATTTTTGGCATCATCAATATCACACGTGATGTGCAAGGCGCAGTTTTAAACTTAACCTCAACTGAATTAGCTGGTAAGCAAAAAGAAGTAATTGCAAACACACTGCCCGCACTTAAAGGCATTTATCAAGATGTACGCTCAGTGCGCAAAGGTAAAGGCTCAACTAATAGCGATTGGTCTAAGTTGTGGGAAGAATTCCAGACTGAAGGCGGTCAAACTGGATTCCGTGATTTATTTAAAAATGCGGCAGATCGCGGCAAAGCAATTGAAAAAGCATTGGACCCTGCATGGTGGACTAAAACACTGGTGGGTAAAGTTGTAACTGTGAATGGCCTATTGACCGTACCGGAATCTGTGTTTAATGAAAAGGCAATTAAGCCAGTATTCGATTGGCTGTCTGACTACAATGAAACATTAGAGAACTCAGTTCGTCTTGCGGCATATAAAGTAGGTAAAGATAACGGCATGAGCAAGCAGCAGGCCGCCAGCTTAGCAAAAAATCTAACCGTAAACTTTAACCGCAAAGGCAACTATGGCAGAAGTCTTGGTTCATTATATGCTTTCTTCAACGCCAGCACACAGGGTACAGCGCGCCTTGCTGAAACGTTTACAGGCAAGCGCGGTAAACAGATTGTGGCTGGCGGTATATTGCTTGGTGTAATGCAAGCCGTAGCATTGTCATTGGCTGGCTATGATGATGACGAACCGCCAGAGTTTGTAAAAGATAGAAACATCATTATTCCGCTGGATTGGCTAGGCGTAGATGGTAAGTATGCAACGCTACCAATGCCTCTTGGTTTCAATGTATTGCCTGGCTTCGGACGTGTAGTGACTGAGTGGGCAATGTCTGGCGGAAAAGATACGCAAAAACACATTTCTCATATCTTTGGTATGTTCATGGAAATGTTCAACCCAATTGGCGGTAATGGCAGTATATCCAGCATGATCATGCCTACAGCTGCAGACCCATTCAATGACTTAGATAAAAATAAGGATTGGACAGGTAAACCAATTGCACGCGAAGATTTTAACTCGCTCGATCCAACACCGGGATTTACTCGCACACGCGATAAAGCTTGGAATGTAAGTGTTGAATTAGCTAAGTATATTAACTATATGTCAGGTGGTACGGATTATAAACCAGGTGAATTTAGTCCAACTGGCGACCAGATTGAATACCTTGCTGGTCAAGTGACTGGTGGGGTAGGGCGTGAAATCATTAAAACTGGTACAACTATTGAAGCATTAACTACTGGTGAAGATTTACCGACTTACAAAATTCCGTTAGTTGGCCGGTTTGTTGGTAATGCAAATGGCCAATCATCACAAGGCGCTAAATTCTACGCAAACTTGCGTGAAATGAATGCGCATGAAAATGAAATCAAAGGGCGCCGTAAAGACGGCGAAGATATTGCTGAGTACAGAGCTGATAATCCAGAAGTGGCATTAATTCCTAGAGCTAACCTTGCCGAAAAAATGGTAAGTAAAATGCGCAAACGTCAACGTGAAATGATTGAGAACGAAGCTGATCCAATGGCTATAAAAGCCATGGATGAAAAAATCACAGCGCAAATGACTCGCTTCAATGAATTAGTCAGAACAAGGAAAGAATTAATTTCCCAATAGAAACTAATGTGCAAATCGCAAGGATTATCCAACCAAAAAACACTATCACTTTATCCATTCGTTGATGTTACACTAATTGCATATTGGATTGGTAGCCAATAGTGATGGAAAAGCTCGCGGCAAAGCTTCATCGTCATGCTCTTATTACCTAATACGGGCGTGGATGTTAACGCCCTGCAAAGCCGTTTAGACCAGTTCGACTCTGGTTCGCGCCTCCATCATCCCAGATAGCTGCTATTTAGATAGCTGCTATCGACTCCCTTAAATTACTTAAACTCATGTGTGATTTTCTCTTAAATCACGCAATGTTTGCTTTATAACAATTTACAAAAATTCAATCAGTATTTAGTATGCATTGACCATTAGTACAATAGGGTATTCTTATATTTTTTGCTAAAGTACGGAATACCGATGCTACACTTAGGCTATATAAATTTCTATATGAATGCTCTTTAAAGTATCGAGCGTCAGACAAAAACATGACTGTGGAAAATTTGTTGCAAAATAATCAAGAACCAAGCAATTTCAGGTCAGACATCACAATAGATCAAGTGGATAGCTTGCTTGATTGTCTCATGTTGCTTTGTCAATTAAATAATGTCGCAATGACCAGGGATGCATTGACATCAGGCTTGCCTTTACGGAATGGCAAGCTTACGCCCGTACTATTTAAGCGTGCAGCTGAGCGTGCAAATTTAGTCTCTAAAATCATCAAAAAACCTTTAAAAGCGATTTCTTCAGAATTTTTACCTGCAGTATTGCTGTTAGCAGATGAAGAAGCTTGTGTGTTACTAGGCTGGGACGCCAGCAGGCAAAATGCACGAGTCATTTTCCCTGAGTTAGGCGAGACGGAGGTGCA
>DASQFK010000160.1:0-2843 GCA_035633175.1 Methylotenera sp.
TTGAAAAGTTAAAGCCATGACTCAAATCTATAGTTAGCGTAAAGCTTGATTTTACTTGGTTTTGCTTAAGCCTACCAAAGATTTAATTTTTACCAAAAAATTAGGGATTAACAACATTTTAGGCAATGCTAAATATGCGGTCGCAATCAGGCAAATAATCAGGAATAGCCAATTGCCATAGCGCACATAAGGCGTACTGCCGCTATACCCTTGTGCCATGCCATTTAGGGTTGTTTCGGTAAAATGTGGTGCATGTGCAATTATATTTCCATGAGAATCTATAATAGCGGTGGCACCGGTATTGGTGGCTCGTAACATAGTGCGGCCTGTTTCTAGCGCACGTGCCTGTGAAAACTGCAAATGCTGATAAGCCGCGAGCGATTCGCCATACCAGGCATCGTTACTGACATTCACTAATAACGTAGCTTGTGGTAACTGCCGGATGATCTCTTCACCAAATACATCTTCATAGCAAATATTAACGGCGACTTTTTCGCCAGCAATTTCCATTGGCTGTTGATGGATACTGCCGCGCGATAAATCACTTAAAGGCATATTCAGCCAGTCGCGGTAAATCCATCCAAATATTGCTTTGAAAGGAATGAATTCACCAAATGGCACTAAATGTGATTTACGATAAACTTCTGATGGTGCCGTACCTATGCTGAAAGTGCTGTTGAAATACTCGCCATTCTCACGCTCCACAACACCCACTAAGATATCACCCTGGTTTTTAATGGCATGTTGTTTTAAACGAGTGGTTATTTCTGCCGGTACCTCACTAGATAAGACTGGTAGGGCAGTTTCAGGCATAACAATCAATTTTGCGCTACTGGCTTCTGCCATTGTCACGTATTGATTAAGCGTACGTCCAGCGATTTCCGGCGACCATTTTTCACTTTGGGGGATATTGCCTTGAAGCAGCGCGACTGAAATTGGCTGGCCAGCAGGGACGGTCCATTCAACCAGCTTAAGTAGACTGCCGCCTACCCAAATCAAGACCAAGACAGCGATAGTATTACGTCGCCATATGCCTAAACTAGGTTTTTTTGTACGCCATATCACGATGCATAGACTTATAAGGCTCGCAATGAATACGGTGATCATTGAAACGCCATATACCCCAATAAGTGGCATATAAGCTGCCAACGGACTATGCGGTACTTGCGAGTATCCCATTGTTAACCATGGAAAACCGGTAAAAATCCAGCTTCTTACCCAATCTGATAATGCCCAAAATACAGGTATTGCGATTAGCATTCTGTGCGCCTGATGTGCTGATAAATATACACTCACAGCGCCAATGAGTGCTATAAACAGTGCCATAAATGCACACAATAAAAATGTGGATACACCAGCCATTAACATCGGCATATTGCCAAAATCATGCAAACTGATGTAAATCCAATAAATGCCCGCACCAAATAAACCTAACCCGTAAATAAAGCCATCTATGGCTGCTTGTTTAGAGGTGGATGCTTGGTGCCAATAATAAAGTAAGCCTACAAGCGATAATATGCTGATGGGGTAAAAATAAAATGGCGCAAACCCTAATATGCAAAAGGCACCAAGCAAAAATAATTTGAGTGGTTTAATAAGATTGGAGGCAAGTAATTTCATGGGCTAAATTGTAGCTTGATACGGCTAAAGTACAAAAATTAACGGATACAATTGAATAAAATAGATGCTTGGTTGACACAAAGTGAGCATAAGACCTATATTTCAATTGCATAATCGCAATTTTTATCAATATTTCATCAACAATCAGTACCTTTTAACTATTTAGGAGAATGTATGAGCATGGCATCAGAGTTTAAAGACTTTATCTCTAGAGGCAATGTGATGGACTTGGCAGTAGGGATCATCATTGGCGCTGCATTTGGTAAAATTGTAGATTCATTGGTGAACGACGTTATTATGCCTGTCGTAGGCAAAATTTTTGGCGGCTTGGATTTTAGCAATATGTTCGTACCGTTGGCTGATATTCCAGCAGGTAATGCTGGTACTTATGCAGCGCTTAAAGCTGCGGGAGTACCTATGCTGGCTTATGGTAACTTTATTACGATTGTGCTTAATTTTATTATTTTAGCGTTCGTGATTTTTATGATGGTAAAACAAGTGAATAGATTGAAAAAAGCTGAGGCTGCAGCACCGGCGCCTACGCCAGAGGATATTGTGTTACTGCGCGAAATTCGTGATGCTTTGAAAAAATAAGTATTTGAACTGGTTTAAACTCTAAATAATAAAAAAGGGCTTAAAAGCCCTTTTTTATTATTTAGAGTTTCTTACAAATCTGATTTTAGCTCATCATAAGTCTGGCTTAGTGTCCGGCATTTCATATTTCTGACCATTATCACCACCCTCAGAACCATCATTATTTAAAAATACAACAGTAACAACTTTGTCATTAATAAAATCTAGTTCGGTGGTTTGATAATAAGTGCCATCCTCTGCAGTGTTAATGTAATGATATTGCCAAATTGACGCGACGACTTTATTCGTCCCCTTGATTTTTACATCATCTGCTTTTGCAGGCTCACCAAATTGCGCAATGATCTGTGTTTTATCAAAACCGTGAATGGCATTAACAAAGTCTCTCTCAACGGTTGGGATCTCAGTGGGATTGCTGGGCTTCTCTTCCGCACTAGCCATGCTTACAAAAGAAAAATTTGCAATAAAGCTAGCAACTAAAAACCAAAAGAAAGTGAAATATTTCATGATTTCCCCTAAATAACAACTGAGTATTTTAAAAATAAACAAACTTGTTTTTATGAGCCGTAGTGCTGTCTTTTAGTTCCGCTTTAGCCTTACCCGTCGATATATTTTAAGTTATTTGTGAAAGT
>DASQFK010000161.1:0-3438 GCA_035633175.1 Methylotenera sp.
AAAAAACTTATGCATATGTTACTCACAAAATTAAAAGACTTTTTAGCAAGTTTACTCATTAAACTTCTTATTTATGTTTCGCCAGAAAAGCTGGTATTCATTGCGTATCAAAGCATTCTTGGACGAGATCCTGATGCTGTAGGATTAAGTGCGTATGCTAGCTCATTAAAAAAACCACATCATTTAAGTAGCATGATTACAGAACTTTGCTATTCAAATGAACATTGGGATAAGTCATTTAACGCACATTCTGAAGAGTTGGTCTATGCAATGTTTCTAGGTTTATTAGGTCGTGAACCTAAGCCTGAAGCATTAGCTAATTACTCAACTCAACTAACGAGAACTTCAGACATTGCAACACTTTTGGCTAAGATTGTCAGCACTGACGAACTCTGGCAAAAGACTCTATCTGCCCGTTCGCCCGAGCTGGTGCGAGCTGTTTACCAAGGCCTACTAGGTCGAGAGCCAGAAGCCGAAGCGCTGAAAAGCTACGCTACTAAATTTAGCGAAACCTACGCTATAACAGCGTTATTAGCTGAAATTGCTGAATCCGATGAGCATTGGGGAAAGTTATTTGCCTTTAGAGGAAAAGAGCTTACACATGCAATCTTTAGAGGCCTTCTAAAGCGTGATGCAGATCCAAGCGGATTAATGTCTTATTCTTCCGCACTCAAAAACACTGGCGATTTGACAAAATCATTATTGGATATTACTGCTTCACAGGAGTTCAGAGATAAACAGGAGTTCAGAGATAAACAAGAACAAACAAGCCTTAAATTCCAAAGTATGTCTAACTTCTCTGAAGATGATCTTATAAAAGAAAAACTAATATTCTTGCACCTTCCTAAAACAGGAGGTACAACTTTACATAATCTTTTGATTCCTAATTTTGGAACTAATGAGATATGTCAGGAACGTTTTAATGGGTTGCGACACTATACAGTTGGTGAACTAGCTCGTTATCG
The DNA here is from genome assembly GCA_035633175.1 of Methylotenera sp. GTDB lineage: Bacteria > Pseudomonadota > Gammaproteobacteria > Burkholderiales > Methylophilaceae > Methylotenera. Next base: position 966 of record DASQFK010000161.1, read on the forward strand.
ATATTTTTCTGGTCATTTTGACTTACCCTCAGTCAAACTAATTCCTGGGAAAAAGAAAATAATTATGATGTTACGTGAGCCAGTAGCGCGTCTCATCTCACTTTATTATTTCCAGAGAGCGCACAAAACTGAGGTAATAGAACTTAAGAAATTAGAACTCGCGAGATTAGCAAATCAATATTCAATAGCTGATTTTTTCCGTACCAAAGAAGTGCGTAACCATCCTGCAATAAATAATGCGATGACAAGAGTACTTAGCGAATGTATAGAAGGCGATAGGTGGGAAGCTAGTACAAGCTTAAGTACAAATATACCAAAACTAGATATTGCTTTTGAAGAACTTAAATCATTGAGTGCTTTCGGCATTATGGAAAGATATGATGATTCAGTGAACTTAATCTTTCAATCTATAGGTTTAGCATCACCTGAAAAAATTGAAAAGAAGCAGGTCCTTGATATGATAGTAGAAGAAAACCCTGGTCTACGAAAAATAGACAAAGAACCTATCACAGAAGAAATTACCAATATAATCAAAGAACTAGTTACCTTAGATATCGAGTTGTATCACAAAGCTGAAAGAATTTTCAACACAAGACTTCTTGAATTAAAATAAAGTTATGATTAGCCTGAAATGTCATGTAGAAGAAAATTATATGAAATTATTTAATTGTGCTCTATTTTTTTAGTAGTTGTTCTAAGCTTATTTTGTATAAATATTTCAGCAGCATCAGAACTCACAGACACACTTGAAGGAAGGATTATTCTAGGTTACCAAGGCTGGTTCGGCTGCCCCAAAGATTTTGAAGATAACAAGGTCTGGCAGCACTGGTTTGTTATGGGAGTAGCCCTGAGTTTTTAACGGTGGATATGCTACCTTCTACACGTGAGATCAAACCGGAAGATTTGTGTGATACCGGATTACCTCGTTCGGATGGACAAGGCACTATAAAACTCTATTCAGCACAGAATCTTAATGTAGTTTCTACACTTTTGCTGGATGCGTGATCATGGTATTGATGGCGCAGCAGTACAGCGGTTTGTCGCTGAGTTGTCGGACCGGTAAAAAAGAGGCGGAGCGGTGTTTCCTACTGAAACCGTAAGGACAGTTGCCCGACGGAGCAAAAATGATTTACTTAAATCAGGATGGTTGTGCGCTACCAGATGATTGGTATCTACAAGTTATTAAAATTCTAACTCTGATTTAATCTTGCCAATTGATTCTAAATAATCCAATACTTCTTTTGCACAATCTTCTAATGACATCTCATCTGTTTGTACTATCAACTCGGGATTCAAAGGTGTTTCGTATGGGGAGGATAACCCAGTAAAGTCTTTAATTATGCCTGCTCTAGCTTTTTTATAAAGACCTTTAACATCACGACTCTCGCAAACCTCTAATTTAGCATCACAATAAATTTCAATGAAGTCTCCTGGCGCTACCAGCGCTCTTACTTTATCTCGGTCTACTCGTAATGGTGAGATAAATGCACTAATTGTGATAATGCCTGCTTCAACAAGTAGCTTACTTGTTTCACCTATGCGACGAATGTTTTCATGGCGATCTTCAATAGAAAACCCAAGATCTGAGCATAAACCATGGCGCACATTATCACCATCAAGTACAAATGTCCGGCAAGCTCTTTCATGAAGCAACTGTTCTATGTAGTGAGCTAAAGTGGATTTACCAGCTCCAGATAAACCAGTAAACCATAAAACAAAACTTGGATGATTATTGCAAGTCTCTCGCATTTGACGACTTACTGTTGGCTTATGCCAAACGATATTATTTTTTGAGTTTTCCATAAATAACTTTAAATATGCAACTGCTAAAACGTTGCATCTTGATTAGATTTAACTTTTAGTTATGTATAAGCTATTGTAAATTCAAAACTTATGCATTTAGAAAATGTGGTTATTTAACGAGTTAGTACCGTAGTCGCATTAAGTATCGGATATGTAACTGAGAATAGAACATTTAAGAATTTTTGAGTTTCTGTAATTGGTGCGTTTGAAACATAAAGAACATCTTTATTTTCTATTTTAAAATTTTGCACATTAAAAAAGCTGGCTGGGTCTTTTAAGTCAACTCTGTAAATAACTGCTACTTTACCGTCTGCCGTTAGCTCTTTAGGCTCTGCCGGCCAATCAATTGAGGCTCTGTCTTCAAATCTAAAAATAAATACGCCTTGCGCATCAGCACGATTATCATTGAGGCCGCCTGTTCTTGCTAGGGCTTGCGCCAAACTTATGCCCTGAGTTTCAAAATTTACTTCTTCATTTTTGTTAGTAGCGCCTAGTGCGGTAAAACTTTTGGGTTGAAATAACACAGTCACTAAGTCGCCAGGCACTAATGATATATTTTGTGTGGAATCATTTAATATGGTTTCAAGGGGAAGTGAATAGGCTTTTATACCACGTGTAATTTGCACAGTGGTTTTACTTGGCGGTTGCTTAGGGCCGCCAGCTGCAGCAA
>DASQFK010000162.1:0-12805 GCA_035633175.1 Methylotenera sp.
TGATTAACCCCTCATCCCAGCTCGCCAATCAAGAAACTGCGATCATTGACCATATGAATGCAGACCATGCACATAGCTTGATTGCTTATAGCAGGCATTTCCATCAAATTGAAGTAACTAATCCGCACATGCTAGGTATTGATAGCGATGGATTTGATGTGAGTGTGAACATTAAAGAAAGTAATCAAACAAAAATACTGCGCTTTAATTTTGAACAGCCTATTCATGATGCACAATCCGCCAGAGCCGCACTGGTAGCAATGTCAAAGGCAGCAAAAGTATGATTAATACTATTGATCAAAAGCAGCGCATCATTAAAGCATTGCGATTAGGCGCAATCATTAGCCTTATCGCCTTAATATTTTTGTGCCTCGCTTGGGAAAGTGTTTTAGCGCCGCTAAAACCGGGTGGCAGCATGCTCATGTTAAAAGCAGCCATTTTACTAATGCCTTTGTTTGGCATTTTGCATGGTAAGCGTTATACCTACCAATGGGCGAGCATGTTTATCCTATTTTATTTTACTGAAGGCGTAGTACGCGCTTGGTCTGATGTGGGACTCTCGGCAAAGTTAGCTGCTGCAGAGATTGTGCTCTCCATCATATTTTTTATATGTACCATTTTTTATGCACGGCTCACGCGAGCGCATCATTCTCAAGCTTAAAATAAAGTTTTATCATAAAATAGCCCGTAAACAATAAGTATTTACACGAGTGCCGTACTAAATCCCTTGTCTTCTACTATAATTTAAGCATGAAAATTTTACTCTCTAATGATGATGGTTATTTTGCCCCTGGCCTCAACATACTGGCAGAACATATTGCCAAAATAGCCGAGATCACCGTGGTTGCACCGGAAAGAAATAGAAGCGGCGCTAGTAACTCACTCACACTGGATAGGCCATTAAGCGTTAAAAAAGCGTCTAACGGCTTTTTTTATGTGAACGGCACCCCTACAGATTGCGTGCATATTGCGTTAACTGGCTTAATGGACACCATGCCAGACATGGTGATTAGCGGCATTAACGATGGCGCGAATATGGGTGACGATACAATTTACTCCGGTACAGTAGCAGCAGCGACAGAAGGCTATTTGCTAGGCATTCCTTCTATCGCAATTTCAATGTCGCAACACAACTCTACCTATTTCGAAACTGCCGCTAGGGTTGCCGTTGAATTGGTACAACACTATATTAAAAATGGCATTAGATCGTCTACATTACTGAATGTAAACGTGCCTGACATTCCGTATGATGAACTTAAAGGCCGTGTAGTAACACGTTTAGGCAAGCGTCATAAGGCGGAGCCCGTTATTCAGCTTAAAACGCCGCGTAACGAGACTGTCTATTGGGTAGGCGCTGCCGGATTACCGAATGATGGCGGCGAAGGTACTGACTTTTATGCAATTGCCAACAATCAAGTATCAATTTCGCCAATTCAGGTGGACTTAACTAAACACACGCAACTTGCAGAAATCAAAGATTGGCTGGGCATCTAAATTGACGTTCGCAAGACCTACACAAGCAGGCATAGGCATGACATCCTTACGGACGCGTGAGCGTATGCTGGTGCGCTTGCGCGAACAAGGCATTAAGGATGAAGTCGTGCTTTCTGCGATTTCCGCAATTCCACGCCATATATTCGTTGATGAGGCACTCTCTATTCGTGCATATGAAGATGTAGCGTTGCCGATCGGATTTAGCCAAACCATCTCCCAGCCTTATATTGTGGCACGTATGACAGAGGTCTTGCGTAACGGCAAGGCGATGGATAAAGTTCTGGAAATTGGCACCGGTTGCGGTTATCAGACGGCTATATTGTCGAAATTAGCCAAGGAAGTATATTCCGTTGAGCGTATTCGACCATTAGTCATGAAAGCCCGCGGGCATTTGCGCGAACTTAAATGTGTTAATGTAAAACTTGACCATGCTGACGGCAACATGGGCTTAAAACAAGTAGCACCATTTGATTGCATCATGGTCACAGCCGCAGCCAGCCATATTCCGCAAGACTTATTAGACCAACTCGCTATTAATGGCCGCTTGGTGATTCCAGTAGGTACGGATGAACAAATTTTATATTTGGTCGAGCGAATATCTGAGTCCAAATATCGCCATACTAAACTAGAGGCCGTGAAATTTGTTCCCTTACTTGGCGGCATTACTTAGTGGTAGCCTTCCATAGTAGCGCACAGTAATATTCTCAAAATAATGTTAATGTATAGCGGTAAATTCTTAATGATAGGCAACTCATACAAATTAGTATTATTCACGCTACTTTTAAGTCTTGCGAGCTGTAGCAGTAACCCTCCCGCACCTGTGATCGACCGCTTACCTAGCAATAAAACAATTCCTGCGGATAGGTCCGGTGTTGCTAAAACACCTACAAAGCCAATCACCGGCAGACCTACTTACAAAGCAGGTGACTGGCGGCCTGATACCTATATTGTAAAAAAAGGTGATACCTTATTTAGCATAGGTCTAGAACATGGTTATGACTATAAAGAAATCGCTCAGGCCAATAACATTCCTGAGCCCTATCATATAAAAGTTGGTCAATCCCTTAAATTAAGCGCTTTAAAAGACAAACCTGCCGCTACGGAAACCACAGCCAGCCAAGCGAATAGTGATGGTGTATTAATTACGCCGATTAATACTGAACCTAGCGCTGCTGCAATTAGTAGTAGCGCATCAACATCTAACAAACCTACAGTATTGGCAATTAATGAACCTAAAGCCATACGTGAACCTTACAGTGATGATGCATTTAAAAAACCGTTACCCGTTGCTAAGCCAGCCATTACTAAACCTGCTGATGATAAAACTACAGTCGCAACAGTACCTGATACCACAAATAAAGCGATTGAGCCTAAAAGTGATGTAAAAACAGAAGTTAAGCTAGAAAACAAATCAGAAAGTACATCTGTCGATGATATAGACTGGGCATGGCCAACTAAAGGAAAGATTACAGCTAACTTTAATGAAGGCGGCGGCAAAGGTATGGATATTGCAGGCACTGCAGGCCAGACCATTATCGCTGCTGCGGGCGGTAAAGTTATTTATAGCGGCTCAGATTTGCGTGGCTATGGTAAGTTGGTGATTATCAAACATAATACTAGCTACTTATCTGTTTACGCGCACAATAGCCAAATTGTGGTAAAAGAAGGCCAGCAAGTAAGCCGCGGGCAAAAGATTGCAGAAATGGGCAATACTGATAGTAATACTGTAAAGTTGCATTTTGAGATTCGCCGTCAAGGTAAGTCGGTTGATCCTAGTAAATATTTAACGAATAATTAGATTCATTATCGTGCGCATCAGGATATAAGGAATACAAATGGCGAATATAGACCCCAATAAATACAGCAAAAATAAAGACATCAAAGCCGAAAGCCTGCTCAGCAATATGGCAGCAATAGGCCGCTTATGTCTAATGGTGATTGGTATAATTGGTATTGCCTTGGAATTTTTTCGAGATGACGGATGGCTGAAGACATTGTTAGGCAAACTTTTCCAATCCACTACTAGCATGATGTTGATACCTGTGATTATTCTAGTGTTGTGGTTGATTAACCGCTGGCTGACTTCACCGAATAAATCTGAAACTTCTAAAAGTGGTGACTTGCCAATGTATGTCATGATGGCTATTGGGGCATATTATTTATTTAGATTTCTAACGACTGGCTCTTTTTGAGCATACCGAATTCAACGGCTCGAGTTAAAAAGTGGATCAAATTTAGAGCATCTTCTAACAGGCAATAAAAAAGCGGCTAATAGCCGCTTTTTTATTGCCTTAATCACTATTAATTAGCTTTTTTAGCCTCTTGTTTGTAATATTCGCGGACCTGCGTCATATCGAACTCACGTGCCCATTTGATAATTTCATCAAAGGCTGGTGCACCAATCTCGCCTACTTGCGCATGAATACCTGCCTGTTCACGAATCACCAAAATACCTGGAATTTGATTTACTTCAAAATATTCACTGATCTCAGGATCAGTTTCAGTGTTCACCATGGCAAATACGATGTCAGGGTTAGTCGCTGAAGCCGCTTCAAACGTTGGGGTAAATGCTACACATGGATCGCACCAAGGTGCCCAAAAATCCACAATTACAAAATCGTGTTTTTCGATTGTTTCTTTGAAATTTGTTTTATTGAGCGCAACAACTGCCATAGCTACATCCTAAATTTAATGGGTTAGTTAAAAACTAACGTCAGTTTATCAGAGCTAGCCACTTTAGTTAAGTTCACCGACCTAATCAAAAGCATTGCTCAACTAATCGATTGACGTACCCCAGCTATTAGCAAAAAACAATTCATTCAAAGGGCGACGTTTACGCGCAGCCGTTTCACGGCTCAGTACTTCACCTTCTAAAGTTGCAATATCAGCTTGATAACCTACAGCCATCATCGCCATTGGTATATATTGTGCGGGAATCGCAAATGTTTCTCGCGCTTTGTCCGCATCAAAACCGCCCATCTGATGCGCCATCAGGCCCATGCTACTGGCTTGTAAGCATATATTCTCAGCCGCAGCGCCAGTATCATATTGTCCCCAACGATTAGGCTTTTGATTATGGTTAAATAAAGTATCAGCACACACAAGCATTAACACCGGTGCATTTATTACCCAAGCTTGATTACCGGGAACCAGGCAATCAAACCCTTTCTGCCAGGCTGCGGCATCTGCATTTTTATTCCATATAATAAAACGCCAGGGCTCATCCCCGAAACATGAAGGTGCCCAGCGCGCGGCTTCAAGTAAAGCAATAATTTGCGCGTGACTCACTGGCTTAGCTGCATCATAAGCACGGCCACTCCAGCGATTAGCAAGAGTTTCGTTAATAGGTACTTGGGTAATCGCTGGGTTTTGCATGTGTGTCCTTAAAGATTTTTAATATGAAAGTCTATCTTATTAAATCATAACGTTGGATAGTCAATATAACCTTGTTCTGAGCCGCCATAAAATGTACTTGAGTCTGCTTCATTTAGCTTTGCATCTATTTTATAACGCTCAACCAAATCTGGATTAGCAATAAATGGCACGCCATAAGCAATGACATTAGCATGGCCACTACTAATTGCAGCATTACCACGTGCTTTATCGTATGCCAGATTCGCCATGTATGAGCCTTTGAAATATTTGCGTAATGCCGCGAAATCAAACAGATCTGATTCGCCGCCGCCATGAATGCCGCCTTCGACCGCATGCAAATAAGCAAGGTTGAATTTGCTAAGTGCTTCTGCAACATAGTTGAATAGCACTTGCGGATTGCTGTCTTGCATATCATTAAACGGGTTTACTGGCGAAATACGTACGCCCACTTTATCCGCACCTGCTGTGTCCACCACAGCCTTGGTTACTTCCATCAATAAACGTGCACGATTCTCAATACTGCCGCCGTAATTGTCAGTGCGTTTATTGGTACCGTCACGCAAGAACTGGTCTAGCAGATATCCATTGGCAGCATGAATCTCTACACCATCAAAACCTGCAGCGAGTGAGCATTTTGTGGCGTGCACAAAATCTGCCACAATGCCTGGCAACTCGCTGGCATCCAATGCACGTGGCTCGACATAATCAACCAACCCTTGATAAGTGAAAGCCTGACCCGCTGGTTTAATAGCTGACGGCGCAACTGGAAGTGCGTCGTTTGGTAGCAACGTTGGATGAGAGATGCGGCCCACATGCCATAACTGTAGTACGATTTTTCCGCCTTTAGCATGCACGGCATCGGTAATTTTTTTCCAACCAGCCACCTGTGCATCGGTATAAATACCTGGCAATGCCGGATAGCCATGTCCCATGTCTGAGATCGGGGTGGCTTCAGTCACAATTAAACCCGCTGATGCGCGCTGCTCGTAATAAGTCACGTTAAGAGGTTGCGGTACACCGCCCTCACCCGCTCTATTTCTAGTGAGTGGTGCCATTACCATACGATTTTTAAGGTTGATAGAACCTAACTTTGTTGGGCTAAATAAATCTAGTGCCATGTATTTCTCCATGAAATTTTGTTGAACTTTTAATCGGGTATTGAATTAATAAAGATATTGAATGAATGACTATTTGATAATCTTTTCGGCCGGTAGTCGTACTCCTTCAATCAATAGCGTGATCTCAATGTCATCGCCCACTGGGGCGTTAGCTTTAAGTGGCCATGTAAAGCCAAAGTCACTCGCTTTAAGTGAGGTATGTGCCTCTATGCCTGTACGGTAACCGCCCCAGGGATCAGTACCAAAACCTAATACTTTGAATGGAAACGTCATTTGCTTAGCGACGCCATGCATAGTAAACGTACCCGTAATCACACCTTCCGTATTATTTTTCGCTTCAATTTTACTGCTGACAAAGGTCATCTCGCTAAATTTAGCCACATCTAGATATTCATCTTTTTTAATATGTTCATCACGCTTGGCATGGCTACTGTTCACACTGAGTAGATTGATTTTAGCTTCTACAGACGAGTTCGCCAGATTGTCACGATCAATTAGAATCTTGCCTTTGATATCAGTAAAAGTACCGGAGGTTTTAGAGGCCACGTGACGGATGGTCCAGTTAGCGAAGCTATGACTATCATCAATGCGATAAGCTTCTTGATCCGCCATGGCGACATTAGAAAAAACTAAGGCAGAAAAACCAAGTCCCGTACCCATTATTAGCCTTAACGCAACAATACTATTTTTAACTTTCATTCTCTTTGACCCCTTATTTTTAATTAATTTAACTAGTTAACTCAGACTTGAAACCGTTTTGCAATGGTTGCCACGCGCTCACCCAAATGTTATTCCCAAGGTTTTATATATAATCAATTATCCGAATAATTTTTAGATGCAGGAAGATCAAATAACAATATTTCAGCATCTGTTTGTGACACGATTTCTATCGTCGTTTCTGCATCAATATCAATCGCGATTGCATCGCCCTGGTCTAAAGTAACGCCATTCAAAATAATGCTGCCTCGTGCAATCTGAAAATACAAACTGCGTCCAATGTGTGGCTGATACACTAAATTCTGGCCTTTATCGAGCAAAGTGGCGTACAGATCCATATCTTGATGCACCAGCAATGAACCTTCACGTGCACAGCTGGAGGCAATCAAACGCCACTGATTCTTTTTGCTTGCTGAATCAAAATGTTTTTCTTCATAACCAGGGGTAATGCCATTACGATTAGGCAGTATCCAAATTTGCAATAAATGCGCACGGTGCTCATTTGAGGCATTGAATTCGCTATGTCTCACGCCAGTACCTGCCGTCATACGCTGTACATCGCCCGCTTTAATCACAGAACCATTACCCATGCTATCTTTATGTTGTAGCGCGCCCTCCAACATATAGGTGATGATTTCCATATCGTTGTGCCCATGCGTGCCAAACCCTTTAGCAGCATCAATCACATCTTCATTAATCACGCGTAGCACTGAGAATCCCATGTGCGCAGGGTCATAATAATTAGAGAAAGAAAATGAATGGTAGCTATCCAGCCAACCATGGTTTGCATGGCCTCTATCCGCAGATTTCCTGACTTTCGCATTTTCAATGGTTAAATTATTAACCGCTGTATGTGTAAGCGTTGTGTTCATCGTATTACCTCCAATATCACTGATTCAATAAACTTGAATCAGGCTAAATATTAAGTATTTAATTGATAGTTGGATGTTATGCCGATTTATTTTATACTGATAGCTAATAGTTCTGCACTGCTTGTTCAAAAAATTTGATGTAGATTTTTCCATGAAATCAGCCCTAAATATTGCCTTCACATGAGCACTAAACTCTCTTTAGATTCACTGGAAGTGTTAGATGCCATCGCGCGTAAAGGCAGCTTCGCAGCAGCCGCTGAATCACTGTTTCGCGTGCCTTCAGCCGTCACTTACACCGTACGAAAATTAGAAGAAGATCTAGGCGTTTCACTCTTTAATCGCAGTGGCCACCGTGCAGAGCTTACTGAGGCTGGCGCCGAGCTGTTGCGGGAAGGTCGAAATTTATTAAACGCCGCCAACGAACTTGAGTGCCGCGTAAAACGAGTTGCTAGCGGTATCGAGACTGACCTTGCAATTGCCATCAGCGACCTATTTAATATTGAAGCCATTTTCCCTATATTAGAGGCATTCTATTCACAAAATTTCGGTACCCGCATCAAACTGCTACGCGAAGTATATGGCGGTGGCTGGGATGCACTAGTCAGTGGTCGGGCGGATATCGCATTAGGTGTACCGGGCGACGGCCCGCCTGGTGGCGGTTATACAACGATGCCGATGGGTGCATTAGAGTTCGTTTATGCTGTATCTAAACACCACCCGCTAGCTAAATTAGCCGAACCATTACAAAATTTGGACATCATGAAGTACCGTTCAATTTCAGCTGCGGACAGTTCACGCAATTTACCAGCTCGCACTACTGGTATTTTGACAGGGCAAGATGTACTGACAATGCCAGATATGCGCACTAAATTACAGGCGCAAATTGCAGGGTTAGGTGTAGGGTATTTACCAAAAAAACTTGCAGAACAATATGTTGCCAGCGGTGAACTCGTCATTAAACAGGTAGCTGAGCCAAGGCATGAAGTGACAGGCTTTTTAGCTTGGCGTAGCAATGGTGGTAAAGCCCAGCAATGGCTATTAGAAAAATTACAGCAACTTACTTTAGACGAAGTGTTAATGTAATCACTACAAAATTCATTTAATAATAGGCGCCCAACAATGACCCAAGACCAATTACCTACAGAATTCGCTCCTCTCAACCGTATTGCCATTAGAGCCATGCTCTGGTTAAACGGCATTGCCCATATAGTGATTGGGTTGGCGCTCGCAACTTCCGTCATTATGTTTACCTGGTTATTTTTTCTGGATGTACAAAAAGCAGCCTATGCGCATAATCTAGTGCATGGTTTTTTACATGCACTGGGTACGCTAATGCTGTTGTGGTCTATTTCTGCACTGATCTCTGCCGAGATACGTTACCTGCTGGGCAGTAAACTTTTGGTCGAAACCTTCGTCGAAGTGGTGCTGGTGTTGTTCTTGCGTAAATTGATCGTTATGCCGGTTCAGGATGCATCACCCACGATAGAAGAGATTGGCATGTGGGTAGGAGGCTCGTTTATGTTAGGTATTATTTATATGATGGTGCGCTGGAGCCAAAAACAACCTGAAGAACCAATATAATTAATGTCTGTTTTTGTGAATTCCACTATATAAACCATTGTATAAACCACTATAAATTAAACGTTCTAAACGGAACGGTTTAAAAAACAATATGCATAACATTACCAACGCCATTATCGCTAAAGCCAGTGAAGTGATTTTAGGTAAAGAGCACCAAATTAAACTTGCGTTGGCCTGCATATTAGCCCGCGGACATTTGCTTATTGAAGATCTGCCAGGAATGGGAAAAACCACCCTCGCCCACACTTTAGCGCAAGTGTTAGGCTTGCAATTTCAGCGGGTACAATTTACCAGTGATTTGTTACCGGCCGATATTTTAGGTGTTTCTGTCTATGATAGAAATGCGGCAAATTTTAAGTTCCATCCTGGCCCTGTATTTACTAACGTGCTATTGGCTGATGAAATCAACCGCGCTACGCCCAAAACCCAGAGTGCGCTATTAGAAGTGATGGAAGAAGCGCAGGTAACCATTGATGCGATGACGCATACGTTGCCGCAACCATTTTTTGTGATTGCGACACAAAACCCCAGCTCGCAAGTGGGTACGTTTGCCTTGCCAGAATCGCAGCTAGATCGATTTTTAATCCGCATTACTTTAGATTACCCGGATGTAGCTTCTGAACGTAAACTTTTGCAGAGCAATGGCGGTCGAGATAAGCTGTTACACATCCAGCCGGTTATAGATAACCAGCAACTACAAACGCTGCAAGCTGCCTGCCAAGATATCCATGTGTCAGATTCACTGTTGGATTATTTGCAAGCGATTCTTAAAGCCTCACGTCAATCGCCCCAATTTAGCGCAGGACTTTCTCCACGTGCCGGTTTGAACTTAAAGCAATGCGCACAAGCTTGGGCAATGATTGCAGGTCGCGACCACGTCATTCCTGAAGATATACAAGCGATATTACCTAGCGTTGCAAGCCATCGCTTAGTAAGTAATAGCAATGTAGATAACAATAAAGACAGTATTGCTAATCTACTCAAAAGCGTAGCAGTTCCGTAATTGAGCCTGCGTTAAATCATCCATCACTGCTTAAATTATCACTTGAAGTAATCATCCACTGTAGATGGCAAAATCTTTTAACCTACCCGAGAACTTCAAGCTAAGCTCGCCTAAAACCTGGTTCCGCGTGGCGCTACCCATCGGCAACGAGACCCGATTGAGCCGCCGACATATTTATATTCTGCCAACAAGTTTTGGCTGGCTTTATGGATTGTTATTAATATCGTTACTGGTTGGCTCTATTAATTACTCGCTAAGCCTGGGTTTTGCGATGACGTTTCTATTGGCGGGCATGGGTTCTATCAGCATGTTGCATACCTGGCGTAATCTGGCGAATATCAAAATAATGATGCACCGCGCCAAGCCGGTATTTGCCGGTGAAGCAGCTATTTTTGAAATCATGTTATCAGAAGAGAATAATCGCACACGTTACGCCGTGAATGCAAAGTTTGCAGACAATACAGCGACTCAAAAAGCAGAAGTCAATTATGCGGACATTCCAGCATTAAGTAATGAGATAGTGAAATTAACACTGCCCAGTCACAGACGCGGTTGGCTCAAGGCACCACGCATCATCTTAGCTACTGAGTTTCCTGTGTCTTTTTTTCATGTATGGGCGTATGCAGAAATTGATAGCCAATGCTTGATTTATCCTAGCCCAAGCTTACGCAGCCTTACGCTACCCAGTGCCAGTGCAGAAGGGACTAAAGGCGCTAAACAAACGCCGCAAGGAGATGATGACTTTGCTGGACATCGGAATTATCAATTCGGCGACTCACCAAAACGAGTTGATTGGAAAGCCTCTTCGCGTGAACAAGGTTTGCTCACCAAGCAATTTCAAGGTGAAGCAAGTGCTACCCTCTGGTTGGATTTTTCTGCAACCACAGGTAAAAATATTGAAGTACGTATAAGCCAGCTTACTCGGTGGGTGCTGGACGCAAACAGCCAGCAATTAAAATACGGCTTACGTCTACCCAATAAAAGCATCAACCCAAACACTGGCGATAGCCATTATCACCAATGTTTAACAGCACTGGCATTCATGTGATGGCGATATTTGATTTAACCCTGCCCGCACATAGGCGAGCCAATATGCAAGCGCTCATATGGCTTTTAGGCTCGCTCAGCCTTACGTTTGCACTGTATGCATTTAACTTGAATAATTGGGTACCTGCGTGCTTTGTGGTGTTTGCAATCTGGCGTTATCTAATTGAAAAAAATAATTGGCCATTCCCCAATCTTTGGCTACGCCTACCTATTACGTTCGCAGGCGGATTTGCAGTTTTAGCCACTTACGGCACATTATTTGGTCGTGATGCCGGCATAGCGCTGTTTGCTGTGATGATTTCACTCAAGTTATTAGAGACCAAAACGAAACGTGATTTTATCGTCATGGTGATTTTGGGTTATTTTCTCACCGTCAATACCTTGTTATTTACCCAGGCGATCTGGGTCAGCTTAATCATTCTGCCAGCCTTGATTGGACTTACTGCTTGCCTGGTGAATGTGAGTCATCCAAATAATAGCTTAAACTATAAAATTCAAGCAAAGTTAGCGGGCAGATTGCTACTGCAATCTGCACCTATCATGTTGGTATTGTTTATATTATTCCCTCGCATTCCGGGCCCTATCTGGGGTATTCCACAAGATACTTACAGCGGCATGACTGGGTTATCTGACACGATGGAACCTGGCAATATCAGTGATTTAACCTTATCGAGCAAAGTCGCTTTTCGAGCACAGTTCAAATCTACCATTCCAGCAAACAACCAGCTTTATTGGCGTGGGCCAGTGTTTTGGCATCAGGCAGGCCGCAGCTGGCAAATGACCAGCGATAAGATTCAACATCCGCAAGAGTCACTAGAAACGTCAGGCGCAGCAACAGACTATACCATTACGCTAGAACCCCATAATCGCAATTGGCTACTCATGCTGGATCTACCAACTACATTGCCATCAAGTGCAGTAGTTAAACATGACATGCAAGTGCTTTCAAAAGAACCCGTGCGCACTAGGCTGCGTTATGAAGGTCGCTCCTATTTACAATATAAACTGGCTGAAAAGTTAGGCGATTATGAACGCACTTTATCGTTACAACTGTTAGAAGATGAAAATCCAAAAACGCGGCAACTTGCTAATCAATGGGTCAGTGAGAAAAAGTCGCCACTGAATATCGTTAATGCAGCACTGACCATGTTTCGCGAACAAGCTTTTGTTTATACGCTGGCACCGCCGCGTTTAGGCAATGAGCCTGTAGACGATTTTTTATTCAACACCAAACGTGGCTTTTGCGAGCATTACGCCAGCAGCTTTGTTTACTTGATGCGCGCAGCGGGCATACCAGCGCGCATCGTCACGGGCTATCAAGGAGGCGAACTCAACCCGAATGGTAACTACCTGATTGTTCGTCAGTCTGACGCGCACGCCTGGGCTGAAGTATGGCTGGAAGGCCGTGGATGGGTGCGTGTAGATCCTACGTCTGCCGTGTCACCTGACCGCATAGAATCTGGTATTGGCAGTGCGCTACCCGATTCAGACTTACTTCCTATACTTTCCCGACAAGATTATCCTATTCTCAAAAAACTCTATCTAAATTGGGATGCTGTCAATAATGGCTGGAATCAATGGGTACTTGGCTATGATCA
>DASQFK010000163.1:0-8029 GCA_035633175.1 Methylotenera sp.
GTTCTTAATGGTCTCGACATGCTCATTTTTACTGGTGGTATTGGAGAAAACGATCATGAAGTTCGCGCTGAAATTTGTAAGAGCTTTGCGTGGTTTGGTATCAGCCTGGATGAGACTAAAAATCGGTCAATTGGCCATGCCAGTAACCTTGGTCATTCCAGCAATCTAAGTAACGACACTTCTATTCACGACTATGTCTCGCGTTGTGCGGTACGCGTGATAGCTTCAAATGAAGACGAGCAGATTGCACGTCATACTTTGACATTGCTTAAAGAAACTGCATTCCGCTAATGGCTACTTTATTCGTGTTACTTTTCATTGTTCTTTTGAATAGCCAATCACACCAACAAATCCTCTTACCAAACCATAGGCTAACCACGACACTAGCCGTTTAATGAGATGTCCATTGGCCCATTCTTGTGGCGACACTTGATAGGTACCGTCTTGAATAGCCAGCATAATGTCTGTGCGTAATGTTTCGGCAAATATTTTGTCTTGCACCACTACATTGGCCTCGCGTGCTAGCAATAAGCTAAAGGGGTCAATATTTGATGAGCCTATAGTAGCCCAATGACTATCAATGACAGCCACTTTGCTATGCATAAAACCTTTACGATATTCATAGATTTCGACGCCGTGTCTTAAAAATACGCTATAAAAAGCATGTGTGGCAAACATTAAAAAATATTCCATACGGCCTTGCAATAACAGCTTAACGGTAACGCCTCGTTTAGCAGCTTCTAGCAAGGCTTTACGAAACTTTCTGCCAGGTACAAAGTAGGCATTAGCGATAATGACTTCATTATGCGCACGTCCTATTGCCGTTAAATAAGCTTTTTCAATATCGTGCCTATGCAAAATATTATCTCGCATAATAAACGCCGCTTTTAGACCTTTTGTTGGCTGCGTAGCTGCAGCATCAGTACTAGGATTGTCAGTATTAATGGCCTTTAAAAAACTAGGCTGCGAGTTGATAGGTTGAGCGCGAACAGGTTCTAAGTGTACTAATGCGATACGTCGCCAAAGCTTATGCACACTTGCTAGCATGGCCGGTAACAAATTACCTTCTATACGGACAGCATAATCAATACGTGGCGGCATATGAGTGGGCACGTTATAGTCATCAATAATATTAATGCCGCCAACGAACCCAATTTTTCCATCTATCACTACCACTTTACGATGCAAGCGCCTTAATCGATTTTTTTTGAATGTCCAAGGTGATATTTTGGGTCTATAGAACATCACCTGTACACCTGCTAATTCAAGTTCTTTTACATAAGTTTTTGGTAAATTCTTGCAACCAAAACCATCTAGTAATAGATTCACCATCACGCCACGTTGCGCAGAGCGTTTGAGTGCATTGCCGATACGAACACCAATCTTATCGGCTTGGTAAATATAAGTTTGTAGATAAATCTCATTTACTGCGTTTTCAATGGCAGCTTCAAGCGCTGGAAAATATTCAGCGCCATTACGCAATAACTGTATTTGATTGCCGCCAAGAAAATGCGTCATAATCTTGTTAAGGTAGCAGTCAAGATAGCGTGATCTGAGAGTCTAATAAATCTTGGTCCTGAATGTACTTCAACATGCTTGACGTGAAAACCACGTACATAAATACGATCTAACCTTAACATTGGTAGCAAAGCTGGAAAACTGCGAGCGGGTTTTCCTGTGTGATGTTCAAACACTTCATGCAAGTGTAAACGCGTTGCGAATCGCTTACCGCCACCCATTGTCCAATCATTAAAATCTCCTGCAATGATCAACGGTGCGTCTGCAGGTAGATTTTTCTCAATATAAGCCGCTACGGTTAATAATTGCTGATGCCGCCATTGTGCAAATAATCCTAAATGCAGGCAAATCGCATGCAATGGTGTATCCCAATGCGGGATATTGATTTCACAATGCAACATGCCACGGTTCTCTGTAGCATGTGCGGATATATCTTGATTGTGCGTGGCGATAATGGGAAATTTTGAAAGCAAAGCATTACCGTGATTACCTGCCGGATACACGGCATTTTGACCATAAGCAAATTCCGGCCATACTTTATCAGCTAAATATTCTGCCTGACCTGCGATAGGCCATTTTGCAAATCGTTTGCTTTGGTGGGAATGCGCATCTTGCACTTCTTGTAAAAATACTACATCTGCATGTAATTTTTGCAGCAAGTCGCGTTGATGATGCAAGGCGAAGCGGGCGTTGAAATGCGTTAAGCCCTTATGGATATTAAATGTGGCGATGCGAAAATCACTGTGCATACTGCGTTCCACTGATGGTGGTCTGATAAATTAAGATACCATAATACTATCTCAATTGTAGGGTTATCTAAGCGCATTTAATTTTTAGGATATTCGTAATTCTTAATCCACATTCTCAGCAAAGCTAAATCAAAATGAAAACTATCTTTATAGCTCAAAAAGTATATGCTGGAGGTATTGACATACATTAAGTTTTAGTAGGCTATTGTGAAATCGCCATTGCTTCCTGAAAACGAGACACAACGTCTTATAGCGTTAAAAAGCTATAAAATTTTGGATACGTATGCAGAAGAAATCTTTGACGACTTTACCAGGCTAGCCTCGCAAATTTGCGCGACGCCGATTGCCCTTATTACCCTCCTCGATGAAACCCGTCAGTGGTTTAAAAGCACAGTTGGCTTAGATGCTACGGAGACACCGCGCGATATTTCATTTTGCGGACATGCTATTCTAGAAAAAGCGCTATTCGAGATTCCCAATGCGTTGGAGGACGAGCGCTTTCACGACAATCCCTTAGTCACTGGTAAACCTAATATCCGCTTTTATGCAGGCGTACCTTTGACCACAGATGAGGGATATATTCTTGGCACACTGTGTGTGATTGATACAATCCCACGTCAATTAACACCCGAACAACGTACTGCGCTGAAAATGCTAGCGCGGCAAGTAGTATCTCAAATCGAATATCACTTAACGCTGTTACAAATGGCAAAAATAAATCAGGAGTTGTCTGAAAAATCTTCCTTCTACGACACCTTACTGCGTAGTGCTGATGAATCCATTATTTCTACCAACATTGATGGCATCATCACTAGTTTTAGCATTGGTGCCGAAGCCATGCTTGGCTATCGGGCAGAGGAGTTGGTTGGCCAAAATACGCCCTTAATATTGCATGATGCAAATGAAGTCATCGCCCGCGCGGCTGAGCTCAGTTTGGCCTTAGGTCAAACTATCAAGCCTGACTTTGAAGTGTTTACAATCAACGCCAGAAACGGACAATCAGAAGCGCGAGAATGGACGTATATACATAAAGATGGCACGCGATTGCCCGTGAACCTTACGGTAACTGCTATGCATGACAACACTGGTGCATTAATGGGTTTTCTAGGGATTGCGCAGGATATGACTTTGCACAAACAGACACAACAAACGCTCGCTAATATGTCCGAATTATTAGAGCATACGGCTGATATGGCTAAGATTGGTGGCTGGGAACTTGACATTGAGACCATGCAAATGCAGTGGACTAAAGAGGTTTATCATATCCATGAACTTGAGTCTACTCAGCAACCCACAGTCGGAGAGGCAATATCTTTTTATGCCCCTGAAGCGCAGCCTATGATAAAAGCTGCCATAGAACTTGCAATTGCTAACGGAACAGCATGGAATTTAGAACTTCCGTTTATTACTGCTAAAGGCAGGCATATTTGGGTGCGTACTCAAGGATATGCCGTCATGAAAGAGGGCATAGCCAATCGATTAAAAGGGGTATTTCAGGATATTACCGAGCGTAAAAAAGCCGAGCTTAATCTAGCTTGGCTCAATCGTGCGCTTTTGATGCTAAGCAAATGTAATGAAATACTCATCCACATGACCGATGAGAAAAAACTTATTATTGAAATCTGTCGCATTGCCGTGGATGTTGGTGGTTATCGTATGGCATGGGTAGGTTATGCCGAGGATGACGATTACAAATCAATCACACCAAAGGCATATTTTGGGCATAACAACGAATTTCTTAATACTATTAATCTCAGCTGGTCTGAAGATCAGGTCAACGGTCGCGGGCCTAGTGGCAAAACCATACGTAATGGTCAAGTTGTTATAGTTAAAGACGTGATGCTTGATCCCAGCTATTCAGTGAAAGAACAAGCAGCGAAAGAAGGTTATCACGCTTTAGTATCTATGCCGCTTAAAGATAAAGACCGTACCTTCGGGCTGTTGGCTTTATATTCAGCAGAGGCGCGCACTTTTGCTAAGGATGAGATCAGGTTATTACAAGAGCTTGCTGATAATCTGGCTGCTGGAATCATCAGCATACGCATAGAAAAAGAGGGCGAGCAGCTTCATTCTGCTATGTTAAAAATAGCTACAGCAGTAAGTCTTACTGGAGGCGAAGCATTTTTCTCGCAACTATTAAGCAACATGACGAGTGCACTTAATGCGCAGGCAGGATATGTGGCCAAATTGTTACCTGAAGAACCATTGAAAAACCGCACAATCGCTGTACAGGTTGATGGAAAACCGGTGGATAATTATGATTATCTAATTCCAGATGCTCTTGCTAAGCGGATATTTGGAAATAATGATCTTTGCATCGTGACTGATTATGCCGCTAGGGATTATCCTAATTTAAGCATGATGGCTTTTTTCAAGTATCAAGCTTTTGCAGCTTTACGCCTGCATAATTCCAGCAATCATCCTATAGGATTATTGTTTGTATTTTTCAAAGAGCCAATAAAACAACATTCCCATGATTTAATCAGCTCAGTGCTAAAAATATTTGCGGCACGCACTGCAAGCGAGCTGGAGCGTTTGGAGGCTGATACCCTTATTCAGGAGCAAGCCTCTTTACTTGATAAAACCCGTGACGCAATTGTGGTAAGAGACCTTGATCATCGAGTCACTTTTTGGAACAAAGGTGCGGAGGCACTCTATGGTTGGAGTGCGGAGGAGGCGCTATGTCAACCCACTTACGGTTTACTACAGCTTGAAACTGTGGAGTTTAGTCAAGCCGTGAATATTCTGCTTAGAGAAGATGAGTGGATAGGAGAAATTGTTATACGTCATAAAAATGGTGACTTGCTCATCATCGAAAGTCATTGGACGTTGGTGAAAGACAAATTTGGACAACCTAAATCCATTTTTGCGATAGAGTCGAATATTTCTGACCGCAAAATGGCAGAAGAAGAAATCAGGCAGTTGGCATTTTATGACCCCCTGACTAAGCTATCGAATCGCAGGTTATTGATGGATCGTCTTGGCAAGGCAATCATCACTACAGTCCGCAATAAACAATACGGCGCATTGATTTTTATCGATTTGGATAATTTCAAAACTTTGAATGACACTATGGGGCATGACACAGGTGATTTGTTGTTACAGGAGGTCGGAAAGCGATTAAGTGATTGTGTTAGGGAAATCGACACAGTAGCAAGGCTGGGTGGCGATGAATTTGTGATTGTGTTGGAAGATTTAAGCGGTGTTCAAGATCAGGCGCTGATTCAGGCTAGAGCTGTAGGAGAAAAAATCCTCCAAGCACTTAACCAGACCATTGATTTTAATGGGTTTCAACATGTCAGCACACCAAGCATAGGCGTTGCCATGTTCAATCATCAAACAGAAAGTATAGATGAATTGCTCAAACAAGCTGATGTGGCCATGTATAAATCCAAAGCCGCAGGCCGTAATACTTTATCTTTCTTTGAGTAGAGGTCACTTTATGACAAGTCCATAGTCCCAGTTTACTGAATATAAAGGACTTTCCCAACCAATCGCTTACTCTTCAACCCGTGCAATTCGCACAATTTCTTGAGCAATAGCTTCTGGGGATAATACGAAATCGATACACCCGCTAGCAATTGCACTCTCTGGCATGTCTGGTTGGCTCGCTGTGCTGAGTTTTTGTGCGATTGTGATACCATCCACTTCTTTAATTTCACATAACGCTTCAGAGCCGTCGCCATCATAACCAGAGACAATCACTGCAATCAGTTTGCCATCCCAGCCACTCGCCAGTGAACGTAAAAAGACCGTTATCACATTTGGCCAGCCTCTCGGTTTGGAAATCGGCTTTAAATCGAAGGCACCATTTTCTATATGTAAATCGCGATTTTCAGGGATGATAAATACATGGTTTGGTTTGATTAACAAACTATCGGTGATGAGTTCAACTGGCATATTGGTATGGCTTGGCAGAATTTCATGCAGGTGGGTAGGCATGCTTCTAATATGATTAACGATAACAATCGCCACACCCATATCACTCGGAAGATTGTCCAATAGCCTGATATAGGCATCAAGCCCACCAGCAGAGCCACCAACACATACGATAGGAAAATTTTTCACTGGATTAATCATTTTGGATCGACATTTTTACAATAGCCCACGTCAAATCTCCCTTAATGGTAATAAAGACTAGTTCAACTTCATCATCTAGCTTGTCAATAAGAAATTATAGAGATAAGTACAAAATTTTTCTGTGCGATTGCGCACATTTGGAAATGCTTAAATCATTGATGATTGAATCAATGATTGAGGTTGAGTTAAGTGGTTTTGACTTTCTCAGCATTGCTCGAGTATATGCCCACGTAATTTGTGACATCGCCTAAATCATTTTTAACCGCGGTGACATACAGCCACGCAGAATAAATCTCACCATTTTTTCGTTTATTCCAAATCTCACCTTCCCAACAACCTTCAAGATTGATGCTTTCCCACATGGTGTTGTAAAAATCATTTGGATGGTGGCCCGATTTAAGGAAACTGGGTTTCTGACCTGTAATTTCTTTTGTGGTATAGCCAGTATTGTCAATGAAGGCTTTATTCACCTGCAGAATCGTAGCTTTAGCGTCAGTCACCATCATCGGTTCTTTAGATTCAAAGACAATGGCCGCGATACGCAAGTCTGCTTCTGCCTGTTTAAGTTTACTGACGTCAGTCATCGCTATACGCAATAACGGTGAAGAATCTTCAATCCTCAATCGAAGACAGTCTAGATGAGCATAAAAAATAGAGCCGTCATTGTGTAGCATCTCCACATCAAACGTTCGCCTCTCATTTTCTTCGTGTTCCATGATGTTAAGAAAAAAGCGATGCCAACGGTCTTGCTCATGAGGTGCAATACTACTTGGGAAACGATGATTGATGATCTTGGTGCGATTGGCTCCAAGCATTGAACACCCAGTGAGATTAATTTCGCTAATCATGGCTTCACGAGTGACCGTGATATAGCCCATAGGTGAAAATTCATAAAGATGCCAATAACGATCCCGTGCCTCTTCCATAGAAAGATGTGCTTTGCGCAACTCTTCATTCTGCATTTCCAGCTCGACCTTATGTACCATCAATTCATGCAGCAATAACTCGGTAGGCTGGGCTTTCAGTTCATCTGGAGATAAGCTAGAAAGCATGGATTCAGCTTCTGTGCGGAGTTTTTTTCTGATTTCTCCGCCATCCCATTCATTTTTTATCATGATTCCACCTTACTTGATATAACATTGACTTCTTCCATTGCTAATAAAATTAGCGATGGTTCGCCTACTTTGCCAGCAATACAGCGTGCATTCAACATAATTCTGCGATATCCGATAATTGGAAAGTCATGCTCTACCAAATATCCTTCAAATGTTTGGTCGCGAGGCAATATAGTTTCCAGTAATTCACGCAATGCGGGGATATTCCACTGACGATTGCCTAAGTCATATATTTTCCGGCCAGCGGTATCTGCGGCTGTTACATGAAAATACTGACAGAAAGCGCGATTGGCAGACACAATTTGCAAATTAGCATCTAGCACCAGTAATGGTTCACGTATTGTATCGACGATGCTTTCTGACAACTCTAAGGCATGTTGCACGGCAGTTTCTGCTTTTACTCGTTGACTGATATCGGTAAAGGTCAGTACTACGCCTTCAATGACATTATCTAGCGTACGATAAGGTTGAATGCGTAACAGGTAACAAGTGTCATTTTTGGTTAATACCTCGCGTTCAAACGAGACTAATGTTTCGAGCACTTTATGCGCTTCATTGAGCAAGTCT
>DASQFK010000164.1:0-5840 GCA_035633175.1 Methylotenera sp.
TAAACGGCCTGTTCCTACCGAGTATGTAGATCATGCCTTGGATAGAATCTCGCAAAAGTTATTGAGCTTAGGTGAGCGCGAGATTCCCGCCAGAACTTTAGGTGAAAGTGTGATGCATGAGCTCAAACTCATGGATAAAGTGGCTTATATTCGCTTTGCATCGGTTTATCGCAGTTTTTCAGATGTGGATGATTTTAGCGATGTGATTCGCGATTTAGATAAGCCTGCAACTACGCCTAAACGCCGTTCGGATGATTAACACTGGCTACTGCAAATTTATGAAGGATACAAAATGAAGTTGATTAATTGGGCATCCATTGCACTCGCGGCATTTACCGTATTGCTGACGATTGTGTTTTTTACCTGGTGGGCAATGAAAGATAGCGTTGTATTTGGCAATGATAAATTTGACCAAGTGAAGTGGATGCAAAGTGTCGCCACGATTGAAACAGAATGCAAACGTGGCGATATGGCGTATCACTTGCAACAGCAAATATTGGTTAAAGGCACGCAAAAAGATGCGGTGCAAGCACTTTTAGGCCGCCCCAGTTACGAAGACAGTAATGCGATTGAATATGATCTTGGTAAATGCATGCACGTTTATCATGGCTTGCGCGTTTTCTTTGATGAAAACAATCGCTTAATGCATAGCCGTATTTCATCGCACTAGTTTATTGTAGTAATCTTAAGCTGTTTTAGATTAAGCGTTTTAAACATACTTATTAAATACATGTTATTAATCTTAAGTGTTCACAATAGCTGACCATCAATATATGACGCTTGCGCTGCAACTTGCTGCGCAAGGGTTGTATTCCACACAACCAAATCCTCGAGTGGGTTGTGTCATCGTAAAAAACAATCAAATAATAGGTCAGGGCGCGCATCTTAAAGCGGGTGAGCCACATGCAGAAGTATTTGCATTGCGTGCGGCTGGGGTTGATGCAAAAGATGCAGAGGCTTATGTCACGCTTGAGCCTTGCAACCATCACGGGCGCACGCCGCCGTGCGTAGACTCGCTCATTCACGCAGGCGTAAAACGCGTTGTAGTCGCGATGCAAGATCCGAATCCTCTAGTTGCAGGCAATGGTGTAAAGCGTTTGCAAGCCCAAGGTATATCAGTTGAAATTGGCTTGATGGAAACTGAAGCGCGTGCTTTAAATCAGGGTTTTATTTCTCGTATGACGCGGGGCTTACCCTATGTGCGTAGCAAAGTCGCTGCTAGCTTAGATGGCCGTACTGCGCTTAAAAATGGTAAAAGTCTCTGGATTACGGGCGCGCCAGCAAGGTTAGATGTACAACATTGGCGAGCACAATCCTGTGCCATTATTACTGGTATCGGCACGGTTTTAGCGGATAACCCTCAAATGAATGTGCGGCTCGAAAGCGCAAATTCAAATTTGACAACGCGTCAGCCTCTGCGCGTCATTGTCGATAGCCGTTTGCAGACGCCAGTGAATGCAAAAATATTGGATGCAGACGTCATTAAGTCTAGCCCCGTAATGATTGCTTATGCTACCGATGTTAACAATAGTGCTGCAGAATTAATCAATACGGGTGTCACGTTGCTGCATCTTCCTGATGCTCATGCACGTGTGGATTTAAAAGCACTGCTCTTACATTTAGCGCAAATTGATATTAACGAAGTGTTGCTGGAAGCGGGGCAGGGCTTGAATGGTGCATTTTTACATGCTAATTTAATCGATGAGTTTATTTTTTATTATGCGCCTAAGTTAATGGGTGCGGATGCTAAAGCGATGTTTGCTATTCCCGAATTAACCGAAATGAATTTAGCTACCGATTTGCAGATTTTCGATGTGCGCCAAATTGGCCAAGATATTCGCTTACGCGCTAAGCCCGTTAATCCTATTGGTTAGCTAATCCCATGCTCATTGATACCCATTGCCATCTTGATGCTGCTGAATTCGATTCGGATAGAAATAAAGTGGCATTGCAGGCCTTGCAGCAAGGCGTATCAAATATTGTAATACCTGCTGTGGCGCGTAATAACTTTGATACCGTCATTGAGATATGTAATCAGCATAAGCATTGCGCATACGCGCTTGGCATTCATCCTATGTGTGTGGATGGAGCCACTCCACAAGACATAGAGACCCTAAAAACTTACATAGAAAAAAATAATCCAATTGCCATCGGGGAAATTGGTCTTGATTATTTCTTCACTAAAACCAATATTGAAAATCAAACCTACTTTTTGACCGAGCAGCTCAAAATTGCCAGGCAACATGATTTACCTGTGATATTGCATGTGCGCCACGCGGTGGATGATGTGTTGAAGTATGTGCGTCGCTATGAAATTAAAAGTGGTATTGCCCATGCTTTTAATGGTAGTTTTCAACAGGCTGAACAGTTTATCGGACTAGGATTCAAACTTGGCTTTGGTGGCGCGATGACCTATAGTCGTGCATTAAGAATTCGTGAACTGGCAATAAAACTGCCATTAGAGGCGATTGTTTTAGAGACAGATTCACCCGATATTCCGCCTGAATGGCTAGGCACAAAGGGTAGAAATACCCCGTTGGAACTGCCTAAAATCGCACAAGTTTTAGCCGACTTAAGAGGGGTAAATGTCTCGGAAGTCCTTGAAATTACTAGTGCCAACGCATTAAAAATATTACCGAAACTACTTGACTTATACACACCACCTAATCCATTACATTAACTATGGTAAAAAAACCTTAGTAATCAATGGTGATTATTTAAGTAATTGATTATTAAAGAATAAATATTAGGTTAAAATTTAAGCGATTTGAAAAAACCCTTTAAAATTGGCATGTTACAAATTGAAGTCACAACTATTCACAGAGTTATCCACAGATAATGTGGAGAGTATTTTAACCTTCAGGGAACTTTTTAAAAGTCAACTTTTGAATTATTTATTTTTATGATCGTTAACCAACAAGCCTACCGCACCATATGGCCAAATACGCAAGCAGAGTTTGTAGAAATCATTGACCAAACCAAGTTGCCTTTTGACTTTAAAATTGAGCGTATCAGCAATTTGCACCAAATGATTACTGCCATAAAAACCATGCAAGTTCGTGGTGCGCCTTTAATTGGCGCAGCTGCAGCTTATGGATTGGCATTGGCGCTTGAACATCGAGCTGATGATACACACTTGCATGATGCGGCTGAGCAATTGGTAAAAAGCCGCCCTACAGCCGTGAATCTAAGGTGGGCAGTGCAGCGAATGCTGGGTGTATTGTTACCTTTACAGGATGCCCACCGTAAAGCCGCCGCATGGGCTGAAGCAGCAGTCATCTGTGAAGAAGACGTGTTGCTCAACCAGGCGATTGGGCAGCATGGCCTAGGTTTGATTCAGTCTTTAATGCTTGATAAGGATAAGCAGTTTAATATTCTGACCCATTGCAATGCAGGTTGGTTGGCTACTGTTGATTACGGCACTGCCTTAGCACCTGTTTACGCTGCGCATGATGCAGGCTTGTCAGTGCATGTGTGGGTGGATGAAACGCGCCCCCGCAACCAAGGCGCCAGTTTAACTGCATGGGAATTAGCGCAGCATGGTGTATCGCACACGGTAATTAGCGATAATGCCGGCGGGCATTTAATGCAGCATGGTCAGGTAGATATGGTCATGGTAGGGGCTGACCGTGTCACCGGTACCGGTGATGTGTGCAATAAAATCGGTACTTATCTTAAGGCATTAGCGGCGTTTGATAATAACCTACCGTTTTATGCTGCAGTACCATCGCCTACGATAGACTGGACCATCCAAGACGGCATTCAAGAGATTGAAATCGAAGAGCGTAGCGCAAATGAAGTGGCTAACATGACAGGCAGGCTGGCAAACGGGGAAATCGCTGAAGTTAACATTTTTCCAGCGGGTACACAGGTCGCTAATCCGGCGTTTGATGTAACGCCAGCACGCTTAGTAACGGGTATTATTACCGAACATGGCATTTACACACCGCATCAACTTAAATCGATGCAACTCAAAGCGATGCAAAGTTAATCTATGCAAAATTCACGTGAACAATTGTTAACGACCAGCCAGCAGCTCAGTGTTAGTGGGTTGAACCGTGGTACTTCAGGCAATGTGAGTATCCGTGTGAATAATGCAGCGGGTCAGGCGGGATTTTTAATCACGCCGTCAGGCATGGCGGTGGATAAAATGACACCGATTGATTTGGTATGGATGGATTTTGCAGGGAATGCGAGCGGTACACGTGAGCCATCCAGTGAATGGCGATTCCATTTAGATATTCTGAAGTCTAGGCCTGAAGTGAACGCGGTGATTCATACGCATAGTATGTTCGCTACTACATTCAGTACCTTCCGCCGCGATATGCCTGCCTTCCATTACATGATTGCCTTAGCGGGCGGTGATAGCATTCGCTGTGCGCCTTATGCTTTATTCGGCAGTCAGCAGTTATCTGATAATGCTGTACTCGCATTGGAGGATCGTAAAGCTTGTCTGCTTGCTAATCACGGCATGATTGTAGTGGGTGAAACGCTGGAAAAAGCGTTTTATATTACGCAGGAAGTAGAAACCTTATGCGAGCAATATCTACGGGCATTGCAGGTTGGTGAGCCTTATATTTTAAGCCAGCAAGAAATGATTGACGTGCAAGAAAAATTTAAGGGTTATGGTGCGTGGTCAGAGAAAAGGGATTAAAAAATAGTTGTTAAGCTGCAATAGCAAAGCGCATTACGTCGAAACATTTAATCATCATAAAGAGCGTTATTACTATCACCCGCCCAATCAATTGGATAAATACCTTTTTCTACCAAACGATGAAAGGTTGAATAAGGCCAATCTTGCACCCGTTTAACAAGCGCATGTTTCAAAGGGTTAATATGTACGTAATCCATATGCGCTTGATAGTCAGCATCATTTTTAATTAAATGCTCCCAATATCGACGTTGCCAAATTCCTCTCTCACCTCGTTTAAGCCTTATTTCTGAGCGATGCTCCGTTTTAGGAATCGCTTTAGAAAAGCCCGATTTAATTAAACGCCAACGCGTCGCAAAGTCAGCATCGTTTGTTGGTAACTCAATTACACAATGCATATGTTCTGGCAACACTACCCAGCTATGGATGACAAAAGGGTGGTTATTTTTAACCTGCTTAACCACGTTCCTTAAAATATCAATATGCCGAATCAGTAAATCATTATTGCCACGCTGCAACAAATTTACCGTGAAAAAATACGTACCACCCTCATGCCATGCACGTCGATAATTCATAGAAATTTTTAGCCAATTAACATCGTAACGATTATTGTAGGGCGTATTAGTGAAACGTAATACGCCGAAGGGAAAGTTTTATACGGCGCAATCTACGCGCACTAGGCGACAAAATTGAGATCGATACTAGAACAGGCGAATACCGTAACCGTGTGTTGAAGTAAAAATATAATTATAAAAATTTTAAGCTAATGCTTTGCGGCGTAAACCCAACAAACCCAAAATGCCGCTGCCAAATAGCCATGCAACTGCAGGTTCAGGTACGGCACTTACAACAGCAGAGCTTAATATAATATTATCAAACTGGTGTAAATTTAAAAAATTGTTATCTTGTAACCACTCTACTTTGCTTAAATCGGTAAAGCCATCAAAAGTGTAGCTAGTTGAGGCCGTTGGCCCTGTGAATGTTTGGGTTACAAAACTATTGTCGGTTTTGGTACCAATAAATGTGACTTGTACGTTTGTAATGTTTAACAGTCCTGCTAAATCAATCCTGTGCAGATTAAAAAAGCCATTATCGCTTTTATTTAAGGTTGTTAATCCTATTCCAGCATCGTTAATTAGACTTGAACTGCCAGAGTAACTAGTAGCTGAGGTGCCCCAACTAGCAAACC
>DASQFK010000165.1:0-31855 GCA_035633175.1 Methylotenera sp.
TGGGCATATTGCTAGCTTTCAATCAGCAGCTACTTTGTATGACACTGCTTTTAACTACTTTTTCCGTGCTGCGAATGAGAACTTCGGCGGCGATTGTATTTACTTTCAAGGACATTCTTCACCAGGCGTATACGCCCGTGCGTTTTTAGAAGGCCGAATCAATGAAGAGCAATTAGATAATTTCCGTCAGGAAACAGGGGGAAATGGCTTATCTAGCTATCCGCATCCTTGGTTAATGCCGGATTTCTGGCAATTTCCAACCGTGTCGATGGGCTTAGGCCCAATCACGGGTATTTATCAGGCACGTTTCCTTAAATATATTCATGACCGCGGTATTGCTGACACCAGTGACCGTAAAGTCTGGGTGTTTTGCGGTGATGGCGAGATGGATGAGCCTGAATCATTAGGTGCGATTTCATTAGCGAGTCGTGAAAAACTAGATAACTTGATTTTTGTCATCAACTGTAACTTGCAGCGCTTAGACGGCCCAGTACGCGGCAACGGCAAAATCATCCAGGAGTTAGAATCAGATTTCCGCGGTTCTGGATGGAATGTATTAAAGGTCATTTGGGGTTCATATTGGGATCCATTGTTGGCGATGGATAAAGATGGTTTGCTCAAAAAACGCATGGAAGAATGCGTAGATGGTGAATACCAAAACTTTAAAGCCAAAGGTGGCGCTTACACGCGCGAGCATTTCTTTGGTAAATATCCTGAACTAAAAGAAATGGTCGCTGCAATGAGTGACCAAGATATTTGGCGCTTGAACCGTGGCGGACATGACCCACATAAAGTTTATGCAGCTTATCATTCAGCGGTAAACCATAAAGGTCAGCCAACTGTAATTCTAGCCAAAACGGTTAAAGGTTACGGCATGGGCGAAGCAGGTGAAGGTCAAAATACGACCCATCAGCAAAAGAGCATGGATCTAACGTCACTCAAATTGTTTAGAGATCGTTTCGATTTGCCAATTACTGACGAGCAAGTGGAAAGCTTGTCTTTCTACAAGCCAGCGGCAGATTCACCGGAAATGATATACATGGCTGAACGCCGTGCGGCAATGGGTGGTTCAGTGCCTGCGCGCCGTCGTAAAGGTAATGAATTGACCATACCGCCGTTGTCTGCATTTGAAAACATGCTGGTTTCAACTGGTGAGCGTGAAATCTCGACCACCATGGCATTTGTACGCATATTGTCGACTTTGGTGCGTGATAAACAAATTGGTAAATTCATCGTGCCGATTGTGCCAGATGAAGCGCGTACCTTCGGTATGGAAGGCATGTTCCGTCAGCTTGGTATTTATTCATCCGTGGGTCAGTTATATGAACCGATGGATTCTGACCAAGTGATGTATTACAAAGAACAAAAAGATGGTCAGATTTTAGAGGAGGGCATTAACGAAGCGGGTTCATTCTCAAGCTGGATTGCGGCGGCAACGTCGTACAGCGTGACTGGCGTGCAGATGATTCCGTTCTACATTTTCTACTCAATGTTTGGTTTCCAACGGATTGGCGATTTAGCTTGGGCAGCAGGTGATAGTCGTGCGCGTGGTTTCTTGCTTGGCGCAACGGCTGGACGTACAACTTTAAATGGCGAAGGTTTACAGCATGAAGATGGCCATAGCCACTTGATGTCGGCGACAATTCCTAACTGTATTTCATACGACCCAACCTTTGCTTATGAATTAGCCGTAATCATTCAAGAAGGTATGCGCCGTATGGTGCAAAATCAGGAAGATGTGTATTACTACATCACCTTGATGAATGAAAATTACACGCATCCTGAAATGCCAAAAGGTACCGAAGCTGGCATTCTTAAAGGTATGTATAGCTTTAGTAAATCTAAGGCTAAGGGCAAAGAAGCTAAAAATGGTCACGTACAGTTGATGGGTAGCGGTGTGATACTACGTGAAGTGATTGCTGCAGGCGAAATGTTGGAAAAAGAATGGGGCGTTTCGGCGGATGTTTGGAGTGTTACCAGCTTTAATGAGTTACGTCGCGACGGTTTGGATGCTGAGCGTTGGAACATGCTCAACCCTGAAAGCCCGCAAAGATTAAGTTATGTGGCTGAAGTAATGAAAGGCGCGCAAGGCCCGACCATTGCTTCGACTGATTATATGAAAGCATTCGCAGAGCAAATCGCTGGCTTTGTACCGGGTAAATTTATTGCGTTAGGCACAGACGGTTATGGCCGTTCAGATAGCCGCGAAGCGCTACGTAGCTTCTTTGAGGTTGATCGATATTATGTGGTGGTAGCCGCCCTTAAAGCACTTGCGGACGAAGGTAAGTTACCAGCAAGTAAAGCCGCTGAAGCCATCAAAAAATACAATTTAGACGCTAACAAGCCTAACCCAACCACAGTTTAAGGAGACGTACACATGGCAATTCAAGACGTATTCGTCCCCGATATCGGTAATTTTGATAGTGTGGATGTTATTGAGATTTTAGTGAAAGCCGGTGATGAAATCGCCAAGGAAGATTCACTGATGACAGTGGAGTCTGATAAGGCTTCTATGGATATTCCTTCGCCGGTAGCAGGTGTGGTAAAAGAAGTCAAAATGAAAGTAGGCGATAAAGCTGCTCAAGGCGGTTTGATCTTAACCATAGAGGTAAGTGATGCTGCGGCAAAACCAGCAGCCAAACCTTCTGAAGTCAAGCCGTCGCCTGTTGCCGCGCAGCAAGCAGCAGTAACAGTCGCAATTCCAGAACCGACACGACCAGCGCCTGAACCACCTAAACCCATTGCCCCAGCACATCAGCCTGCACCAGTAGGGGAAAGTGCAGTAACAGCTAACGGTAAACTTTCGCATGCCAGCCCATCGGTGCGTAAATTTGCACGTGAATTAGGGGTTAACTTAGCCTTTGTACAAGGGTCAGCAGCTAAAAACCGTATTTTGGAGCAAGATGTACAAGCTTACGTTAAAGGTGAGCTAGCCAAACCACGCACTGAAAATATGGGCGCAGGTGTAAGCGGCTTTGCTGCATTGCCTATGCCTGTGATTGATTTTAGCAAGTTCGGTGACATTGAAAATAAACCATTATCTCGTATCAAAAAACTGTCTGGCGCCAACTTGCATCGCAACTGGGTTACCGCGCCGCACGTCACGCAGTTTGATGAAGCTGATATTACTGATTTAGAAGATTTCAGAAAGTCTATGCAGAATGACGCTGAAAAACGTGGCGTTAAGCTCACCATGTTAGCGTTTTTAATCAAAGCATCTGTCAATGCGCTGAAAGCATATCCAAACTTTAATGCATCACTCGCACCAGACGGCGATAGCTTGATATTGAAAAATTACTTCAATATCGGGTTTGCCTGTGACACACCAGATGGCTTGGTTGTGCCAGTTGTACGTGACGTGCATCAAAAAGATGTGCTGGATATTGCGCGTGATTTGGGTGAACTATCAGCCAAAGCGCGTGAGAGAAAATTAAAGGTAGAGGAAATGCAAGGTGGTTGCTTCACCATCTCTAGCTTAGGCGGTATAGGCGGTACGATGTTTACACCCATTATTAATTGCCCGGAAGTGGCGATTTTAGGTGTGTCACGTTCTAGCATGCAGCCTGTGTATGACGCTAAAACTAAAAGCTTTGAGCCGCGTTTGATTCTGCCGATGTCCTTGTCATACGATCACCGTGTGATTGATGGTGCCGATGGTGCACGCTTTACTAGCCATATGAGAATGATGCTAAGCGATGTCAGAAGGTTATTACTTTAATCTTTAATTAACGCATGAATAAAGGCGCTATCGTCTCAGTCATTGCTGGGAAGATCGCGCCTTTATCATATTAGAAACTAAATTTTTTATAAAATCAGGAATAACCATGTCAGTAAAAGACAGTAATGGTAACGAGTTGGCAGCGGGTGATTCAGTGCAGCTAATCAAAGATTTAAAGGTAAAAGGGACATCAGTCACGTTAAAACGCGGCACGGTGGCTAAAAACATTCGCCTTACAGATGACGAAGAAGAAGAAGTGGAATGTAATGTGGAAAGGTAAAAGGATTAGTACTTAAAACTTGTTTTTTGAAAAAAGTTTAAGCACCCATTGCTACATCATTAAGCGCCCTTATTTGGTGCCAATATTCACGATACTTGAAATTGGCTTTCTTTTTATAAATAAACCCAGCTCAAGGCTGTATCTAATTAGCCATATATAAAAGCAATTCTTTTTACCTCAAACATATTTCATCTCATTTCATTTGCCTCTCTAAGCGCTGAATAAGCCATATCCACTATTTTCGATGTTTAAAATTTTGCTCTAATAGCTTCTTTAACCATCATTCAAAGTCATATTGGTATGTTAATTGCTATCTTAAAGTTTAATACTATGTCTAAT
The DNA here is from genome assembly GCA_035633175.1 of Methylotenera sp. GTDB lineage: Bacteria > Pseudomonadota > Gammaproteobacteria > Burkholderiales > Methylophilaceae > Methylotenera. The sequence goes on from DASQFK010000165.1 coordinate 4,338, forward strand.
TTGATTTTTGCGAGGTTGACTAACTTTCATATGTAAATTGGGGGCTGTTATGACTAGGCTTATCAGTGCTTTATTTTGTTATAGTTTGGCGACTTCCTGTTTGGCGATGCCAACCGATGAGTTAGTACAAAAAATCAGTACTCACGTGGTAAAAGTACAGGTTGCCATGGCGAATGGCAGTTATGGCTTAGGTTCAGGCGTCGTGGTTGCTAAAGATCAAGTCGTAACCAATTGCCATGTAGTTGCAAACGCAGTATCTGTCAGTGTAAATACCAACGGTGAAAACTATAGTGCAATTGCCCTTAAGCCTGACTGGCACCATGATTTATGTATTTTGAAATTTGATGGGCTTAATGCACCAATCGCCAGTATAGGCTCAAGCAAAAATCTCAAGTACGAGCAGCCTGTTTATTCAGTAGGCTTCGCAAATTTTTCCCCAAGACCCAATGGCACCTTTGGTTTTGTCAAAGGCTTATACCCTATGGACGATAGTGTCGTCATTAGATCCAGTAATACATTTAGGTTAGGTGATAGTGGTGGAGGAATGTTTGATGATGCCGGTAATTTAGTAGGGATCATCACGGTTAAAAGCCCCGGTCATAATGCTTTTTATTACAACATGCCGGTAGAGTGGGTGCAGCGCTTACTTAATCAACCCGAGCAAAGTATCGTATGTGCCGGCGAATTACCTTTTTGGGCTGAGGCTGAAGATAAATGGCCATTTTTTATGCGCGTTGTTCAACCGCTTAAAACAGAAAACTGGGAAGCGTTGAATGCGATTGCTACAGCATGGGCTGAAAAAGAACCCAATGCTGTAGAAGCTTTGTTTTATCGCGCAGTGGCTGAGTTCAGTCTAAATAACAAGGCCTACGCAGAGTTGCACTTAAATCAGGTGATTGCCCTAAATAGCAATCACAGCAGTGCACTCTACTATTTGGGCTTGATTGCAGAACATAATGGAAAGCATATAGAGGCTTTAAATATGGTTGCGATGCTTAATACTTTAGATCAAACAACGGCAAGTGATCTTAAGTTAGCGATGGGCATTAAAGAGAATTTAGACCTCATGCAGCCTAAATAAGGGTTTTTGCAAGGGTTAAGTAAGCCGCACAAGTTCTATACAGCTATTTTTTCTAACTTCAAATATGCTTAAGATTAAGCATTTAAGTTACAACTTAACTTGCGTTCCCATACATCAGTTTGTCTATTTTTCTCTCGCACTCCTAACACATAAGCCCGCTAATTGTGACGGGTTACGTTACACCTGAGCTTTTACCTATAAACCAGCAGGCGGTAATTTCATACATATGAATGCTGGCTTAGATTTCTCATCAAATTTACCTATTCAAACGGCGTGCACATTCGGGCAGAAAAGTTAGGTTTGATGATAAAATCATGAAAATCGAAAACGCAACTATTGAAGTTTAGCAAAGGGTGAGCATGAGTAATGTAGTGGAAGTTTTAGTGCCAGATATCGGTAACTTTGAGAGTGTAGACGTCATTGAAGTGCTAGTGAAAGTAGGCGATGTAATCGCTTTTGATGATTCATTGATTACCGTGGAATCTGATAAAGCCTCAATGGACATTCCATCTTCGCAAGCTGGTACAGTCAAAGAATTAAAAGTTAAAGTGGGTGACAAGGTAGCAAAAGGTACATTGTTATTATTGGTAGAAACGACGGCTACTACAGAAGCTGCGCCTAAAAAAGAAGTAGCTGTTCCAGCGGCTGAAACGAAGGCAGTAGCACCTGTGGTAGATACGCCAGCAGTTGCTGCTAATCTTGGGTCTGCGGATATTCATGCTGAAGTCGTGGTGTTAGGTTCTGGGCCTGGTGGATATACCGCTGCATTCCGTGCGGCTGATTTAGGCAAAAAAGTAGTACTAATTGAACGCTATTCGACCTTGGGTGGTGTTTGCCTGAATGTAGGCTGCATTCCCTCTAAAGCTTTGTTGCATACCGCTAAAGTGATCACCGAAGCAGAAGAAACTGCGCATCATGGGGTAAGTTTTAGCGCGCCAAATATCAATCTTGAACAATTACGCGATTGGAAAGCCAATGATGTCGTTGCCAAGCTTACCGGTGGTTTGGCACAAATGGCTAAACAACGCCAGGTAACTACGGTGGAAGGTGTCGGTAAATTTACCGGCCCAAATCAAATTGCCGTCACTGCTGCTGACGGTAAAGTGACGACTGTTTCATTTGATAACGCGATTATTGCCGCTGGTTCGCAGGCAACCAAATTCCCCGGCGCACCGGATGATGAGCGCATTATGGACTCTACCGGCGCGCTGGCTTTAGCAGATGTTCCAAAAAGATTATTAGTGATCGGCGGCGGCATCATTGGTTTAGAGATGGGTACCGTATACGACGCGCTAGGCAGTAAAGTGAGCGTTGTTGAGTTTATGGATGGCCTCGTTCAAGGTTGCGATCGTGACCTTGTACGTCCGCTGCAAAAACGCATGGAAAAGCGTTTTGAAAAAATCATGCTTTCTACCAAAGTTGCAAAAATGGAAGCCAAAAAAGATGGTATCCATGTGAGTTTCGAGGGTGAAGAAGCGCCTAAAGAATCTCAAGTATACGACCGCGTGTTGGTGTCTATCGGTCGTCGTCCAAATGGTAAAAACATTGCAGCAGAGCTTGCTGGCGTTGCCGTAGATGCCCAAGGCTTTATTGCAGTAGATAAGCAAATGCGCACCAATGTGCCGCATATCTTTGCGATTGGCGACATTGTGGGCCAACCAATGTTAGCCCATAAAGCAACGCATGAAGGCAAAGTGGCTGCGGAAGTCATTGCCGGGCATAAAGTTGAATTCCAGGCGCTCGCTATTCCATCCGTGGCTTACACGGATCCTGAAATCGCTTGGGCAGGGGTAACTGAAATTGAAGCCAAGGCCAAAGGAATTGAATATGAAAAAGCCTCATTCCCATGGGCTGCGAGTGGTCGTGCTATCTCTGTAGCGCGTACAGAAGGTGCAACTAAATTGATATTCGACAAAACAACCCATCGCTTGATCGGCGCTGGGATTGTCGGCGTGAATGCAGGCGAGTTGCTGGCTGAAGCAGTATTGGCGATTGAGATGGGCGCTGATGCGCATGATTTGGGTTTAACGATCCATGCGCATCCAACATTGTCTGAAACTATTTGTTTCGCGGCTGAGATGAAAGAAGGTACGATTACCGACTTATATATCAAGAAAAGATAATCATCGGTAATGTCAAATTCTGATTTTTTATTAAAGTTAGCGCAGCTTTTACCAAAAGACAGGGTCTACACTGACCCTGTCGATTGCTATGCTTACGCATACGATAACTCCCGTATTTTTCACTCGCCAATCGCAGTGGTTTTTCCGTTAACGACTGAAGAAGTTCAAGCGGTTATCAAGCTATGTAATACACATAAAATTCCTGTGGTCCCGCGCGGGCGCGGCACGGGTACAGCTGGCGGCAGTGTGCCGGAAGCGGGTGGCGTGGCGCTTTCTCTAGAGCGCATGAACAAGATTATTAGCGTTGACCCAGATAATCGTATGGCGATTATCGAACCAGGTGTACTCAATCAAGAGTTGCAAGATGCAATTAAATCTGTAGGTTTCTTTTGGCCGCCAGACCCATCTAGCGCAGCTTATTGCAGCATAGGCGGAAATTTAGCGACCTGCGCTGCAGGGCCGCATGCGGTGAAATACGGCGTGGCGCGCGACCATGTACTGGGTTTAAAAGCAGTGACGGGCAATGGCGATATTATTAAAACGGGCTGTTACACCAGCAAAGGTGTGGTCGGTTACGATTTAACACGATTACTGGTAGGCTCAGAAGGTACGCTGGCAGTCATTGTAGAAGCTACACTCAAACTTACGCCACTGCCTAAACATACCGGTGGTTTAACAGCAGAGTTTGCCGATACCGGCAGTTGCGCACGCGCTATCGCAGCGATTATGGCGCAGCCTTATACGCCTAGTGCGTTAGAGTTTTTAGATAACGGTGCTTTAAATTTAATAAGAGGCCGTCACAAAAACCTATTGCCTGAAAATGCGCGTGCTTACTTAATGATAGAAGTGGATGGCTCGCAGCAAGAGATTGTTGAAGCGACCGAAGCAATATTACAAGCTTGCCAAGTCGATGGGTTAATCGAGGCAAAGCGTGCTGAAGATACCAAGGCGTTATGGGCGGCACGTAAGGCTTTATCGCCCTTACTTAAAGATATCGCGCCGAAAAAAATCAATGAAGACATTGCTGTACCAGTTTCGCATTTACCCGAACTATTGACTGGTTTGGAAAAGCTAGCGGCGCAATATCAAATTTCAAATGTCAATTTTGGGCATGCGGGTAACGGCAATATCCATGTGAATTTGCTAGTGAACCCAGATAATGCCGATGAGATGAAACGCGCTTATGCCTGTTTAGATGAGGTGTTTAGCCTAGTGCTGTCATTACAAGGTACGTTATCAGGCGAGCATGGGGTGGGTATGGCAAAACGCCCGTTCATCTCACGTGAGATTGATGAAACTACGATGAATTTGATGAAAGCCGTTAAGTTGACTTTCGACCCAAATAATATATTGAACCCTGGTAAGTTATTCCCACAAAGCTAATTACTTAAAACAGTAATCTGCAAATAAGTGATTTCTGTAAATTTCTAGTGGTATTAGTTGCAACTCACTTCTTTTAATGCTGCCTCAGGAAACTCCGATTTTAACTGATTAAGTTCAGCAATTTGGTTTACGGCAAGATTGCTAAATAGCAAGCTAGAATGCCCTTTACCTTGATCCCGCAAGGCTTTTACTACGTCTTTTATGCCTTTGGCTTTAAGGTCGCTGACTAATTTATTCGCCAATTGCTCATCTTCAAAAACGCCAAATGAAATTGCATTTCTCCACCTGGGTTCTTGAATCACAAATAAGTCCGTAACACCTAAGCCTTGCAATTCTTGGGCTTTGGCTTGTGCTTCTATAGTGGATTTAAGCGGTGGTTTGTATACCCAAAAGCGTTTGGCTTCTTGATAAGTCTGTTTTTTTACTGTCGCTTGCAAGGCTAATTTAGTCGCAGCGTATTGTGCCCCCACAAGACCAGTGGCTGAAAAAACGCCCCATTCAAAACATGTGCTTGCAGGTGTTGCGATTACTGCCTCTGCAGCCAGTGCTGGCGCTACAGGAGCTGCTTCAATCATTTTTTTTGGTAAAGCATCTATTTCTTTTTGTGAAAGCACTTTGATTTTTTCAGGGTTGATTTCAGGCATTTTAGCTAAGGGGGCACTTGGTAAAATGCGGTCTAAATTAAAATAGGCTAATAAGCCCACATTTACCAGTAATAACAACCAAACCAACCATTTCATAGCGCTTCACTTTGCGTAAATTGTTGATGCATAAAATTATCTAAAAGATACAAGCCTTGTAAAACCAAATTATCAACGATTATTGCTGAGTTTGTCACGTTATCCATTAAGTGATGTTGAATTAGTTGTTGATGAATGATCGCTGCATTTCCGCCACTGATGATGATATGAGGCGTTGTATTGGAATGGCGATGTAATTCGAGTGCCATCAGGTTGATAGCGCCTAGAATTGCATGCAGTGCGCCCGCATAGATTGCATCTACAGTATTAGTCGCAAAAATATTCATTGGGTGATGAATATGCTGATTTATATCAGTATGCGAATCTGCAGTTTTTTCAGGGAGCTGCGCAGTTGCAATACCCAAGCTTTGCTGCATCAGGTTGAGCCCGGGTAAAATCATGCCACCCAGAAATATACCTGAATTATTTTCTGGATGAATACTTAATGCATCCACTGTCACCGCTGTACCTGCATTAACGACCACACAAGGCGCATGCTTGATATGCCATGCTGCGATTACAGCAGCCCAACGGTCACTGCCTAATTTTGCGGGAGTTTCATAGCGGTTTTCGACTCCGCATGCTTCTAACCCAGCGCTTACCCAACGAATGGTGCTGTTAGGTAATGTTTTTTTAAGCGTAGCTTCAATACTTTTACCTGCAACGTTTGAAATTATCACGCGAGAAGTTTGAGGCAGTATTGTGTTAGTCAGCTCACTATGCAGGCAGGCGCCATATTCCATCAGGCCACCCAAAGCATCAAACAAGCCCCATTTCACGCGGGTATTGCCAGCGTCAATCGCTAGAATAGTGTTGTCGGCGGTATTCATGAAGTCGCTCGCAAACTGATTTCGCCAGATGAAAAGCGCATTTCACCCTGTGCAGTATTGACCAATAAAATGCCATCTGCTGCTACATCAATCACTTTGCCTAATGTTTCGCGGCCATCAGGATGCAGCATTTTTACCGCTTGCTGATGATAAGCGTGATGCTTGATCCATTCGTCTCGTAGCGTAGTAAAACCTTGCTGTTCAAAATTACTCAATACATCAGCTAAATGTTTCAGTAATAACCCAAGCAATTCGTTTGGGTTAATCGCTTGTGGAGCAACACTGGCTAAATCTGTCGCTGGCTGGTCTATGTTTTTTTTAAGACTATCTGGCAGATTTACGTTGATACCCATGCCAATCACCGCGGCGCTCGGACCTTCCATATCGCCTTGCAGCTCAATCAAAATACCTGCTAGTTTCTCGCGACCTATCAGCACGTCATTCGGCCATTTCAGTTGTGCCTGGGTAATGCCTAGGCTATGTAGCGCACGAATCAACGCAACGCCTACTGCTAAACTTAAGCCGGATAAGGCGGATGCGCCACACTGAAAGCGCCATAATAAAGAGAAAGTTAAACTTGCGCCTAAACCCGCTTGCCAGCTACGGCCGCGTCTGCCGCGGCCTTTGGTTTGCAGATTGGCAACTACGCAGGTAGCATGCGCTTCACCCGCGCTCGCTTTTTTCATCAAGTGGCTATTGGTCGATTCTAAATGGTCATGCACTTCCAGTTTAAACCACGCACGCTGCTCACCGATTGCCTTCAGAATAGCTTGTTCATCTAATAGCGTGAGCGCTTTGGGTAATTTATAACCACGGCCGCGTACTGAAAAAACCTCAACGCCAAGCGCTTCGGCATTTTGTATGGCGTTCCAAACAGTGGCGCGCGAGACATTGAAGTGGCTCGCGATCGTCTCGCCAGAATGAAACTTGCCGTCTGTGAGCAGTCTTAGAATAGGAAAAGTGAGTGTGTTCATACTGAACTGAAGTTTAGCACAGCCGTTAATAAAGTTAGCCCACAGCTATGTATATCAAAGCTCTGCAGTGTAAAGCCCAACCGTGTAAAATATGCGTAATTATTTTAAGTCTTCAATTAAGTTAAACCCATTTATTAAGTCAAAAACATGTCAGCTGAAAAAACACCTATCCCGCTTGGTTCCAATTTTATCCGGGCGATTGTTGAAAAAGATTTAGAGCAAGGCGTCTACACAAGCCGTAAATGGTCAGGTACTCCAGGTGATGCCACACAACATGCCGCTGGTCAGCCCGACCCTGCAAAAATCCGCACCCGTTTCCCGCCAGAGCCCAATGGCTATCTGCATATTGGGCATGCTAAAAGTATCTTTTTGAATTTTGGCTTGGCGCGCGATTACGCTGGTGTGTGCCATTTGCGTTTTGATGATACTAACCCTGAAAAAGAGAGCCAAGAATATGTAGATAGCATCAGCGATGCTGTGCATTGGCTGGGTTTTAGCTGGGAGAACAGTAAAGAAAGTAATCTGTATTTTGCCAGCAACTATTTTGACTTTATGTACCGTGCAGCGGAAAGCTTGATTGAAAATGGGCATGCGTATGTAGACAGCCAAACCGCTGATGAAATGCGCATCACGCGCGGCACACTGACAGAGGCCGGTAAAAATTCGCCTTGGCGCGATCGCACTGTAATTGAAAACCTCACGCTATTCCGCGAAATGCGTGATGGCAAACATGCCGATGGCAGCTTGGTTTTACGTGCAAAAATTGACATGGCATCGCCTAACATTAACCTGCGTGACCCTGCGATTTACCGCATCAAACGCGCGCATCACCATAACACTGGCGATAAGTGGTGCATCTACCCGATGTATACCTTTGCCCATCCCATTGAAGATGCGTTGGAACAAATCACGCACTCGATTTGCACGTTAGAGTTTGAAGATCAACGACCGTTTTACGATTGGCTGTTAGAGCGGCTTGCTGAAGCGCATGGAGCCGAAGGCGAGATAAAACAAAGTCTCTTGGCGCATCCGTTGCCAAAACAATACGAGTTCGCACGCCTTAACTTAACCTATGTCGTGCTATCAAAACGAAAGTTAATCGATTTAGTCGAGCAAAAACACGTTTCAGGCTGGGATGACCCACGCTTGCCAACACTGGCCGGTTCGCGTCGTCGTGGCTATGTGGCAGAAGGCTTTAAGCTATTTACAGACCGTATCGGTGTATCAAAAGCAGACTCTTGGATTGAGTACACGATATTAGAAGATTGTATGCGCGAAGTGCTGAACGATTCTGCAGAACGCCGAATTGCCGTGTTAGACCCGATTAAGCTAGTGATTGATAACTATCCAGCCGACCAAGTAGAAGATTGTTTCGCGCCTAACCATCCGCTCAAACCAGAGCTAGGTAAACGTGTTGTACTTTTGACCCGTGAACTTTGGATAGAGCGTGAAGACTTTATGGAAACGCCAAGCAAAGGTTTTTTCAGATTAGTGCCTGATGGGTTAGTGCGTTTGCGTTACGGCTATGTGGTGAAATGCACAGGATTTGAAAAAGATGCCGCAGGCAACGTGACTGTAGTGCATTGTGAATATCTGCCAGATACAAAATCCGGCACACCAGGTTCAGACAGTGTAAAAGTAAAAGGCAATATCCATTGGGTTTCAGTCGCCCATGCGTATGAAGCCGAAGTGCGTCTGTACGATAGATTGTTTAAAGAAGCACACCCGGGTGCAGGCGATAGAGATTACTTGGACGACATCAATCCTAGTTCAGTCCAAGTCATTACCGCACAACTAGAGCCAAGTTTAAAAGATGCGAAACCTGAAGATAGATTCCAGTTTGAACGCCATGGTTACTTTGTTGCAGATAGAAAAGATAGCGTGGTTGGTAAACCAGTGTTTAATCGTACGGTGACTTTGCGGGATGCTTGGCAGAAGTGATGACTAAAAGTGCTGACAAATTCGATAAGGCAGTAGATGCATACATGAAGTATGTGCCGATTGCAGGCATAGCTTTTATTGTAGTTGTGTTGGCATTCTATATATATCCTAGAAGTGATTATTCATTTAGCACTCGTCCAGATTTTTGGGGTGCATTTGGTGATTATGTAGGAGGAATATTGAACCCTATTTTTGGTTTTATTACTTTGGTTGGTTTAGTATTAACCGTTGGTCTACAAAAGCAAATACTTGCAGTACAAAAACAAGAACTAGCAGAAACTAAAGATGAATTAGCCAAGTCTGCAGAAGCTTTAAACATTCAAAATAAGACTATGCTTTCACAAAATTTTGAAGGTACTTTTTTTCGAATGTTAGAAAAACAAGCTGAACTTTTTAATCGAATAGAATATATTCCAGGATCGGATCGTAGAGGTTCAAAAGCTTTATTTCTTATTTTGTCTGGCCTTAAAACTAGAGCCTCTCAAGGCACTAATTTTTTATATGCTTATGAAGTTAAATATAATGAAATTAATTCTACATTAGGACCTTATTTCAGAAATCTATATCACACATTAAAACTTATTGATAAAAATAAGCATCTTTCTGATTTAGAAAAATACGATTATTCAAGTCTGGCAAGAGCCCAGTTATCTAGTGATGAAATTACCTTGATTTTTTATAATTGCTTAACAAAGCCAGGACAAGGTTTAAAACAGCTGATTATTAGATATCGAATGCTAAAGCATATCGATACATCTAAATTAGCAAATCCTGATCTTATAAACGATAGTAATTTATATCCGCCAGAAACTTATCTTGCTAGAGATTAAGAACATTCCGCTTGATAAAGCCTATCGCCTCTTAAATCACGGGCCCACTGTGCTGGTCACTACCGCGCATGGCAATCAACGCAACGTAATGGCGGCCGCTTGGAATATGCCTTTAGATTTTGATCCGCCTAAAATCGCTATCGTGATTGATAAGAAGACTTTTACGCGCGAGTTGGTTGAAGCTTCAGGCAGTTTTGCCATCAACGTGCCATGCTTTGCGCAGGCTGAGATGGTGGTAAAGGTAGGTTCAAGTACTGGGCGCGAGTTGTTAGGTAAAGACGAAGACAATAAATTCTCTGCTTTTACCTTACCGACTTTTGCCGCCTCTAAAATTGATGCGCCCTTACTAGAAGGTTGCGTGGCATGGTTGGAGTGTAAAGTAATCCCTGAGCTACACATTCAAGCGACATACGATTTATTTGTTGCTGAAGTGGTCGCAGCGCATGCCGATGACCGCGTATTCTCTGATGGTCGTTGGCATTTTGACGGCCATGATGAGTTGCGTACAATTCATCACATTGCCGGCGGTGCATTTATGGCAATTGGTGAAGCATTCAAAACATAGACTGATTGATAGTTCAACATAGGGTTTGAAGATGAAGAAGAACCGCTCGCACAAATCTAAAAAGCATCTCTCTAAGAAAATCGGCATGCCGCCTGGTGCGTTGGTCTATGTGGGAGATGTAGAAGCTGATGCGAAGATGGTTAAGCCGACAGTGAGCGTCGTCCTATATGATGCTGCCGATTTAACTGAAAAAGTATTGAGCACGGATGAACTTGCTGCTTTCAAAATAAGTGATTATGTAGCTACAGGCAAAAAGCTTTGGTTGAATGTGCATGGTGTGCACGATGTAGCGCTGATTAAACAAATTGGCGATTTATTCCATCTGCATCCGCTAGTGCAGGAAGACATACTTAACACGCAGCAGCGCCCTAAAATTGATGAATATGCTGATTACGCGTTTTTAGAGGCGCGAAGCTTTCACTATGACAAAGTCAATCTGGTAGTGGATTCTGAGCAGATAAGTTTTGTAGTGGGGCGCAATTATTTACTGACCTTTCAAGAGCGTTCGACGGGTACTTTTGAGCCTGTGCGGACGCGGATGCGCGCTAGTCGGGCACATATTCGCGAGCTGGATGTTGATTATCTTGCTTATGCTTTATTGGACAGCGTAGTGGACCGATACTTCAGTGTGCTGGAAGATGTGGGGGATGCGAGCGAGGCCTTGGAAGATGTGCTGCTGGCTAGACCAACCAATGCGGAGTTGCATAGCATTCACCAGCTTAAGCGCGTAAGTGTTGAACTACGCCGCGCGGTTTGGCCTTTGCGTGAAGTGATTAACAATTTAACGCACAACGAAAATGATTTCTTCAAGTCGACCACTATGCCGTATTTGCGTGATGTGTATGACCATACGGTCAATTTCATCGAGTCGCTTGAATCTATTCGCGATAGTTTAAGCGGCATGATGGATATCTACATGGCGAGCGTGAGCCAACGTGTGAATTTGGAACTGCGCGCGTTAACGGTTGTTGCCATGCTATTTATGCCAGCCACGCTGATTGCGGGTATTTTTGGGATGAACTTTGATAGGATGCCATGGTTAAAAGAAGCGAATGGCTTTTGGTGGGCAATTGGTTTAATGGCAACCATTGCATCTATCATGATCTTGATATTTTGGCGCAGGCAGTGGTTAAGTAGTAAGACTTAGATAGAGTTGTCATTCCGACATTTGTCGGAAGGAGACTTTATGTTTCATGCTAAAAACGTAAATATCACTTAATCAAAGCCGCATATTTCGCACGAATTTTCGCTGCTTTTGGTGCGGCTACTGCCATACAATAAGGCTGGTTCGGATTCTTATCAAAATAGTACTGATGGTAGCTTTCAGCTGGATAGAAAGTTTCAGCATCGTTGATTTGCGTCACAATAGGCGCGTTGAATATATTCGCTGCATTGAACTCAGCAATCATTTTCTTAACGGCTGCACGTTGCTCAGCATTTTGGCAGAACACGGCGGAGCGATATTGCGTACCTATATCATTGCCTTGGCGGTTTGGCGTGGTTGGGTCGTGCGATACAAAAAATATTTCTAATAAAGTCTCAAAGCTCACTTGGTCGGTATCGAAGGTGATTTGTATAGCTTCCGCATGACCTGTGTCGCCATTGCAGATATCTCTATAGGTTGGATTGATCGTTTGGCCGCCAATGTAGCCGGATATAACCTTGTTAACACCTTTTAGCTGGCTGAAAACTGGCTCGGTACACCAAAAACAGCCACCTGCAAATACTGCGATTTGTTCGTTACCCATGATTTTTTACCTCAATTTATTGTCCGACAATTTGACCGTCGGCTTTACAATACTTAGTCAATAATTTATTTAAAACATTACATCAGGTTTCCCAATTTTTAACCATGAGCTTAAACGCTTTATACGTCGATTTTAATTCTTACTTCGCCTCAGTTGAGCAACAGGTAGAGCCAAAGCTGCGCGGCAAGCCAATCGGCGTGCTGGCAGTAATGGCGGAAACTACTTGCTGTATTGCTGCGAGTTACGAGGCTAAAGCGTTTGGCATTAAAACGGGAACAGGCGTGCGCGATGCACGCCAGCTATGCCCGGATATGATTTTTGTAGAAGCGCGCCCGTATCTTTATGTGGAGTTTCATCACAAATTGATTGAGATTGTGGAAAGCTGCACCCATGTGGAAAAAGTGCTTTCCATAGATGAAATGGTCTGCAAACTCACTGGTAGTCAGCAGCTTCCAGAAAATGCACTGAAGCTTGCGGCAAAAATCAAGCGAGAGCTCACCAAGCATGCAGGTGAATATATCAAGTGCTCGATTGGTATTGCGCCCAATACTTTTTTGGCTAAAGTAGCATCGAATATGCAAAAGCCAGATGGCTGCATACTGATTGAGCAACATGAACTACCGCAACGGCTATATGGATTGAAGCTGCGTGATTTGAACGGTATCGGCAAGCAGATGGAAGCGCGATTGAATCGCTATAAAATCACTACCATTGAACAGTTATTCGCAGCGAACCGTAACCAGCTACAAACGGCGTGGGGCAGTGTAGAAGGCGAGCGCATGTACGATAAACTGCGCGGCTTAGAGCCACATTATGTGAAGAATGCACGTAGTAGTCTTGGTCATTCGCATGTCATGCCGCCAGAACAGCGTAACTTTAGGGGTGTGAAAGCCGTGTTGCATCGTTTGTTGCAAAAAGCCTCTATGCGTATGCGAAGTTACGATTTGTTGACTTCAAGAATTGGGGTGAAAGTGAAATTCCGTGGCGCTCATTATGAACGTGTGCCCAGTTGGGGGTTAGAGAGTGCAATTTCGCCTACAGATAGCACGCTTAGATTGATTGAAGCGCTTGAGGCTTTTTTACAATATTATCCACAAACAGAACATACGCCTTACGCAGTAGGGATTTCGTTTTCAGGCTTAGTAACAGCAGAAGAAGTGGCGCGCGATTTGTTTCAAATAGAGCCCCTTGAGAATGAAAAGAAGCTGAATAACGCGATTGATAAACTGAATTTGAAGTTTGGCAAGAACACCATTTATTTCGGCGGTGCGCATGATGCGCTAAAAGATGCGCCTATGCGTATTGCGTTCAGTCACATTCCTGATTTGGTGGTGGAGGGCGATGAGATTGGTGATACTTAATTGGGGTATTCGTATTTCGCGCTTTCTGGAAGCGGACGATTCGCGTTGGTGATTAACAGTGGAACACAAGTAAGTGAGGCATAGCGTGCTGGCTTAGCTTTTATATTCTGCGGGGAAGACCTTACGGTTTCAGTAACGCCTCAAACTGCTCAATCGGTACAGGCTTGCTAAAGAGATACCCTTGGTAGAGTGTGCATCCGCTATCTAGGAGGAGTTGCCGTTGCTCTTCCGTCTCGACCCCTTCGGCAATAACGGTTAGATTAAGACTGTGTGCCATGGCAATGATGGTGCGCACAATCGTTCTATCGCTGCTGTCGGTGGCAAGGTCGCGTACGAACGACTGGTCAATCTTGAGCTGATCGAGCGGCAGTCGTTTGAGGTATTGCAAGGATGAATAGCCAGTGCCGAAGTCGTCCAGTGAGAATCGGACACCGATTTTTTTCAATGCATTCATTGTTGCAATGCTATCCACGATGTTCTCCAGCAGCAGGCTTTCAGTGAGTTCCAGCTTAAGCAGCTTCGGATTTATGGCATGCCGTTGCACGAGAGATTTCACTTGAGTCACAAAATCAGCTTGGAGGAATTGCTTGACACTTACGTTCACCGACAGAATGAGATTGCGAGTGAGTGCATCTTGTTCCCAAGCCTTGAGCTGGGTGCAAACCGTCTCCAAGACCCATTGCCCGATGGGTAGTATCAAACCAGTTTCTTCAGCCAGCGGTATGAATTGAGCAGGAGGCACCAAACCGCGTTTAGGAGATAGCCAGCGAATCAATACCTCGGCTCCCAATGGTCGGCGCGAATCATCCACCTGAATCTGGTAATACAAATGGAACTGGAGGTACTCAAGCGCTTTGTGCAATTCACCTTCGAGAGTTGCGTGAGCGTTGATGATGTCCATCATCTGCTGGTCGAAGAAGCGTAGGGTGTTGCGGCCTGCTTTCTTGGCCTGATACATGGCGATGTCGGCGTGCTTTAAGATGTCATCCATCGACTGCTGGTGGTCTTTAAACAAGGTGGCACCGATGCTGGCGGTGCTAGTGTATTCGTGCGCGTCAAGCTGGTAAGGCTGATTGAGCGAAGCGAGTATTTTCTCGCTGACAGCTTTAGTCTGTGCCGCAGCTTCAAGGTTTTTTTTACTCAGGTCTTCGAGCATCACCACGAACTCGTCACCACCCAGACGTGCCACGGTGTCACCTTCGCGCACGCAGGATTCAAGACGATGCGCAACCAGTTGCAGCAGTAAGTCCCCGACGTCATGGCCGAGCGTGTCGTTGAGGTTCTTGAAATTGTCCAGGTCAATGAACAGCAGCGCACCTTCTTGACCGCTACGCTTACTGGAAGCTAATGCGAGTTTGAGTCTGTCCATGAGAAGTCGCCGATTGGGCAGGCCAGTAAGGAGGTCGTAGAACGCCAGATGCTTGATCGTGTCATCTGTTGCCTTGCGCTCGGAGATATCAAAAAAAGTTGTCACCGCACCTGTCACTTGACTGTCGTGGATGATGGGATAAAGCCAGTATTCCACCGGGACAGCACTTCCATCTCGATGCCAGAATACTTCATCCGCACCATGTACTTTTTCATGGCTTAGGAAGGATTGATGAATGGGGCACTCGCTATCTGGATAGGGCGTACCGTCAGCATAGGAATGATGTATCAAACCATGCAAGTGTTTGCCGATTAACTCATTGATATCCTGATAGCCGAGGATGTGTAAAGCAGCTTGGTTGACAAAGGTACAGCCACCGCGGGCATCCACTCCATAAATACCTTCGGCTGTGGAGTCCAGTAATAACTGAGCCTGTTGTTGCGCATCTTTGACGGCCTGTGCCTGCGAGCAGGCAATACAGGCTGTGGAAAGTTTATCTGCAATCTGTGTCAGTGTTCCCAGAACCCGTTTTGGAAATGGCGGTCCAGCCTTGCCCAGTACCAGCACCCCGTAACCTGGCAAGGCGAAGGCCATCAAAGTATGCTCTGCGGTTTCAACCAGAAATGGCTGGGTGGATGGAGGAGACTCCACCATGCTACGTTGGCTTATTGAGAGAACTTCCGAGGAGTTTTTGATGTGGTAAGGAATGCAATACACTATTTCCATCGCCCCATCGGTGCGGCGCACTACCGCACCAATGTTGCAGCCCAGTTTGCGCATCATCACCGATAAGCTGCTCTGCAACATGGCACGCAAATCTGTGCCGTTGCCAACTGCCATGACAATCTGAAACAAAGACTGATGTTCTAGCTCAATCAACGTCTGCTCTCCACGATTAGCGTGATTTCTTCATCCCTCGGCAGAATCGGATTAACCTTTTATGCTGCTGCCCAGACTCTTGCACACTCGCGTCATGGTTCGCCTTGGGGCTCTCCACGAAATAATCAATGTAAACCAACTTTACACCTTTTTTACGAACCAAAGTTACCTATATGTCCAAACTCCTTCATCATTCCCAAATGGTCGCAATAACAACGGTTTTATTATGAAATTCAAGATAGTCCTGCCCGCTGTTGGCGATCTCTCCTAAAGTGAACGCACCGATCAATGGACGTGTTGTATGGCGTAATGAATCAAGCTCACTGTTGATGTTATCGCCAAGAAAAAAGGCGCGAGAAATACAATTCATGGCAACGTCCACAGACGGTTGCGAGGCTGCCGTGGTATTAGCATCTGCCATGGTGCGAACTTGGACAGCAGCAGACAGAAGGCTATTCACATTACCGTTCATGATATGTACCAACGACCCGCGTTGCACATCGCCCACACAAATTAAGCCGCCATCGTGACGCACTGCGATCGGGTCGCGCACGACAAATTCCATATTGAGCCGTGCTACTCCAAAAGGATAGGCTTGCGCAATGGCTGCAAAGTCGAAGGTAGAGCCGACTTGAGCTTCTAGAACACGGCGATAGACATCCAGCGCCGGTTCCCAATCCAGCGTCAGGATGACGTTATTTTCGGAACATGTCACCTCGAATGGGCCAGCAATTGGCAACCAGCCGTGAGCAACGCTAACTTGGCTATGCAGCTTTGGTATGGCCAGTATGGCGGCATCGCGAATGACGCCCTGTGCCGTGATTAAACAACACAAGTTTGGAGTAATCAACGAGCCTGCTCCACCACCGATGAAATTGCCTTGCAGACCAAATGTATTGAACAGGGAATCTATCAATGCTCCTATGCGCGGAGCCAAACCATCCACCAAAACGAACATCGTTTTAGCTTCTGGCATTGTTCTAGATGGGATCGCCTTGGCGAGCCATTCATCATAATTCAGTGCCGGATCGCTCAGGGAAGGCACTACGTAAATATCCAGTGCAGACTTCAGCCCTAGTACAATATTGCCATGCTCAAGATGTTCAGAGTTCGCGATTAATCCCGGGAAAACACCGCCAAAAATTGGCACAGACAAATTGCGCAGAAACTCATTGAAACTCTCCGGCACCGTGCCATGGCTTTCGCAAGTCAACGCCATGATGCCTTTTACGCCTGGTGTCGCGGCGATTTCAGCAATTGCGGTTTGCAAAGAATCCCAATTACCATTGCTCTGGATTATTAGTGGCATCGCGCCAAGGAATTCCGGACGGTTCATGGTCGCGATCCTTTGTAGTCAGGTGTGGCGGTTGGGGGGTGTCTTGAGTTTTTTGTAACCATGATTTCTCGACTGCTGCTTTTGGATGTTTAAAGAACCATTAAAATTGATAGAGAACTCCCTGATAGCTTCAAATACCGTGAACAGCGTCCATCCAAAAGTCCAACTCAGCATCTGGCATAAAGCAGTCAATGCCGTCGCCAAATTCGAGACTGTCGCGAGTTCCGCGTAAAGGCGAACTGTCCAGTCCGGGAGGGGTTCTTCAGTCTTTGCCAACGTATCAGACATAACTTCCTCCGATTAAAAAAGCGGCTTGATCCAAGCCTCTTAATGAGGGCAGGGTACGCGTGGTCCGGATTACCGTCTGTGCGCTGTCACACGTACCAAAAATCCAATGTGGCCGATCACGACTAGGTGCTATGGATAATAAATTAACTGTCATAACTGCGTTATTGCCTGCAGTTCGGGACTTCAGGTATGTTGGGCATTGACCGAATTGAAGCATTCGTGTCTTTACAATCAACACAAATGCAAATTTTTTGTACTAATGGGTTCTTACCCTAAATCAATCATGGAATATGAATATCCATAATTTTTTTGATATGTATTAATGGGCAGAGCTTCTGCGATTCAGAAGTCCTGCCTCTGGAGCATTAATGTTGTGCTGTTGCGAGATGTGCTTTTACACAGGCCACCGCTTGCAACGTGACTGGTCATGTATTTAACTCGGCGTGTTCTTCGTTGCTTGAGGTGCGTTCAACGGCCTTGGATTTCAACATGCAGTCTTTGCATTTTCCTTTGGCCTCATCGTAGCCTTTAATCGCCTCTAAACCTTTTACGTTGGTCATAATGGTTTCATCTAAAATCGCTTCGCCCATTTTTGCGCCGGTAATGTCCGCACCTGTTAAATCTGCCTTACTCAAATCAGCACGAAACAGGTCAGTATTGCGTAAGTTGGCATTTCTTAAATCGGCAAATTTCAAGTTGGAGCGATTAAGGTCTGCGCCCTCAAAATTAGTATTGGAAAACTTACCGCCAATCGCATCAAAACGCATTGCGCCCATCGGCTGGTTGCCAATATCCAAACCATAGCGACCGCGTTTCACAATGGCATTGCTCATGTCCACATCGCCCAATGTACCTATCATGCGGGCGTTGGTGAGGTTGGCGCCGTGAAAATTGGTTTTATCAAAAATCGCTTGAAAGATGGTTGCGTCCGTTAAATTAGCGCCACTTAGATTAGCATTTTCAAGTCTAGCTAGATTCAAGTAACTGCGTTGCATGTCAGCCTTACTTAAATTCGCGCCTATCAGATTGGTGCCAAAAAAGCTGGTGTTCACCATGTTGCAGTGGCGTAAATCCATGCCTTTAAAGTCAAGATAACCTGCATCTTTATTCGATAAGTTGCAGCTTTTGCTTTTTATTTGACTCATGGCTTGTTCTTGCGTGATTTTCTCGCGTTCTACATCAACATTTTTTGCTGCATTTTTTTCATAAAATGCAGCTGCTTTGTTAATCATGCCTTGCGGGTCTGTTAGGAATGACTTACGTGCGGCTTCATTACTGAAGCAATAAGTTTTGCCTTTATATATTTCATTCACTGCGCAGTTAGTTTTAATGAGGGTATTTTTAGATAATCCGTTCGTACAGTGGTCACCGAACTCCCCCGCAAACGCAAGGCTAGTAAAAATTAGGCTGGATAATAGGGTTAAGAACCTGATTGTATTATTGGGCATTTTATTCACGATAATTCTCCAAAGGTCTGCTTTATAGTTAGGCAGTTAATGCATTATTGGCGTTATGTGATGAACACTCTGTAACTCTCGTCACATAGTTGAAAAAACTTAATTTGCTGTGAATTTATGACCATTTCCCCTCATTAAAGTTTGTTTAATGAAAATCATTAGTTACAAATCCTTAACAATTAGCCGTCAGCGCATAGCTAAATCACCGCGTTGAATGTCCATCTGCAGAATTATTAGCAGAGATTGATAATAAAGAATCAATCATTAGCGGTGATAAATGACGGAATTAAATTCTAGAGTGATTAGGAGAAGTAAAATGCGTAGTAACAAATTTAATAAAGTAAACGTATTAGTACCAGCATTAATGACTGCAGTTTTTGCATTGCCAACCATGGCTAGTGACCGATATAACGATACTGCCCGTGTAATTTCTGTCACACCACAATTTGAGCGTGTGAATGCGCCACGTCAAGAATGCCGTACTGATTATGAGCAACAAAGTTATCGTGAGGAAGGTCATCGCTCCATTGCTGGTGCAGTTATTGGCGGTGTTGCAGGTGGTTTACTTGGCAGTACTATTGGTCGCGGTAACGGCCGTGTTGCTGCCGCTGCTGTGGGTGCCGGCGTAGGTGCGATTGCAGGTGACCGTATTGGTAATAATCAATATAACCACCGCGTGGTGACACGTTCAGTACCGGTACAAACTTGTTACCAAGTAGATAACTGGCAAAGCGTGAATGCGGGCTATTTGGTGAATTATGAATACAATGGTCGCGTTTATTCAACTGTAACCAATAACCACCCAGGCCGCTTTATTGATGTGAATGTTGCAGTATCGCAGGCTAGCCGCCCAGTCACACAAATCAGCTACTACGATTCTGACAGGGATTCTGACTGGAATGACGGTCATAGACGTCATCACAAAGGTAAGCATCGCGGTTGGGATAAACATGATAGAGACGACCGCTACTATTAAGGCTCAGAATTGATGTTTAGATAGTGCGTTCATAAACGCTACTGAACCTGGCAACTGTAAAAAGTTGCCAGGTTTTTTATTGGCCAAGTTATTGCGTAATTTTATTGAATATCTACCCGCAGCTATCTGCTTGCAAGTAAAATCAACACTACTTATTTCCAGATGATCCTTTAGATTAAAACATAGCGTGAAATTAACTGTAGATTGCGCATTAGATGGTCAGTTGCTTGGTTTGCAAAGTAATGCTGCTTTGGCATATTTGCTGAGTAAAGCCAAGATAACGCAGCTTAATACGCCATTAGAAGCTTTAATCTGCGCACAATTCGGCTTGCCACCTTGTAGTGAGATTGAGCCAGATTATCCAATCGCTGCAATTGCAGCAGCGGCAGATGGGTTGGATGTTTCTGATGCCTACTGGCTACGTGCTGACCCGGTTAACTTAGTATTGCAACGCGATTGTTTTAGCTTGGGTGAACCGGTGCCTTTACCTGTAGAAATTACGGATGCAGAAAAAATAATCGCAAGCTTGAACCAGCATTTTTCACCAGACGGCTTGACCTTTTTCATTGGCGATTCAGGCGCTTGCTATGTACGTTCAACACAAGCTTTACAGATAAAAACTACACTTCCAAGTGTTGCAGCGGGTAAAAATATCCATCCATTTATGCCGCAGGGTTTAGCGGGAGGCAAGTGGTTGTCGGTGTTAAATGAAATACAAATGTTATTGCATGAGCATCCTGTGAATCTAGCGCGGGAGGCAAAAGGCGAGAGGACGGTTAATAGCCTTTGGCTTTCAGGCGGCGGGCAAATGCCGCAATCTTCAGCTTTAAAAAATGATGCAGATTTAATAGTCGCTAATAGTGCTTTTTATGCAGGGCTAGCAAGATTGTCTGCAATTCAATATCAAAGCTTACCTGCTGACTTGAATAGTTTATTGAGCGATGAAAATCAACATGTGCGATTACAATTAACGGATGTGCAAAACAGCTTCGAACTAATGTTGACGGCATTAAAAAACAGAACAATCAGCCAGTTAAGCTTGAATTTAGGCTTCTATGAAAAAAGTCTGGTAGCTGAAATAACGCCGCTGGATATCTATAAATTTTGGCGTAGCAATAAGCCTATCTTGAACCTAATATGACACTCGTTGTTCAACGCATCATCTCTGCAGAAGCAGAAAGAAATTTACAAGCTGATGGCATATCGCCGCTCATGGCGCGCTTGCTGGCTGCGCGTGGCGTGACTGAATCCGCAGAACTGAGTGCGAATTTAAGTGGGCTTATCCCGCCCCAGACACTTACGCATAATTCGGCCATGGCTAAATTGTTGGCAGATGCAATTGCAGCTAATAAAAAATTATTGGTCATCGGTGATTACGATGCAGACGGTGCTACGGCTACGGCAGTTGCAGTAAAAGGGTTACGGGTATTTGGCGCGGATGTGGATTTCTTAGTGCCGAATCGTTTTGAGTATGGCTATGGTTTAACACCTGAAATCGTGGCCTTGGCTGCGATGCAAAAACCTGACGTAATTATCACGGTAGATAATGGCATCGCGAGTGTAGATGGCGTGGCTGCGGCTAATAAACTGGGCATCCAGGTGCTAATTACAGACCACCATTTACCCGGAATGGAAACGCCAAAAGCCGCTTGTATTATTAATCCCAATCAACATGGCTGTGATTTTCCAAGTAAAAACTTAGCTGGTGTGGGGGTGATGTTTTATGGTTTACTTGCTTTGCGTGCAGAATTGCGCGAGCGCGGCGCGTATTTGGAGAGAGCAGAACCAAACTTAACCGAATTGCTAGATCTAGTGGCGTTAGGTACGGTTGCTGACTTGGTAAAACTGGATGCGAACAACCGTATTTTGGTAGAGCAAGGCTTGCGTAGAATACGTGCTGGCGTTTGTTCTCAAGGGATTTTAGCCTTATTGCGGGTGAGCGGTCGCCAATTTCAAACGACGAACGCACAAGATTTGGGTTTTTATGTCGGTCCGCGCCTAAATGCAGCCGGCCGATTAGATGACATGACCTTGGGTATACAGTGTTTATTGGCTGAGTCAGAAACTGAAGCGACACGAATCGCGCAACAACTGCAAGATTTGAACCTGCAGCGCCGCAGTATTGAGGCAGACATGCAAGATGGCGCCAATATCTCATTGGATGATATTGATATTGCCAATCAATTTACCATCAGCATGTATCAGCCAGAATGGCATCAGGGTGTGATCGGCATCTTGGCGTCTCGCATCAAAGAGCGTTTTCATCGCCCTGTGATTGCGTTTGCCGATGCCAACGATGGCATGCTGAAAGGTTCAGGGCGCTCGATTTCAGGTTTGCATCTGCGTGATGCGCTGGATCTACTCAGTAAGCACCAGCCTGATTTGATTATCAAGTTTGGCGGTCATGCGATGGCTGCAGGGTTGACTATCAGACAGGTCGATTTTGAACGCTTTAATCAAAGCTTTGAAATTGTAGTTAAAAGCTTGATTACTGAAGCTGATTTAGAGTCTGTACTTGAAGTGGATGGCGGCCTGTTGGACAAGGACATGACTTTTGAAACTGCACAGACTTTAGAGAAGCTAGTGTGGGGGCAGGGCTTTGCGCCACCTTTGTTTTATGATGCGTTCGAAGTGGTTAATCAGCGCGTGTTGGGTGAAAAGCACCTGAAGCTCACTTTAAAGCTTACTTCAACCGCTACTTCTACCAACGCATTGCCAGTGATTGACGCTATTTATTTCAATCACCCTGATTTTTTAGAGGGCGCTATCCAGGTAGCGTATCAGCTGCAGACTAATACCTACAATGGCATGCAAAAAGTACAGCTGAACATACGACATGTGGTTTGTTCGACTTGATATTTAATCAACTAATAACTCGAACGGTTGTGGTTGTCACAGACATGATTTATATTGTGTTAAATCATACTGAAAGAGCAAAAAATTGTTGACGATAATTACTAAGCAAACACAACCGTTTAATGATCAAAAGCCTGGGACGTCAGGCTTACGTAAAAAAGTAAAAGCTTTTCAGCAACCGCATTATTTAGAAAATTTTGTTCAAAGTATTTTTGATGCACTGCTAGAACATGGTGCACTGCCAGCAGGCGCTACGCTTACTGTGGGGGGCGATGGACGTTATCACAATCGCGAGGCTATACAAACTATCATTCAAATGGCCGCTGCCAATGGTTTTGCTCGTGTTTTAGTGGGACAGGCGGGCATTCTATCTACACCTGCCGCTTCGCATGTGATTCGGAAATATCAAACGTTTGGCGGCATGGTATTGTCTGCAAGCCATAACCAGGGTGGTATTAATGGCGACTTTGGTATTAAATACAATATCAGTAATGGCGGTCCTGCGCCTGAAAAAATCACTGATAATATCTTTGCATTAAGTAAAGTCATTAAACAGTACAAAATTGCAGATTTACCTGTAATCGATATCGATACACTCGGTGAAACAACTTTTGATAGTATCGGTAAAAATGCTAAGTTCACAGTTCAAGTGATTAATGCGGTAGATGATTATGCAGATTTAATGCAAACTTTATTTGATTTTTCAGCAATTAAGCAGTTGTTAGCTGGTAATTTCAAAATGAAGTTCGACGCTATGCATGCCGTGACTGGCCCGTATGCACAAGAGATTTTTGTCAATCGGCTTGGGGCATCAGCGACAAGTTTGATGAATTGCGTACCATCAGAAGATTTTGGCGGTGGTCACCCTGATCCTAATTTAACCTACGCTGAAGACTTAGTTAAAATCATGTTTGCCGGTGAAAACGCACTGGATTTTGGTGCTGCATCAGACGGTGATGGTGACCGCAACATGATACTGGGTAAAAACTTCTTTGTTACACCATCCGATAGTTTGGCGGTGTTAGCTGCAAACGCAACTTTAATACCCGCTTATGCAAATGGCATTGCAGGCGTGGCACGCTCCATGCCTACCAGCGGTGCGGTTGACCGTGTGGCTGCAAAATTGAATATCCCTTGTTTTGAAACGCCGACAGGCTGGAAGTTTTTTGGCAATTTGATGGATGCAGGCAAGGTGACCCTGTGTGGTGAAGAGAGTTTTGGTACTAGTTCTAGCCATGTCCGTGAAAAAGATGGGTTATGGGCGGTATTATTTTGGCTGAATATACTTGCACAAAAGAATACTGAAAATGGTGCGACCTCAGTAGAACAGATTTTAAAATCTCATTGGTTAGAGTACGGTCGTAATGTGTATTCCCGCCACGATTACGAGGCAATACCAACGGATGCTGCCAATGATGTGATGCAACATATCAAAGCACAATTTACTAGTTTGCCAGGCCAGACTTTTGCTAAAGAAACCGCTAAAAGTTATACAGTTAAAACTTGTGATGATTTTAGTTATCATGATTCTATTGATGGCTCTATCAGCAACAATCAAGGTGTGCGTGTTTTGTTTGAAGATGGTTCGCGAATTGTTTTTAGGCTTTCTGGCACAGGTACTGAAGGTGCAACTTTACGCATTTATTTAGAGGCATTTGAACCGGATAGCACTCAACATCACTTAGATGCACAAATTGCTTTAGCGGAAATGATACAAATTGCCCTACAAATTTCGCAATTAAAAGAAAAAACAGGCAGAAACGCACCTACCGTGATTACTTAATCAAATAAGTACCTAAAAAATAAAAGCCAGCGTTAAGCTGGCTTTTTTGAGTGCAATTACGTGAGCTATTTTTTATTGCCCACCTACGTGTTTCGCTACCCATTCCTGTGCACTAAGCTCACTATCGCCAGAGGTATCCATTTGGGTAAAGATCGCTTTATGACCTGCTAAAAACTCCTCTTTGGTCACTTTATGGTCGCCATCTTTATCCATTAAGCCCATCATTTTCTTTGAACGTAATTCACGGCTATAACCACCTGTTGCCAAATCAAGTTTTGATTTGTTGCTAGGGCCAGTCCATTCTTTTTTATCTACAGTACCATCCGCATCTTTATCCAATGCGGTAAAAATGCTGTCGTAATAAGCGTCAGCTTCAGTGGCTGTCACCGTATTGTTGCCATCGGCATCCAACATCTTCATCATTTCCATTTTTTGGAATTGCTTTGTATAACCACCTGTACTTAACATGGGTTCTGCAGAAAAAGCTGGGGTAGATAAGACTGCTGTTGATAATAATGTTGCCACTACTAGTGCTGAGCTTTTTAATTGAAATTTCATGATAAACCTCCAGAAAAATTATGAATGTAAAAAAACACTGTTGCCAGCAGACCTTAGTCTTGAGCAAAGTGCATTACTTACATTTATTTTTTGACTGGAATTTTTTAAAAGTTTCCCATTAAAAATTGATAGATAGTTAGGGGTTATTAAAATTAATCATCTACCTGTTTAATTGTCATTTGCCCCTTATACAGCCTTACATCCATGCGGCCTAAAAATGACATGCCAAGTAGCACGTCTCCATCTAGACCAGGCGCAATCATTGCTGCCACATTATGGGCCTCTACACCGCCTACTTTTACTTCATCCAAGCGCACCATGTAACCAATGCTGTCGCCGTTAGCTGTATTGGTACGCACTGCGTTAATGCTTTTAAGCTGGAGTTTATCTGCAATACGCTGCGAAATGGCTACGCCCGTAGCACCAGTATCAATTAACACATCTATTTTTTCACCATTGATAAGCGCTTCAGCGCGGTAATGACCGTCCAATCCGCGTTTTAGCATAACGGTACTCTCTGATCCCAAGCGGTCAATTTTATTTGGATTTTGGATGTTATCTGCGAAGTAATAAATTAATCCAGCAAGTATTAGCCAAACGATGGAAACAACTAGTGTATTTTTGGACATTTAAATTAGTATCCGATTAAAGATACTACTAAAATTGGTACGGATTAAGTAATTACAATAGACTTAAATGCCATGGCGACAATAGCAAAGTAAGTCAGGTGGTGAAGTAGTTGATCAAAGCCCAGCAATATCCAAAACCATTCACTGTTATCAGGTCTAATATCGAACCTTTTGCTGATATTCATCTTTGCCCAGTCAATATGGTAATGAATCAAAGCGTCGGTCAACGCATAGACCCACGCATCAGTGCCAAACCAAAAAAACAGTACTGTAAATGTGCCCAGCCCATGTAGTGAAGCATGTGTTAACCCACCTGGGTGACCATAAATGCCCTTATTGCGATACATCCATGGAAAAGCTTGCAACGGAAAGTCGCAAATAAAATGCTTAACAAATAACCATAATAAGGCTTCAAACATTATGTGAGCGCTTGAATCATGACATTAAGATAATTGGTCATTAATGTGATGGAAAGTTACCCGTTGGAATTTACTCTGCTTCATCAATCCAAGCCAGTTGAATGGCTTCTAAAATTTTCTCGCCACACTTATTTGGGTCATCATCAAAATCTTCTAAATCCAGCACCCATTGCATTAAATCAGTGAAGCGTATGGTTTTTGGGTCAATCTTTGGATGTTTATCGTAAAGTGATTCGGCAATGGTTAAAGTGTCGGTCCATTTCATGGCGGTGTGTTCCTGGCGATATTGAATCAATTGATTATAGCGCGGCTAATGGTAGGTATCAAAAAAAGACCCGCAATAACTTGTTAAGTATTGCGGGTTAAGTGGCGATTTTTTGGAGATATACGCTTGATAATTTATAGTGCAATACGCATGCCAAATATAAATAAGTTTATTTTCAATTGCTTATTAAAAAAGAGGAATTTTAGGCTGCAGTATAATGAGCAAATTGGTTGATTACAGCCACCAATTGGTTACCCTAATAATTTTTATCCAACTTAATCATGATTTAGTGATGGTGCCAAGGGATGCTTTGCAACTTGACTTTAATCTTCACGGCACTGCGTGGTAAAATATTAAGATAACTCACTAATTTAACTAAAGCCTTTGGAAAACATACGCCTATGTCGCAAGCACCATTTAACTATGCTAATTCTCTAAACCAAGCTGACCCTGCCTTGTGGGGCATGATAGAAAAAGAAGTTGTGCGTCAGCATGAACATATTGAGTTGATCGCTTCAGAAAACTATACCAGCCCCGCCGTGATGCAGGCACAAGGTTCACAGCTCACCAATAAGTATGCAGAAGGCTATCCGGGCAAGCGTTTTTACGGTGGTTGTGAGTTTGTAGACCAAGTGGAACAATTGGCAATTGATCGATTAAAAGCCTTATATGGTGCAGAGTATGCCAACGTGCAGCCACATTCAGGTTCACAAGCCAACCAGGCGGTGTATTTTTCTATTCTCAAGCCGGGTGACACCATCATGGGGATGAATCTTGGTCACGGCGGTCATTTAACGCACGGTTCACCAGCTAACTTGTCCGGTAAGCTTTTTAATGTCGTGCCATATGGCTTAAATGATAAAGAAGAGATCGATTACGATGAGATGGAGCGCATTGCTATTGAATGTAAACCTAAGCTATTAATCGGCGGTGCTTCAGCTTATGCATTACGTTTTGACTGGGCGCGCATGAGCCAGATTGCCAAAAAAGTAGGCGCGTATTTTATGGTGGATATGGCGCACTATTCAGGTTTGATTGCTGCTGGCGTTTATCCAAACCCAGTGCCGCATGCAGATTTCGTGACTTCAACCACACATAAAACATTGCGCGGTCCACGCGGCGGTATC
>DASQFK010000166.1:0-9653 GCA_035633175.1 Methylotenera sp.
GGAACCGCAGCCGAAATTCTCACGGGTAAGCAATATGCTCGCACCTTGATAACGCGCTTTATTCAACACAAAATCAGGATTAAGTGGGCGCTTGGAGTTATCCATGCCAGGCTCACCACGATCAAGATAACGCCATTCATCAAAAGCGTTAGGACCAAAGCCTGAACGCTTGATTGACTTTAAGAATTGCTTAGGAATAATGGCATCGGTATCGACGTTAGCACGGTCTAACGGTGCCACTAAACCTTGTAATCTCATAAATGGTTTCATTAGTTATTAGGTGACTTCTGAATTTTATCACCAGCTTTTTCTAAATCTTTACCAAAGCCATGCCATGTATTGCAGCCGCTTAATACCAATGCAAAACCAAGTGCTGCTAAAACAAATAATTTATTCATTCATTACTCCTAACTTATTGTTTATGAAAATCAAACAAACTGCCGCACATCAACAAAATGCCCTACAACCGCCGCTGCCGCGGCCATTTCCGGACTGACCAAATGCGTACGTCCGCCTTGACCTTGCCTACCTTCAAAATTACGATTGCTTGTAGAGGCGCAACGTTCGCCCGGCTCCAATCGATCCGCATTCATCGCTAAACACATAGAACAGCCTGGCTCGCGCCATTCAAAACCTGCAGCGATAAAAATTTTATCTAAGCCTTCGAGTTCGGCTTGTGCCTTCACCAAGCCAGAACCCGGCACCACTAAAGCTAATTTAACGTTAGGGGCAATATGCTTCCCTTTTGCAACTGCCGCCGCCGCACGTAAATCTTCAATACGTGAGTTAGTGCAGGAGCCAATAAACACTTTATCGATGTTGATTTCATCAATAGGCGTATTAGGCGTCAAGCCCATATAAGCATATGCACGCTCCCAGTCGCTCCGTTGCACCTCGTTTTTAGCTAAATCTAAACTAGGCACCTTGCCATCTACACCCACCACCATTTCAGGTGAAGTACCCCAGGTGACTTGCGGTTGAATGTCCTCTGCTTTCAATTCAACAACTGCGTCAAATTTCGCACCATCATCAGACTTTAAAGTGCGCCAGTAACTAACGGCTGCATCCCATTGTTCAGCTTTGGGTGAAAATGGACGGCCTTTTACATAATTAATCGTTGTGTCATCTACTGCGATCATCCCTGCACGCGCGCCCGCTTCAATCGCCATATTGCATAAGGTCATACGACCTTCCATGCTGAGAGCCCGAATTGCAGAACCTGCAAACTCAATCGCATAACCATTACCACCTGCAGTACCAATTTTTCCAATAATAGCTAATGCCACATCTTTAGCGGTAACGCCATGACCTAATTTTCCATCTACTAGTACTTGCAAAGTTTTGGACTTTTTCTGCACCAAACATTGTGTCGCCATCACATGTTCTACTTCTGATGTACCGATACCATGCGCAAGCGCACCGAATGCACCATGTGTACTGGTATGGGAATCACCGCATACGACTGTCATCCCCGGCAAAGTTGCGCCTTGTTCAGGTCCAATCACATGCACAATACCTTGACGTGCATCATTCATTTTGAATTCAGTCACGCCATGCGCGGTACAGTTTTCATCTAAAGTCTGTACCTGCAAACGTGAAATCGGGTCACTGATACCCGCGACGCCCGAGCTTCTATCTGTCGTCGGGACGTTGTGATCTGGCACTGCCAATATAGAATCAACACGCCATACTTTACGATTAGCGAGCTTCAAACCTTCAAATGCCTGTGGACTGGTAACTTCATGCACCAAATGACGGTCGATATAAATCAGCGCCGTGCCATTTTCTTCATGCACCACGTGAGAATCAAATAATTTATCGTACAAAGTCTTAGCGACCATTTTATTACCTAATTTTTTATCTAAACTTAACAATCTATAACTTTATAGAAAAAGCCTAATCTCTAAAATTACCGAATTGCAACGGAAAATCCGTCACATTTTTCTTGCAAAAATTAATTGCCTCTTGCAACACATCACGCTTAGCACCATTCACGCGCACTTCATCACCCTGAATGCTAGCTTGCACTTTCATGCCACTGTCTTTTATCAACTTAGCAATACGCTTAGCTAGCTCACTATCAATACCAGCCTTAATTTTAAGCTCTTGCTTTACCTTGTTGCCACCTACTTTTTGCACATCTTTATGCTCTAAACGCTTGGTAGAGTCAGGCTCTTTCTTTTCCATGCCTGGCAACAAAATATCCTTAATTTGATCAAGCTGAAAATCATTATCACCATATAAAGTAATAATGCTGTCTTTTTCGTTTAATTCAACCTTGGCAGACGTACCTTTGAAGTCATAGCGATTAATAATTTGCTTACCCGCAGTGTCAATGGCGTTCTTTAACGCAACCATATCGACTTCTGAGCTAATATCAAAACTTGGCATATTTTTCCCAACCTTTCAAGCGAAAGTAGTACTAGGCGCAATCGCGAAGACAGTACGAATAGTACGGCAAGCGTTTGCAACGATGTAATACTGAGCCATCATTACTCAAAGTGGCAAACGTAGTCTACGGTCTCAGTCACTTCAATATCAAAACTTGAATTGCCAGGCACTGTAAATTTTTCGCCAGCGGTGTATGTTTTAGTGGATTCTTCACCTTTAAGGCGTACATGACACACACCTGCATTGATTTCCATTAACTCTGGCGCTGCTGTATTAAAAGTAAGTGAGCTAGGGAAAATCACGCCAATGGTACTGCGGGTGCCATTTGGAAACATCACAGTATGACTGACACATTTACCATCAAAATAAATGTTGGCTTTCTTTTTTACACTTACGTTATCAAATTGTGCCATTTGCTTGCTTCCATTAAAAATCAAAAGACTATTATCGCAGAAAAGCCCTGTCGAACCAATACTGCGCTTAGGACATTCATGATTCAATTGCGATTTACATATCCGAATACACTGGTCCACTACCACCTTGCGGCGGCACCCAAACGATATTCTGCGTTGGGTCTTTAATATCGCAAGTTTTGCAATGTATACAATTCTGGGCATTGATTTGCAAATAGGCTGAATCTTTGTTTTCCTGTCCGTCTAGTTTAATAATTTCATA
This sequence comes from Methylotenera sp., assembly GCA_035633175.1. GTDB lineage: Bacteria > Pseudomonadota > Gammaproteobacteria > Burkholderiales > Methylophilaceae > Methylotenera. Next base: position 3,067 of record DASQFK010000166.1, read on the forward strand.
AACGCCGGCTGGACAATAGCGCTGTTCAGGCGCGTCATATATCGCCAGATTAATGCGAATAGGCACTTCATTATTGATTAAATGCAAATGACAGGGCTGGTCTGCATCATGCGCAATATTACTCAGGCTAATGGAGTTTAATTTATCAAAACTGAAAATACCGTCTGGTTTAGGATAAGTTATCTTTGGCATTTCAGCGGCGGGCTTAGTACATTCATGATCAGCTTTTTGATGCTGCAATGTCCACGGCGTGCTTATCTTTAATGCTGCTAGCCACATTTCAACGCCACCTAACAATGCGCCAACCCAACTGCCGAAGCGGGAAAGCAGTGGTTTAACGTTTCGTACTGCATGCAAATCTTGCCATACCCAAGAGTCACGTAATGCTTGTGGATACTTATGCAGCAATTTACGCTCATCGGCTTCTTGATCAAAAACTGCTTCAAATACAGCCTCTGCGGCAAGCATGCCGGACTTCATCGCATTATGGCTACCTTTGATGCGAGGTACATTCACCATACCTGCGCTGCAGCCTATCAATGCGCCTCCAGGGAATATCAATTCCGGCCAGGATTGCATACCGCCTTCACTAATTGCCCGAGCACCGTAGCTTAAGCGTGTCCCGTTCTGCAACAATCGCTTGATAGATGGATGGGTTTTGAAACGCTGAAACTCATCAAAAGGCGAAAGATGCGGATTGGCATAATCTAAATGCACCACGAAACCAATAGACACCAACTGCTCGCCATAATGATAAATAAAAGAACCTCCGCCGGTATCCGCCTTCAATGGCCAGCCAATACTGTGCTGCACTAGTCCTAATTGATGCTGCTCGGCGGGAATGCGCCATACTTCTTTTAGCCCCATGCCATATTTCTGTGGAGATGATTGGCCTCGCAAATTGAAATGACTTTCCAACTCGCGCGTCAATGAACCGCGTACACCTTCGGCAATTAAAGTATAAGGCGCCCTAATCTCGATTCCCGGCGTAAAGTTTGCAGTCGGCTGCCCTGCAGCATCTCGACCCATATCCCCTGTAATGATACCCAGCACCTGTTGCTTGTTATCTGGACTGTATAGCATTTCCTGCGCACTGAAACCCGCATAAATTTCCACACCTAAACTTTCAGCCTGCTCTCCTAGCCATTTGCATACTTCACCTAGACTGACAATAAAATTACCTTGATTACTCATCAGCGGCGGCAGGAGCCAATGGGGAATAGACCACGATTGCTTTTCTCCCAGCAGTAAAAATTCATCCTTACTGACTAAGGTATTTATTGGCGCACCTAATTCTCGCCACTCAGGAATCAATTCATCTAATGCAATAGTGTCAATGACTGCACCTGAGAGTATTTGCGCGCCTACTTCCGCAGCTTTTTCTAATACGCAAACACTTAATTCACGATTAGCCTTAATGGCCAACTGCTTTAACCTAATAGCCGCAGCAAGTCCGGCAGGGCCTGCGCCCACGATCAAAACATCGTAATTCATTACATCACGTTCTATTGCATCACTTTGCATATATTTCCTTACTAATCCTTAAGCTATATCAGGTAAATTAACTAAATCACTACGTTCCACGCCGTTAGTCAAATTTCTACACAAGGTTAAAAACTCACGCATACCAGCCGTTTGGTACTTTTGCTTATGCCATAAAAAATAAAAATAACGACTTAAATCCAAATTTTGCGTAGCGAGTGGTACCAAGCTACCCCGCCGGAACGCATCTCTTAATGCTAGCCGTGATATACAGCCGATGCCTAAACCTGACTCTACAGCACGCTTAATGGCTTCTGTATGTTCGAGTTCAAGTCGAATATTGAGTTCAGCATGGTGGTTATGAAATGCACGGTCAAAAGTTTCTCGTGTGCCAGAACCTTTTTCTCTCAATATCCAAGGCTCATGTAAAATTTGCTGTATTGTCAGCCGCTTATGTTTAGCTAATGGATGATTCGGTGAACTAAATACCACAAGTTCATCCGCTATCCAAGGTTGTACTTCGATATCAGGATGATAACAATCACCTTCTATCAAACCTAAATCTAATTCATGATTCGCTATTTGATGCACCACCGTACTAGTGTTATGTACTTGTAATTCGATGCGACTTTCAGGATGCTCTTGTAAAAATCGTGCTACAAGTATCGTAGCCAAATAGTTACCTACCGTCAGGGTTGCGCCTATTTTCATCAGACCAAAGCCTGCATTTCCTTGCAGCGAACCTTCAATTTCTCTTGCTCTATCTAGCAATTCTACAGCTCTTGGGAGTAACATGCGGCCTGCCTCATTGATGCGCAAAGATTTGCCTACTCGATCAAAAAGCTGCAAATCAAATTGACGCTCAAATTCGCCCAGCGATGAGCTAGTGGCAGATTGGGAAAGTGATAAATCCTCGGCAGCCCGCGATACGCTTTCGGTACGACTGATCGCGACGAAGATTTCCAGTTGCCTTAAACTAAACCTCATGATTTGAATCGTACTTTGTAACTCTCATAGTTTATAATATTACACGTTTTTATTATCTATATAACAGATATATATAACCTTTATAATTCATTTAACAAATATTACAGATTGTTATAAAATACGTATTAATTGTTTTTGGAAAGCATTATGAAAATATTAGTCGCAGTAAAAAGGGTCGTTGATTACAACATTAAAGTCCGCATTAAAACGGATGGCTCAGATGTGGATATCCATGGCGTAAAAATGGGCGTTAACCCATTTGACGAAAACGCGATTGAGGAAGCGCTCCGCTTGAAAGAGCAAGGTAAAGCTACTGAAATCGTAGCAATCTCTATTGGTACAGCGGCTAATCAAGATGTGTTGCGGCATGCACTTGCCATGGGCGCAGATAGAGCCATCTTAATTGAAAGCCCTGTAGGATTGCAGCAACTTGGCGTGGCTAAATTATTGAAAGCCATTGTATTACGTGAGCAGCCTGACCTTATCATGCTTGGCAAACAAGCCATTGATGACGACGCTGGGCAAACTGGGCAAATGCTTGCTGCGCTATTAGATTATCCACAAGGTACTTTTGCCTCTGCATTAAGCGTAGAGAATGGCATGCTGAATGTAACCCGTGAGATTGATGGCGGAACAGAACTGATAACGCTAACCCTGCCTGCGGTGGTTACTGCGGATTTACGTTTAAACGATCCACGTTTTGTAAAACTGCCGAATTTAATGATGGCCAGAAAAAAACACATAGAAACCATTCATGCTGCGGATTTAGGTGTAGATACAGTCTCTAAGCTCAAACAGGTAAAGGTAAGTGAACCTCCCTCAAGAAAACCCGGTATTAAAGTGAATAGCGTGACAGAACTTCTCGCGAAATTACGCACGCATGAAGGCATAAGGATATAAATAATGAATCATTTGAGAACTCTTATTCTAGCTGAGCATGACGGCAGTAAACTTAGTGCTTCAGTGCATCATGCAATCGCTGCCGCACAATTTTGGAATGTGCCGATTGACGTTTTAGTAGCAGGTAGCAATTCCAGCGATATCGCAACAAAAGTTGCAGCTATAACGGGTGTTGCGCGTGTCATTCATGCTGATGCGACACACCTGGCACATCCGCTTGCAGAAGATATGGCTAATTTAATCGTATCTATCGGCACTGAATATCAAGTCATCATGGCTGCACACTCCTCTTTTAGCCGGAATATCTTGCCACGCGTAGCAGCATTGCTGGACGTTGGAATGATTTCAGATGCATTGGAAATCCAAGCGAATCAAACTTATATCCGTTCAATTTACGCCGGTAACGTTTTAAGCACTGTCCAAAGTACTGATGCGGTGCAGGTATTAACCATCCACAGCAGCAGTTTTTCTGCAGTCGCCGAGATTGGTGGCAATGCAGAAATTGTCAATGTTGCAGCGCCACCGCCTTTTACTAAGACACGTTGGATCAGCGAAAATATCAGCCATTCAGACAGGCCGGCGCTAAACTCTGCTAAAGTCGTTATTTCCGGCGGCAGGTCACTCGGCAGTGCAGAAAAATTTGAACAACTGTTATCGCCCCTTGCATTAAAACTAGGTGCGGCATTAGGCGCTACGCGCGCGGCGGTAGATGCCGGCTATGCACCTAATGAGATTCAGGTAGGACAAACAGGCATTGTGGTTGCGCCTGAGCTTTATATTGCTGTGGGTGTATCTGGTGCGATTCAGCACACTTATGGCATGAAAGACAGTAAAATAGTGGTCGCAATTAATCAGGATCCAGACGCGGCAATTTTTCAAGTCGCTGACTATGGATTAGTAGCAGACTTATTTGAGGCAATACCCGAGCTCACTGCAGCGATTGAATAACGGCATTATTAACTAAAGTACTATTAATTAGACTATAAAGAAAATATCAATGAGTAAATTTACTACCGAACGCGTATTAAGCGTTCATCACTGGAACGATACCCTATTCAGCTTCAAAACGACCCGTGACCCTGGCTTACGTTTTGAAAATGGCCAGTTCGTGATGATTGGGCTTGAAGTTGATGGACGTTCTTTATTGCGCGCATACAGTATTGCCAGCCCTAATTATGAAGAACATTTAGAATTCTTCAGTATTAAAGTGCCGAATGGTCCACTCACCTCACGCCTGCAACATTTAAAAGTTGGCGATGACATATTAGTTGGCCGTAAATCAACGGGTACGCTAATAACGCATGATTTAAAACCAGCTAAAAATCTTTACTTTTTATCTACTGGCACAGGCTTAGCGCCTTTTATCAGTTTGATTCAAGACATTGAAGTGTATGACCGCTTTGAAAAAGTCGTGCTTATTCATGGCGTTCGTCATGTGAATGAATTAGCTTATACGGACTTTATCGAAAAAGAACTGCCCAATAATGAGTTTTTTGGTGAGCAAGTACGTGAGAAGTTGATCTATTATCCTACCGTTACGCGAGAGCCATACCGCAACCAAGGTCGCTTGACCGACCTCATCGAATCAGGGAAATTATTTGACGATATAGGCTTAGCTCCTTTAAGCCCGGAAAATGATAGAGCAATGATATGCGGTAGCCCGCAAATGCTGGCGGACACGTCCGCATTGCTAGATGCGAGAGGCTTTAAGATTTCACATCGCATTGGCGAACCAGGCGATTATGTGATAGAACGCGCATTTGTTCAAAAATAAAAGATTCAGGCTGGAAATTAACAAATATTTGCAGCCTGATTTGTAATAGAAATTTCTGCTCTGCATTACAAAAGGATTTTTCCATAAAAATCCTTCTCTATAAAAAATTACTCTTAACGTTTCTAAAAGTTAGTCCTCACACAATATTGCAAGATATTGGCAACTCCCCTTAGACTGTAATCTCAATAGAAGAGATAAATTGCATTGGAAATGGTTTTATTCAGTAAGTCTGTTAAATACCACAATAAATCCTCCAGAAAATAGGCACGTCAATTGCGCCTAAACCTTATTTAGTAATAGATTTGGTTCCAACACCTGATCGTAGATTACTTTCTGTAAAACTTAACACTTGTAAAAAAATTTAAAGATGAGAATTAAAAGTAAATATCACGGTCTTTTTCTTTAAGTGCTTTTATTCTCAGTTACTAAATGTAAACCGATTTATGATTTACCGCGTTAGTAAATTTGAATTAATATTTTTCATAAAGGAGAAATTCATGAAAAAGATTCAATTTGGATTGATAGCTTTATTACTTGGTGCCAGTGTTTCAACAAGTGCAATTGCTCGCGACTCAATAGGATTTAGTTTAAATATTGGGACTCCGTATTTTTATGGTCCACCCACCGTATATTATGCACCCCCACCAGTTGTATATTATGAGCCTGGATTTATTTATCGCGAGCATTACAGCCCAAATGTTTATTACTACCCTAATAGCTACCATTATCAACATGATCGTTGGCAAGGTCGTCATGGACACAATAAGCATCACCACCATTGGAAGCACCGTCACTAACAATAAGTAAATTAATGAGGTTGGCATACGTAGAATGTGAATCATGCAAGTGCAAGACGTCCTTGTTAATGTAATAAAAGGATTAATGCCATATGAACAACACCAGCAACTACTGAAATGGTTTGGGCTTTGAAGTTACAATGTACGTAATGAATAATTAAATCGCTTTATCAAATAAAAGCTTATTTAGCAATGAATAGGCTTTTTTATTTTTTACATCTAAGTTAAGTCTACTTACAACTTACGAACTATCATTTTGTGATGCTATATAATCGTTTTAGCCTTTGTACTAAGTAGTGATTTTACTATCACTATAAATGGCAAATCTTCACCATCCAATAGATAAAAATCCAAATATGAAGAAATAATCCTTTACCCAGCTTTAGTACTTTAGGTTGTAGAAGTTGCTAATTTTAGGGTTACGACTGTAGTCAATTACAACATTGTTGTAAAAAATACGACAATAAAATTAATATTTTCAAAATTTATCAAGAAGAAAAATAGCAATAAATAGTTTTTTTAACTGAAATTATATTAATTAATTAATATAATTCAAATAGTTAGAAAACTTCTCCTTATAATCAACTTAAGTGGCACATCTTTTGCAAATAGTTGTTTAAAACTAATCTCTTTTAATAAAGATTGCA
>DASQFK010000167.1:0-2411 GCA_035633175.1 Methylotenera sp.
CATAGCGCCAATTACATGCGCTACAACCGTTTGTTAGAGATTGGCTTAACAGAGCAGCAAATAAAAGATAATTTATTGTTTACGGGCGACAAAGTGGGTGACACTATGAAAGTCGCCATGAATAAGACTGATGCAAAAAAATGGTTTGGAGTTGCGCCTCCAGACTTATCAGTTGAGGTGCGTGCTCGTGGTGCAGATTGGGTATATACCTACTTGCGCAGTTTTTACCGGGACTCTTCAAGCAGTACGGGTTGGAATAATACGACTTTTGATAAAGTCTCCATGCCGCACGTGCTTTATGAGTTACAAGGTGAACAAGCGCTTAATCATGAAACGCATCAACTCACCCTGACTAAACCTGGTCGTTTGTCAGTGGCAGAGTATGATACTTTGGTTGGCGATCTAACCAATTACATGGCCTATATGGCTGAACCTGCAAAACACCAGCGCAATCGTTTGGGCTGGTTTGTACTACTGTTTTTAGGAGTGTTGTTAGTACTTACTTACAAACTCAAAAAAGCTTATTGGAAGGATATACATTAATATGATGACTTTATACTCAGGGACGACTGATCCCTACAGCCACCGATGCCGAATTGTTTTATTTGAAAAGGGCATGGATTTTCAAGTCATTGACGTTGATCTTGCGAATAAACCAGAAGATTTAGCGGTGATTAACCCATACAACCAAGTGCCAGTGTTGGTTGAGCGTGATTTGGTATTGTCAGAAGCGAACATTATCAATGAATACATAGATGAGCGTTTCCCACATCCTCAGTTGATGCCGCCAGATCCAGTGATGCGTGCGCGTGCTAGATTGTTTTTGTATAACTTTGAAAAAGAGTTGTTCGATCACATTAAAGACATTGAATCTGGTGATGACACAAAAGCGGATAAAGCCCGTATTACTATCCGCGATAATTTAACGCTGTTAGTGCCTATTTTCTCTAAACAAAACTACTTGTTAGGCGATGATTACTCAATGCTAGATGTGGCTGTAACCCCATTGTTATGGCGTTTAGGTCACTACGGTATTGAGTTACAAAACCAAGCTGCGCCAATACTGAAATATGCAGAACGCTTATTCTCAAGGCCGTTATATGCAGAAGCAATGACGCCCTCTGAAAAAGCAATGCGCAAGTAATTAAGCTTAAAGCACATGGCCGAATTTACCTCAACCAAGCCCTACATGCTACGCGCCATTCATGAATGGTGCGTGGATAACGGCTTGACGCCGCACTTGCTGGTAGTTGTAGATAGCCAAACCCGTGTGCCTATGGCTTATGTTAAAGATGGTGAAATCGTACTCAATCTAAATTACACCGCCACTAAAGATTTACATATTGATAATGAGCAAATTACATTTTCTGCGCGCTTTGGTGGTGTTTCACAAAATTTATATGTGCCGATGAATGCGGTAAAAGGTATCTTTGCCCGTGAAAATGGGCAAGGCCTGTTTTTTGAAGTGGAAGTAACGCCGCCTGAATCATCAAAAACACTAAAAGAGACAGGCTCAAGTGCTCCTGAAAGTGGCTCAGAACCAGCTTCTGGTGAAATAAAAGCAATAAATAGTAAAAAACCTACATTAACTATCGTAAAGTAGCTTAACTTTTACGAAAAACTCAGTATAATACGCAACTCAATTTAACGCCGGATTAGCTCAGTTGGTAGAGCAGCGCACTTGTAATGCGAAGGTCGTCAGTTCGATTCCGACATCCGGCACCAAATTCTTAACAAATACCGATTTATACATTTGACATCAAGTCAATATTTCAGCATAATCGCGGGTTCGGTTTGGAGGGGTGGCCGAGTGGTTAAAGGCGACGGACTGTAAATCCGTTCTCTCAGAGTACGAAGGTTCGAATCCTTCCCCCTCCACCATATTTGTAATATAAAAGTAATGTAGTTTGAGCCTGTTGGCGTTTGGTGTCGCTTTAGATGGATGCGCGGGTGTAGCTCAGTTGGTAGAGCTTCAGTTTTCCAAACTGAATGTCGCGAGTTCGAGTCTCGTCGCCCGCTCCAGAAAATCGGGTTTGCGAGGCCTGAATTTGAATTAAGCGCCCATGTGGCTCAGTGGTAGAGCACTCCCTTGGTAAGGGAGAGGTCGCGGGTCCGATTCCCGCCATGGGCACCATGACTGATTTGAGATTTAACTAGATTAAGTAAGTAGTATTTGGAAGTTGTTTTTGAGTAGCACCACTTTAATTTGAACAAGTTTTATTAATTCTAATAAAGCTTATGGTTAATAAAATATTGTAAAGGACTGAAGCAATGGCAAAAGGTAAATTTGAGCGGACCAAGCCGCACGTCAACGTAGGCACGATTGGTCACGTCGATCACGGTAAAACAACACTAACAGCAGCGATTACCACAATCCTGTCAAAAAAATTCGGTGGCGAAGCCAAAGCTTA
>DASQFK010000168.1:0-5075 GCA_035633175.1 Methylotenera sp.
CAAACTGCAGCTTTACTGGATCCAAGTTAATATCTTTAATAAAGTGCTTGTCAATCTTGACATAGTCGGGCTGAAGTTCAGACCACAACCTTAAACTTGAAAAGCCCTCACCTAAATCATCAATCGCAATTTGAAATCCAACATTTCGGTAAGTGTCAATGACACTATAAAGCGATGAATAATCAAAGGTAGGAGAACTTTCAGTCAGTTCCAACACAATATTTTTAGGGTTTAAACCAAGATTCTCAATATAACTTAACGATATCACTTTATTTTGATCAAAACGAAGCAAACATTTTGGGCTCACATTAATAAATATTTTGTTAGTACATGAATGTTTAGCAAATGACTCTAATACAATCTGTAAGCTTAATAGCTCTAGCTCACAAACTGTATTTTTTTCTTTTGCTAATCTGAACAACTCTATTGGTGAATGTAAATTAGTATTCTCTGGCCCTCTTATAAGCCCTTCATAGCCAAGAATACTTCCATTACTGAGATTGATAATTGGTTGAAAAACACTTTTTAGTGTTTGTTGCCTAACAATTTCATCATAATTTTCAGAGGTATTTATATCAAGCGAAAAATTCTCAACCAGCCTAAGTAGTGTCATATTTTTCCCAAAGATTTAAGACTTAATGAATAACTTGAATAAATAAATTGACACTTAAAACCCAAACTCCAGTTGTAAACATTACTTTAAATTTATGACGATTTCATTACTAAATCATAAACTTAAGTGAGTTCAATACCATTAATTTAATTAACTTTAATGGCAGGAATATTGCCCTTAATATCTGTAATGAAAATAATTCAGTCTACTGATCTAATGCCCAGTATTTTTTGATTTCTTAACTTTTCTGCGATCATTTTTGATTCATCCTTGCGGTGCTGAACATACGTTAATAAGTGCGCAAGATTAGTTGCAGAAGGTAATGCAGTATTAGACGGTAACTGCGACAGTTTTTCAAAACTTTCATCATAGGGATCACTAATGGTAGAGTTGATCTGATACGCTAGTGCATCATAAGTAGTGTTTCCTTGCTGACCTTGATTCATAATTTCCAACCAAGAACGATTGATTGCTTGGTCTTTAATTAAAAAATCACCAATTTCTTTGCGAAGCAATAGTTCATCACTCCAGCGATATTTAGGCGGAGGAATATTAATTACGAGTATTACGGTTGCTACAGCCATAGTACAAATTGAGAATGCCGTTTTGATTCGGAATCTAGTAGTTTTTAAAGGCTTTGTGAGTACTTGGCTAATCAGAAGACCAGTAACAAATCCCCCAATATGTGCCGAATTGTCAATCCCTGGGATTGTAAATCCTAAAACAATCGTTGCAATTGCAAACACGGCAGCACCGCCAAATAACCATCTAAACTCATGTGAATCAATTGCAGCTCGTTCGTACCAGAGAAATGTGAGCAACGCCCCATAAATCCCAAAAATTGCGCCGGAAGCGCCACCGGATACAGCAAGGTTACCTTGCATGACCAATGAAACTAGATTCCCCATCAGCCCACTTATTAGATAGATACTGATAAAGTGAAGATGGCCATACATACGCTCAACTAATTGTCCAGCATCCCACAGTGCCCAAATATTGAATACAAGGTGTAATAAGCCAAAATGGAGAAACATGGCACTACCCAGTCTCCACCACTCTCCATCCTGTGTAGCGGGACCAAAGTTAGCGCCCCAAGCCAACTGAACACCATTGGGCGAATGCCAGAATCCTGCGCCATCAAATAGCATGGCTAGAAAAACCAGCACATTAACGGCAATTAACGATTGGGTGACCCAAATAATAGGGATGCGTTGCTTTAGTACTTTGTGCAGGGGTTGCAAGTTTTTTCAAGCTTTATAGAAACATATAATTCTTAACAAATACAATTTATCAAATTGTAAATAAGCCGCAATCTTCTTGACGCGATAAACATAAATGTAGATTAAAAAATTTAAAAAGCTGATTGAGTCGTTAAAAGTAATTAAGATACCCTTAAAATGACTCAATCAGCTTTAATTTTAAATTTATAGCGATTTGCGACGACGCACGCCAAAACCTAGCATGCTCAAACCTAATAGCAACATAGCGTATGTTTCTGGCTCTGGTACGGGTGCTAAATTGTAGACTGAAGTAGTACCGGATACCTCATTGGCGATTGCCAAGTAATGACGGCCTCCCATAGTGAAGCCTTCCAGGCCCTCAGGTGCAACATCTCCGTTCGTTACAATCATGTCAATGAAGCTCGCGTGAGCGGGATCTGTAACATCGAATATACCAACAGCCGCTTTAGTTGTGCGCTCTAACCCAACAAACGCATAGGTTTTATCACCTATTTTTATTAGCTCAACACCCTCAGGCTCAACGCCTTTGTCATCACTACGAGTATCATCATAAATCCCTAATTCGATTGCTTTTGCATCTAAGATACTGCCACTGTCGAATACAATATTGCCCGCCTCATCCCGAATAGACAAAGAATGTGCCCCGAAAGTTACTAAATTGCCAGGCGTAGAGTCGGTGGTAGAAATATTCAAACGTTTTACATCGTCAGGTGTGCCTGCCAAGGTAGATGCACGTGCTTTGTCACCGTCATCTTCACGCGTATCGCCCTCATTAGCCATCACAATAAATGTTTGACCGTTTGCTTCATATGCAGCGATGCCATCAGGCTGATAAAGACCTTTTACTGGTGTTGAACGCAACACCGTTTTCGTTGGCCCACTGCTGCCAGAAACAAAGTCTCGGTCGCTTGGATCAATATAATTACCTGCGGCACTAAAATCTTTAGTGCCTAAACCTATAACGCTGGAAAAAGTATTGGTATTCAAGTCAAGTACACCCATGGCGTTTGCTTCTTGCAAAGAAACATAAGCTTTTGTACCAGCTGCGTTCACTGTGATGTATTCTGGTTCGAAATCCATACCGGTATTAGTACGGATATTGCTGCCAGTTTGAGCAACACCAGCAAAACCCGCGGTCGCTGTAACAGTGCGAGTGCTCATGTCGATAATACTAACACTACCAGCTGGATCAAGCGCTGGGTTACCATACACGCTAGGAGTAGCCTCGTTCGCCACCAGTAATTTGCTGCCATCTTTAGTAAAAGTGAGCATATCAGGCAAAGCGCCTACGGTGATAGAATTTACACCTGAGCTAAGTGCTCTGGTACTTGTATCAAAAAACTTAACAGTACCTGGTGTTGTGCGGTTAGAAGATTCGATGGCAAATGCTGCTACGCCATTATAGATAGCAACACTATTGATACTGCCAAATGCTGTGGTATCAATATGCTGAATTAGGCTACCATTTGCAGCGTTCAATACATCTACACCTGCAATGCCTGCTACCCACAAAGAGTTAGTTGCGCTGTCGAAAGCAGCAATCTCTGAAGTCTGTCCAGCTAAAGTATGGGTATATGTCCATTCTTTGGTTAAGCCGGCGAAAGTGGTATCCGCAGATGCGATTACAGGTATAAAAAGAGCTGCAACCATCGCAGCTATGAGTGTATTTTTCATCAATTAATCCTTAAGTGAGAACTATTTTTAAACTTTAATATAGTTGCTATTACTAGCCTAAATTCATGTCTGATAATAAAGAAAGTCCGTGACGTACTGATGATTTTGGTAGGGCGGCATGTAGTCCGAACGGACTATATGTGTCAATCTTAGTAATTCATCTTTTAAAAACAGATAGTATTTTCTTGGTTAAATTTTTCCAATCGTAATTATCTTCAATATGAGGACGAGTATTGCTTTGCAAGTAACTGTAAATGGCAGTGTCACTCAATACTTCTATAATTTTTTCTGACATTGCATACGTATTATTTGGCTCAACCAAATATCCTGTTTTGCCATGCTCTACCAAACCTCTATAAAACAAAAAGTCCCACACCACAGCAGGCAAACCCATTGCCATTGCCTCTAAGCAGGTACCTGGCAAACCTTCATAGTACGAGGTTGATACATATAGTTTGCTTTTTGCATAATAATTCTGCATTTCAGAAAAATTCACTTTTCCAGTAAATAGCACATTTGCAGCATAAGCACCTAACTGCGCTTTAACCCAAACGTCGTCATCCCCATAGCCTACAATTAAAATTCGAACATCATTTTTTTCTTGAATCAACGCTTGGCAAACCTCAACCATCGCCCTACTACCTTTACGAAGCTCGATTCGTCCACAGAACAAAACATCATATTCTTTAACGACTGATTGAGCAGGCGTGAACGATTGGGTGTCAACTCCATTTGGAATTATTTCAATAGGTTTGGTAATACCATAGGTCAGGAGTTCTTGCCTACCTTGCTCAGTTAGTGTGATTATTTTTGCAGCTTGCTTAAAAAATTGTTTTTCCATCCACAACTTAAAAGCAATCTCAAGCTTACCCCATTGACTCACAAAAAACTGTTTAGGATAAATCCTGCCTGACATACCGATATAAGTCGTATGTGCAGTAAGTATTAGCGGGATATGTTTGGGCATAAAAAACCCAGGAATCAATGGTGGGATATGTAAATTTACATATTGGATTTTCTTTTGTGTATGTAATTGGATTAATATTTTTCTTGCCTTGAGTGACCAAAAAAACAAATTAAAGCGATTAGTAGTAAACGGGATATGAATAATCTCGACACCAGTAAAATGACGCTCACTACGGAACTCATCACCAGTGATCAAATAGATGGTCGGATGGTTAGCAGGTAAATTAGTTAAAAATGAATCTAAATAGCGCGCAATACCGTGTACGCCATAAAACTGAGGGAAAACAATTGCTATCATTTGAAAATCTTACCTTACTGAATTATGAAAGAAATTAAATGATTTACGCATAACCACGATACTTAATTAATTTCCTACCTATTTCTATTAATGGGTACTCAATGTAATGGAATGCAAGTTTTGCTACTCCATAACTAAGAAAAGCACACACGATTAAATATATTAACGAACTTAATGTTGTTATAGGTGAAATGAATTTAAGTACAAAAACAAAACTAATCATATGAAACAAATACAATGAGTAACTAATTTCGCCTAAATTGACCATAAGTTGATTTTTGAG
>DASQFK010000169.1:0-9809 GCA_035633175.1 Methylotenera sp.
AATAAAAAGACAGGATCTATATCACGTGAACGCAACTCCTGCACAAATTCGCCACACTCTTCTGGCGGATAATCTACTGTAATCACGCCATCTACATCAGCAGCCTTGGCACGATCTGCAAACACAGTTGCACCGATTGCCTCAATAGGGTTTGCATACCCCATCAAAATAATTGGGGTAGTCTGGTTGGTTTGCCTAAACTCTTTGACCATCCCCAGCACCGCCGTTAAACCAACTTTATGCGCCAAAGCACGCTCACTTGCACGTTGAATCACAGGTCCATCGGCCATCGGGTCAGAGAATGGTACGCCTAGTTCTATCATATCGGCACCGTGCTTAACTAAGGTATGCATCAAGTTAACCGTGTGTTTTGGATGTGGATCACCTGCTGTGATATACGGAATTAAAGCAGTTTTATTGTTTTGCTTAAGTGTTGCAAATACAGATTGAATACGTGACATGAATGATACTTTTTAAAGAGTTAGGTTTTTGATTAACGAATTACTACAAAGTAATGTTAGCAAGTTTAGCCACCGTATTAATGTCCTTATCCCCACGACCAGATAAATTCACTAAAATGATTTCATTCTTACTCATGGTTTTAGCCATTTTTTCAGCATGCGCTAAGGCATGGCTAGATTCCAATGCAGGAATAATACCTTCGGTACGGCATAAACTATGGAAAGCTGCCATCGCTTCGTCATCTGTAATCGCAACATACTCAGCACGTTTAATATCCTTCAACCAAGCATGCTCAGGACCTACACCAGGGTAATCTAAACCTGCTGAAACTGAGTGCGTTTCAATAATCTGACCATCTGCATCTTGCATCAGATAGGTACGATTACCATGCAATACTCCTACCGGGCTATTGGCAGTCAATGGCGCTGCATGCATGCCGGTTTCAAGTCCATGTCCAGCAGCTTCTACACCTATCAATCGCACATTCGGCACATCAATATATGGATAAAAAATACCCATCGCATTTGAACCACCGCCTACGCACGCCACTATTGCATCGGGTTGACGACCAACCATCTCTTGCATTTGCTGTTTGGCTTCAACACCAATCACAGCTTGAAAATCGCGCACCATCATTGGGTAAGGATGTGGTCCAGCCACAGTACCAATGATATAAAATGTATTGTGGACATTAGTCACCCAATCACGCATCGCTTCATTCAAAGCATCTTTTAAGGTTTTAGAGCCACTTTCTACTGGCACAACTGTGGCGCCCAATAGCTTCATTCTGAACACATTTGGCGCTTGACGCTTAACGTCTTCACTGCCCATATATACCACACACTCCAGACCCATACGTGCCGCGATAGTCGCAGTTGCAACACCATGCTGACCTGCACCTGTTTCTGCAATTACACGCGGCTTACCCATGCGCCTAGCGAGCAATGCCTGGCCAACCGTATTGTTAACCTTGTGTGCGCCAGTATGATTCAAATCTTCACGCTTCAAATAAATCTGCGCACCGCCTACTTTATCTGACCAGCGCTTCGCATGATAAATAGGACTCGGACGACCGACGAAATGTTTTAAATCATAGGCAAATTCAGCTAAAAATACTGGATCATGACGATACTTTTCATACATCAAACGCAATTCGTCCAATGCTTCGACCAATGTCTCAGCAACAAACGTACCGCCAAATTGTCCAAAATGCCCTCGCGAATCTGGCATATCATAAAGCTGCATGTTTAGTTCTCCAAATGTACTTTTCTATCGTTAGCTTCTGTGATTTTATCGACTAACTTTTGCTATAAACCTGTTGCATAAACGCAGTAATTTTTGCTGCATCTTTAATGCCTTTTGAAACTTCAACGCCGCCACTGACATCTACCGCATAAGGTTTAACTTGCGCAATTGCGCGTGCAACATTACCCTCATTTAACCCGCCCGCCAATATCACAGGCTTAGCCAGCTGTTTGGGGATTAAATTCCAATCAAATACATGACCCGTACCGCCTGCTACGCCTTCAGTGTAAGTATCTAACAACAAGCCTTTGGCTGCTGAAAAATCTTCGGCGTATTGTACCAAATTAGTATCAGCCTTAACGCGGATTGCCTTGATAAAAGGAAGGTTAAACTGTGCACATTCTTCTGGCGTTTCATCACCATGAAATTGCAAAAGATCAATTTTAACTTGCGAAATCACTTCGTTGATAAAATTTACCTCAGCATTCACAAACAATCCTACTACGCTGACAAATGCTGGAATTTGAGCGGCAATTTCCCTTGCCTGATTAATCGTGACGTTTCTGGGACTAGGCCCATAAAACACTAAACCTATAGCATCAGCACCCTGCTCCACTGCAGTTAGTGCGTCTTCTAAACGAGTAATACCGCAAATTTTAACTCTAACTCTCAAAAAAACTTTCCTAGATTATTTTAACAAATCTTGCAGTAATGACTAAGAATAGCGTTTTACTACAAAGCGTTATTGTAACGCTTTTAAATGATGACTTGCATGCGATGTTGATTAGCCAACTGCCCTATAGGTAATCCCCATTTTTTATCATAACCGACATCAGTAAGATACAGACCGCAAGGTGAAAAAGTTGGAGGCGATAAAGTGCGATTGCGTGCTTGTAATAGCTCCTTGATATAGATAGGTGGATGCGCACCCTTACCTACATAAATGAGTGCGCCTATCATATTACGTACCTGGTGCTGCAAAAATGCATTCGCGGAAAAATCAAATATAAAATACTGCCCTACTGCTTTCACTTCAGCTTTTTGCATATGCCTAATTGCTGATTTAGCCTGACATTCAGAGGCTCGAAAAGCACTAAAATCGTGTTCGCCGAGCAAATAACCAGCTGCTTCAGACATTGCACTAATATTAAGTGGCAAATGAAACCAGCCGGTTTTAGTGGACATTAAAGCTGATGCCACTGGTGCGTTATACAGCAAGTACTGATAGCTGCGGCTAAATGCTGAAAATCGTGCATGAAAGTCCTCATCCACTTCATGCGCCCACTCCACCCGCATAGTTTCAGGCAGATGTGCATTCACACCGCGCACCCAAGCAGATAATGGTCGCATACTATCTGAGTCAAAATGAACAACTTGGCAAAGCGCATGCACACCAGTATCGGTACGACCAGCAGCATGCACCCTTACTATGTGTTGCGCAATCTGACCAATAGCGGATTCAAGCAAATCTTGTACTCCGCAAGCTGAAGGCTGGCTCTGCCAACCGCAAAAAGCCGCTCCATCATAAGCGACACCTAGCGCAATTCTCACGAAAATAACCTATATACAATCAATGCCGATGTAAAAAGAACCAAACCCGAGGTTATTAACTTATCGAACAAATTAAAAATAGGCAGCTGCAAAATAATCTCTTTTTTACAATTAATATTGGCCGACTCACAAAAAGCCTCGAACTGGTGAAAGCCAAATTTAGGGGTTGATTTACTTTTACCGGCTAGTTCCTCAACATAATCTAAAGTCAGCAATAATCTGGCAGTAAATCGCTCTACATTAAAGCCTAATGATTTAAGCGGAGAAAGCAATGTGTATAGTCCTGCCATTAATATTTCTATTGAGCTGCTGGCAAAAGGTATGCTTAAAGCTGCAAGTGCGACCAGTAACTTTGCAACATGCAGGAGTCCGAATTTTAACCCTTCATAGGTAGGTGCGACACTTATAGGAAACTGCTGCATATACTCCCCCGGCGTACTAAATGCATAAATAACTAGGATGGTAATAAAGAGCCATTTCGTACGTTTAATGACATGGGAAAAATTAGAAAAGTTAAGTTGTGCAGCAAAAATAACGATAAAAAAACATAATAGCCACAAAAACAAATTACTTAATACGTTAATAAGCAATAATACAAAAAGAAAGCATAGTATTTTTACAACTGGATGCATAAGCAATTGAAATATTTTAAAAAATACATTAAAGGTTCTAGTAACTTAACAAAAAAGCCGAGCATACGCTCGGCTTATGAGTTCAATTATTATTTAAGTCAAGCTTGCAATTAACTGCTGCGCACGCAATTGTTGCTGCTGACCGCCTTCTTTAAGCACTTCGTCCAGCAATTCAAGAGCACCTTCTTTATCATCCATATCAATATAAGCCGCCACCAAATCTAATTTAATATCGACATCTGGCGACTCAGCTGCAAAGTTATCAGATGAAATAGCCTCATTGGTTTCTAGAGGTTGGTCTGCTATTGGAGTTTCTGAAGAAAGTGAAATTTCTGGAGTATCTTCATTTAAGTCTAAGTTGATAGTGGATAAGTCAAAGGTACTTGCTTCAAATTCGTCAGCCGTATCAGATGCTAACGAACTTTCAGTCGGCTTGTCCGCCATTTCATTCGACAAATCATTGCTGTCCGAAGCCAAATCAAATGAAGGAAGATCGAATGACATTTCTGAACTAGCCAATTCTGACTGTTCGGGTTCAGGTGGTATTATTGACCCCATATCAAATTCGAATGCCATATCAGTGGCAGGATTTGATCCCTTTAATGACTGAGCATTATCAGTTTCCTCCGCGGCGACCTCTTCAGGCTGAGCGGATAGTGGACTAGAAAACTCTGTAAAGTCCATATTAAAATCTAATGCTTGACTGTCATTTTTCTCATCCATTTCAGACAAATCAAGTACAGGCGTAAATTCATTATTACTTACTGCATCTGCTGATGCTGCAATATTCTCAGTTGTATTAGTATCTGCATTAAATTCACCTATATCAAAATCAATAGTGCTATCAGCAGAATTTAATTCAGAAGTAAAATTAAGCGAATTGTCGGGCACTGCATCATTAGAATGATTCTCCATAGAATCTACATCTATGGAACCTAGATCAAATGACACTTCCTGTCCATTGTTCTGAGGAGAGTCACTCTGCATTACCGCAACATTAGACTCATCGACATCATCAAATGAGAAATCTAAATTATCAATCTCTACATTATTAGCTTTTAAATCACTACTTTTTATATGATCACGGTCTAAACTATTAGATAAATCAGGCACATCAAAAGTTTGAGTGATTGATGCTGTCAGCGGAACCGATTTACTCACGTCGTACAATGGATTTTCAGGTTCCATAGTCACGCCTATTTCCGCCACTTTTATCCACACAGGATCATCCGCACCCAGTGTTGTATAAAGCTCGCCTGCAATCGCCTCAAATGCTGAAGTATCTTTACGTGCCGCATACATTTCTAACAATTTCAAATGCAACTCATAACGCTTAGGCTCTTTAAAAATGGCATCTTTCAATATTTCTTCTGCTTGGGCGTCGCGACCATAAGCCATATAGACTTCAGCTTCAGCGATAGGGTCAACATCATTGGTATCGATCATGCTGCCATCGGCACTTTGTGCAAAATCTGTTAGAAACGAAGTGTCAGATGTACTTGCGGTACCAGTGGTATTACCAAAGACAGTATTTGCACGTAACCCGCCTGAAGTAAGAATGCCACGCTCAAAACTATCTAAATCTTTTCTACGCTTATTACGCAAGAACATCCAGCCTGTACCTAACAAAGCCACTACGCCTAAAGCACCTAATATGGTGAGATCGACCGCATTCATTAAACTAGTAAGAAGACTAGGTTCTTCTACCGGCTCAGTGTTAGCTTGTGGTGGGGTGACTGTTTTATTTACAGGTGGCGTTACGCTTGCAACAGGTGTTTCTGCAGGAGGATTGCTCGTATTTGCATTATCAGCCGCTGCGTTTTCAGTACCTGGATTAACAGCATCTACACTTTTTGGGGCATCTACAGCACCAGTAGTTAATTTTTCTTCTGGTGTTACTGGAGCGGGTACTTCAACAACGCCTTTAGCTGTTTCAGCGTTTTTCTGTGCATCTGACATTGCCTGACTTTTCATTGCCAGCAATTTTTGCATATCTTGCAATTGTTTCTCTAACGCAGCCGTACGTTCTTGGGCTTCTTTTAAAGAGTTTTCACGTGCAGTAGTTTCTTCTTCTAAAGCTGCAATTTTATCTTGCAAAGCTTTACCAGTATCACCACCATTTTTAGCTAATGCTTTATCGCCAGCAGAAAGCTTAACAACATCTTTGGGTCCTGTTGTTATTGGGGCAGCCTTATCTTCAGCCACACCTACTTTACCTGAGGCGCTTTGTTTTTGCTCTGCAGTTTCCATCGCGGGAGATGATGCTACAGCGCCCGCCAATGCGTTGCGGTAAGCATTCCAATTGCTAGAATGGATTTTAACTGACTTTGCTGCTTGGCTTGTGCTAATCGAAGTTAAGCTCTCTTTACTCGGCACTTTAATGATTTGACCAACTTTTAGCCGGTTCATATTGCCTTCAGTAAATGCCTGTTTATTATTTTCATACAGGCCAACAAGCATCTGATCTAAACTCACGCCCTCTACTTGCGTTTGCTTTGCAATCAAACTCAGTGTATCGCCGCGTTGTGTGGTGAGCTCTTGGTTAGTATCTACAGACTCAGCTTTTGTGTCCGGTACTTTGTTAGAAGGTTTTCTAGATTGTTGAGATTTTCCAGCTGGAGCCTCATCGGCGACGTTAGCAGATGAGTTATTATTTGATGATGCACCTTTATTGGACATATTGACCGATGGGGGTCTAACAGGCATCGGTACAACATTATCGATAGGCTGTTTGTAACCAGGCGGATCCAGCAGTACCGTATATTCACGTTGCAGACGACCTGAGGCCCAATCCACTTGGATCAGCATGTCTAGATAAGGATCGCTAATAGGTTGATTAGTGCGTAGTTTCAGAATGGGCGACCCATCTGAACTTTTAGCCAATTCTACTTGAATGTTATTATGGATACTCAGACGTGTAATACCTTGTGCGGCGTACGACTCTTCTGAGGCAATTGCAGCAACCAAGGTTGAAAGTTCATCTGGACTCACTGACAACAACTCAATTTCCGCTTTCAGTGGCTCGCCTAAACCCGAACTCACATTCAGCTTACCTAACCCAGCTGCAAAGCCAGAAAATGGCATAAGCGCCAGACACACTGCTAATGTTATTTGCTTCACTTTTAATTTGCGCACATTCTTACCCTTGATCAAACTTTATTTGCAATATGAAAATAACATCAAATAGTTAGCTATGCAAGCTCATAACGCACATTATATTCGACTGCTATGTAGTTGTAGTTTTGGATTGCAGGTGTATGTATAAATAACGCACATAACTTAACGTTATTTTTCTATTAAAATCCGCAACATACGACGCAATGGCTCTGCGGCACCCCATAACAGCTGATCGCCTACAGTAAAAGCGGATAAATAGTTATTGCCCATATTAAGCTTACGCAAACGACCTACTGGTGTGCTTAGCGTGCCAGTGACGGCAGCTGGTGTAAGTTCACGCATGCTGGCTTCTCGTTCATTAAGAACCACTTTTGCCCATTGGTTAGCCTCAGCCAACATGTGGTTGATTTCATCCAACGGCACATCTTTTGTAAGCTTGATAGTGAGCGCTTGGCTATGGCAACGCATCGCTCCGATACGCACACATAAGCCATCAATCGCAATTGGATTAGCTTCACGACCTAAAATTTTGTTAGTTTCAGCGCCGCCTTTCCATTCTTCTTTACTTTGGCCGTTACCCAAGTCTTTATCAATCCAGGGAATCAGGCTGCCAGCAAGCGGCACACCAAAATTAGCAGTTGGAAATTTCTCATCCCGCAGAGTACCTGCCACAGTCCGGTCTATGTCCAAAATCGCAGAGGCTGGATCCGCCAGCAACTCACTCGCAGCAAAATGCGCCTCCCCCATTTGTTTAAGCAGTTCACGCATATTTTGCGCCCCAGCCCCTGATGCTGCTTGATAAGTCATTGAGGTTGCCCACTCCACTAAATTAGCTTTAAATAAGCCATTAAGTGCCATCAACATCAATGAAACAGTACAGTTACCGCCCACCCAGTTTTTATTACCATGGCTGTAAGCATCTTGAATGACATGCATGTTCACAGGATCAAGAATAATGACGGCATCATTTTCCATGCGTAAGGTCGAGGCCGCGTCTATCCAGTGGCCTTTCCATCCTGCAGCTCGTAACTTAGGGAATATTTCGCTGGTGTAATCGCCGCCTTGACATGAAATAACCGCGTCCATTGCACTTAGATCAGCAATATTTTTAGCGTCTTTTAATGGTGCGGAGTCTTTTCCTACATTCGGTGCTTTTCCACCGACTTGGGACGTAGTAAAGAATTGCGGTTCAATGAGCGCAAAATCATTTTCTTCCATCATGCGTTGCATGAGCACTGAGCCCACCATACCGCGCCAACCGACTAGACCTACTTTTAACATGCTATAAACCTTAATATTTTTCCAACTTGGAATTAATTTAGTGCGGCGACCACTGCATCACCCATCGCACTGCAACCCACTTTTTTACAGCCTTCTGTCACAATATCCGCTGTCCTGTAACCTTGTGCCAAAGCTGCTTTTACTGCATTTTCAATTCTTAGCGCATTCGTTTCATCGTTAAATGTGTAACGTAACATCATAGCGGCAGAGAGTATGGTCGCCAATGGATTAGCAATGTCCTTGCCTGCAATATCAGGTGCAGAGCCATGACTAGGCTCGTACATACCCTTATTGTTTGCATCGAGTGAAGCTGAAGGCAACATACCGATAGAGCCCGTTAGCATTGAAGCTTCATCTGAAAGAATATCGCCAAAGATATTACCTGTCACCATCACATCGAACTGTTTAGGTGCTCGAATCAACTGCATCGCAGCATTATCCACATACATATGACTTAACTCCACATCTGGATATTCGGCAGAAAGTTCAATCATGACTTGACGCCATAACTCAGTGGTTTCCAGCACATTAGCTTTATCCACAGAACATACCTTTGCTTTCTGACCACTTTTACGGCGTTTCATCGCGATATCAAAAGCCACTCGACCAATACGACGAATTTCAGACTCGTTGTAACGCATGGTATTGATACCTTCACGCTCACCATTTTCAAGTGTGCTAATACCACGCGGCTGACCAAAGTAGATATCCCCGGTCAATTCACGCACAATCATGATGTCCAAACCTGAAACTACTTCTGGCTTAAGTGTAGAAGCGCCGGCTAATTCAGGATAAAGCAAGGCTGGACGTAAATTTGCAAATAAATTAAGCTCTTTACGAATCCGCAGCAAACCTCGCTCAGGGCGCAAATGGCGTTCTAGTTTGTCATATTTCCAGTCACCAACTGCTCCTAATAAAACAGCATCCGACTCTTTGGCTAACTTCAATGTTGCATCTGGCAACGGGTCGCCTGATGCTTCATAACCCGCACCGCCAATTGGCGCTTCGGTCATACTGATATTGAGTTTAAGGGCATTTAATACTTTAACTGCTTGCGCAACGATTTCTGGACCTATGCCATCACCTGGCAATATTGCTAATTTCATCACTTACTTTCTAATTTAATTGGATTCTAATTTATTGGGTTCTAATTTAATTGAATAACCAGGGCTGGGCTTGCTTATGCTTTGCTTCAAATAATTTAATCTTATCTTGCTGCTGCAT
The DNA here is from genome assembly GCA_035633175.1 of Methylotenera sp. Taxonomy (GTDB): domain Bacteria; phylum Pseudomonadota; class Gammaproteobacteria; order Burkholderiales; family Methylophilaceae; genus Methylotenera. The sequence goes on from DASQFK010000169.1 coordinate 9,513, forward strand.
CGTTAAACCAATGTCGTCCAAGCCATTAAGCAGATTGTGTTTACGCACCGCATCAACTTCAAACCGATACACTTCACCGTTTGGCGTAGACACAGTTTGCGCACTTAAATCCACATTAAGTTTATAGCCCTCTGCAGACTCAACTTGATTAAAGATACCATCAACAATCTCAGCAGATAGGACAATCGGCAACATGCCGTTTTTGAAGCAATTATTGAAGAAAATATCAGCAAAGCTAGAAGCGATCACCACTTTAAAGCCAAAATCTTCAAGCGCCCAAGGCGCATGTTCGCGGCT
>DASQFK010000170.1:0-1878 GCA_035633175.1 Methylotenera sp.
CCTACCACTGCTCTAGACGTAACAGTGCAAGCGCAAATACTTAAGTTACTTGATGAGCTGAAAACCCGCATGAATATGGGCATGTTATTTATTACCCATGATTTTGGTGTAGTGGCAGATATCGCGGACAACGTAGTTGTCATGTTTAGGGGCGAGATTGTCGAATCCGGCACTAAAGAAGAAGTGTTAGGTAATCCACAACATCCATATACACAGGCATTACTGGCTTGTGTACCGGATGCAGAAGGTAAGAAACCGCTAAAACCGATTGATTATGCATGGCTGCCGGAAAATCAGCCTGCTGATATTAATGCTGGGATATCAGTATGACAGAACCTATCCTGGCTGCAAAAAACCTGGTTAAAACCTATAAACAGCGCAGTGGTAAATTTGGCTTCGGCACTACATTAATAAAAGCTTTGGATAATGTCAGCGTTAACCTGCGTGAAGGCACTACACTGGCGGTTGTGGGTGAATCTGGCAGCGGTAAATCCACGTTGGCACGTTGTCTGTTACAATTGCAACCCTTGGATAGCGGTGAAGTGCTATTTGCAGGACAGGATTTGGCTCAATTGGACGGCAGTGCATTAAGAGCGGTGCGTAAAAACCTGCAAATGGTGTTTCAAGATCCTTTTGCATCGTTAAATCCGCGTATGCGCGTAGGTGAAATCGTCGGCGAAGGTTTGTTGATTCATGGTTTGGGCAGTGGTGGTGAACAGCAGCAAAAAGTAATCACAATGCTAAAGCGCGTTGGATTAACCGAAACGGATATGCAAAAATATCCGCATGAGTTTTCCGGTGGGCAAAGGCAGCGTATAGGTATAGCACGTGCGCTGGTGCTGGAGCCGAAAGTAGTGGTTTGCGATGAGCCGGTGTCAGCGTTAGATGTATCTATACAAGCGCAGATATTATTGCTACTTAAAGAACTGCAAGCGGAAATGAAGTTAAGTTATTTGTTTATCAGTCATGATTTACGCGTTGTCCGGCATATTGCAGATGATATTGTAGTGATGCATCAAGGTAAAATAGTGGAGCAGGGTGCAGTGGTGGATATTTATCAGCAACCGCAACATGAATATACGCGTAATTTATTAGATGCAATTCCAGGTAAAAAAGTGGTTAATGCATAAATTTTGTAGTTAAAGCGCTTTTTTTTGTAAAAGAGCATGTTTATTAGACTTGATTTATTGGCTTTAGAAAAAAGATTAGGATAAGCAATGGCATATGATTTAGAAGAACAAGAGCAGTTAGATGAATTTAAAGCGTGGTGGAAACGCTACGGCGCTATGGTGAGTAGTTTGCTGCTGGCGGTTATCATTGGATACGCAGCTTTTCAAGGTTGGAATTATTATCAAAACAAGCAAGCTGTAGAGGCTTCCACGCAGTATCAGGAACTATTGGTAGCAGATGGGAAAGACTTGAAATCCATTCAAGCAAAATCTGCTGTGCTAATGGAGAAATATAGCGATACGCCCTATGCAGGCCGTGCAGCTTTATTTGCCGCAAAAGAGAATTACCTAGCTAATGATGCTAAAAGTGCAAAAGCACAGTTAGATTGGGCGATCAAAAATGCAAAAGAATCATCGGTAGGCGCTGTGGCAAGTTTGCAACTAGCCAATATTCTCGCAGAAGAGAAAGATTTTGATGCCGCGTTAAAGTTACTTGATGCGCCGCATGATGCTGGTTTTGACGGTTTATTTGCAGACCTCAAAGGGGATGTTTTAGTAAATCAAGGCAAAAATGCTGAGGCGAAAAAAGCTTACGAAGAGGCCTTGCTAAAGTTAGATCCTAAAGGCAAATATCGTACGATTACACAGCAAAAACTTGAAGCACTAGGTTAATTTAACTACTGGCTTAATTGAAGTGCTAAGTTAATCA
>DASQFK010000171.1:0-2577 GCA_035633175.1 Methylotenera sp.
CAACTTAGGAAATAAATACATCGCAGCGGCCGGCTTAGTACAGCTTACGCCTGGAATCGCTGTAAGCATGGCATGGGCAATATCTCGCTGTTTACACAAGCGGCCCTCCGGCGCGACTAAATCTTCTATGCTTTGATAACCACCGAGTGCGGTTTGTATAGCTAATTGCCCAGGCACATTCGCGCACAAACGCATCGAAGCGAGCATGTTAAGGCCTTCAATATAGCCGCTGGCATGTTTTTTCTCGCCGCTTAATATCATCCAGCCCGCACGATAACCACAGGTACGATAATTTTTTGATAAGCCATTAAATGTGACAAACAAAACATCATCTGCTAGCGAAGCGATTGAGGTGTGAATATTGCCATCGTACAAAACTTTATCGTAAATTTCATCGGCAAAAATCACCAACCCATGATGACGTGCAATTTCAATAATCCCTTCTAAAATCTCACGTGGGTACAACGCCCCAGTTGGGTTATTCGGATTAATCACCACAATACCACGCGTATTGGCGGTAATTTTGGCTTCCATATCTTTTAAATCTGGCATCCACCCAGTAGCTTCATCACACTCGTAATGCCTTGCCGTACCGCCAGCTAAAGTGACAGCAGCTGTCCATAACGGATAATCCGGCATCGGCACTAACACTTGGTCGCCATTATTAAGCAAGCCTTGCATCGCCATCACAATCAACTCAGATACACCATTACCAATGATGATGTCATCTACCGTAACACCGCTAATATGCTTAGCTTGTGTGCTATGCATAATGGCTTTACGCGGTTCGAACAAGCCTTTGCTATCGGTATAGCCGCCGGCTTTACTCATGTTGCGAATCACATCCTGTTGAATCTCTTCAGGCACTTCAAAACCAAATGAGGCCGGGTTACCAATATTGAGTTTGATGATGCGCTGGCCCTCCTCTTCCATCTGACGGGCGCGCTGCAGCACTGGGCCACGAATGTCGTAGCAAACGTTACTGAGCTTGTTTGATTTTTCTAATGTTTTCATTATGTGGATGGTTACAATTTGAAGCTGCTTTAATCAATTTCTGCATAGATTTAAACGGCTTTATAAAGTATGCTATCTTACATTGCAAGGCTTATACAGGCAATGCAAGCCTATAATTTTTAATGTAAAAGCTTAGTAACGTTTCGGATCAATTCATGAAATTACATCTTACCCAAGCCGAGGGTCAAAACCTAATTACTGCTTATGAGGATGGCTCTGTCTCCATTAATCGTCAGCGTTACACCAACAGCCTGATTGTGATGCCAGAATTACTGATTAATGATTGGACTTCATCAGAAAATAAAACGCTTACTTTTGATACATTAACCACTGCAGACTTTGAAAAAATTGCAGCCTTAAAGCCAGAGGTATTATTACTTGGCACCGGTAAAACACATCGTTTTTTGCATCCTAGATTGAGTGCTGGGCTTTCTGAGCAAGGAATAGCACTAGAGTGCATGACAACCGCAGCCGCTTGTAGAACGTACAATATATTGATGAGCGAAGGCCGCAATGTTGCTGCGGCACTTTTGCTTTGATTAATTATTTAACTAAATATTTTTAGTACTTAATACCAAGGTTGCGTTAGTGCCGCCAAAACCAAAACTATTTGATAATGCGGTTTCTATTTTGATATTATCAATGCGTTTACGCACAATATTTAAACCTTCTGCCGCTGGATCCAAAGTCTCAATATTTGCAGAAGCTGCAACAAAGTCATTTTCCATCATCAGCAAGGTATAAATCGCTTCATTCACGCCAGCTGCGCCTAGTGCATGGCCTGAAAGTGATTTAGTAGAGGCAATTGCTGGATTTTGATTTCTGCCATTGTCACCAAACACTTCACGAATCGCTTCCAATTCTTTGGTGTCGCCCACCGGCGTACTGGTACCATGTGTATTGATATAATCAACGTTATCAGCGATACCTTCCAATGCTAATCTCATGCATCGTACAGCGCCCTCGCCGCTTGGCGCGACCATGTCATAACCATCTGACGTTGCGCCGTAGCCAATCACTTCAGCATAGATTTTTGCACCGCGTGCTTTTGCGTGCTCATACTCTTCCAGCACCACAATACCGCCGCCGCCTGAAATCACGAAACCATCACGGTTCGCGTCATACGTTCTTGAGGCCTTATCCGGCGTATCGTTGTACTTGGTTGACATAGCGCCCATGGCGTCAAACAGGTATGACAGGCTCCAATGTTCTTCCTCACCGCCACCGGCAAACACAATATCCTGCTTGCCAAGCTGGATCTGCTCGACACCCGCACCTATACAATGCGCACTGGTAGAGCAAGCGGAACTGATGCCATAATTAACACCCTTGATCTTAGCGCCCGTCGCCAAAGTCGCCACAATACCGCTACACATGGCTTTAGTCACCATGTAAGGGCCAACTCGGCGAATGCCTTTTTCTGCCAACACGGCATTACTTTGCTCAATGCTTTCAGTAGAAGGGCCACCGCCACCGACAATAATGCCGGTACGCACATTGGAAACAAGATCTTCGCCAAGACTGGCATCAGCGATCGCTTCTTGCATGGCAAGCCAGGCATAA
>DASQFK010000172.1:0-19101 GCA_035633175.1 Methylotenera sp.
AAAGTTGGCGAAACCATGAATGAAGATCTTGCTTCGCAAGCCATTAAGTCTTTATACGGCACAGGGTTCTTTAAAGATGTGCGTATAGAAGCTGAAGGCGACGTGTTGGTTGTGACTGTACAGGAACGCTCATCAGTTGCACAGATTGACTTTAGTGGTAATAAATCTTTCCCTACCGATAAGATGAAAGAAGGTCTTAAGCAAATTGGTATCACTGAAGGGCAGATTTTTGATAAATCTCAACTAGACCGTGCTGAGCAAGAAATTAAGCGCCAATACTTATCGCAAGGTAAATATGGCGCTACAGTCAAATCTGTCGTCACGCCTTTAGAGCGTAATCGTGTAGCTGTTCGATTTGATATTGAAGAAGGTGCAGTATCAAAGATTCGTAATATTAATATCGTAGGTAATCAAGCGTTTACCATGGATGATTTACGTGCTGAATTCCTGCTTACCACTCCAAATTGGATGAGTTGGTGGAATAAAGACGATCAATATTCAAAACAAAAACTAAACGCTGACCTTGAGGCATTACGTTCTTTTTATATGAACCAAGGTTATCTTGAGTTTAATATTGATTCCACACAAGTGTCCATTACGCCAGATAAAAAAGACATTTACATCACCGTCAATATAACCGAAGGTGAAAAATATACCATTTCTGAAGTTAAATTGGCTGGTGAAACTATTGTGCCAGATGCTGAATTGCAACAATTGATACAGGTAAAAGCCGGCGATACGTTTAGTCGCGAAAAAGTCACCCAAACAAGCAAGGCAATTAGCGACCGTTTAAGTAATGATGGGTATGCATTCTCAAATGTGAATGCAGTGCCAGAGGTGAATAAAGAGTTACATACCGCTGCATTTACCTTTTTTGTAGATCCTGGTAAAAAAGTCTATGTACGTCGCATCAATATTGTTGGTAATACAAGAACACGTGATGAAGTGGTTCGCCGAGAAGTGCGTCAGTTAGAATCTGCATGGTATAACTCAAGTAAAATTAATCGTTCTAAAGAACGATTGGTGCGAACACAGTTCTTTTCAGATGTAAACGTTGAAACCCCGGCAGTACCTGGCTCAGCGGATCAAGTAGATTTAAATATCAGCGTGACGGAACAATCTACGGGTAGTGTGCAGTTTGGTGCGGGTTTATCTAGTAGTGAAGGTGTTGTATTTGGTGTTACCGTTAACCAAAATAACTTCTTGGGTACTGGTAACCGTGTCAGTGCACAAATCAATACAGGTAAAGTTAATACCACTTATTCCCTGTCTTACACTGACCCTTATTTCACACCCGATGGCGTGAGCCGTGGATTTGATATTTATCGCCGGGATGTAGATACTAGTTCGCTTAGTATCGGTTCTTACGATACTTCTTCATACGGGGGCGGCGTTAGATTCGGCGTACCATTAAATGAGCGTGATGGCTTTAACTTCGGACTAGCTGTAGATTTCACTAAAGTGGATTTAAATAGTGAAAGCCCTAAACAATATTTAGAATTCTGCGGGAATCGTTTTGACGCTAACAATACACTTATTGGGTTGGCTAAAGGTTGCAGTAGCGACTCTGTCGTGACTTCAGCAGGGTGGACGCACGATTCACGTGATAGTATTTTATTTACGAATAATGGCGTACTGCAAAAACTTACTGGTGAAGTTTCCTTACCGGTATTAGATTTGCAGTATTACAAAATTGATTATAAGCACGCATGGTTTAAAGAAATGTATCCAGGATTCACCTTAATGTTAAATGGTGAAATTGGCTATGCAGATTCTTACGGAAATGAAAAATATCCATTCTTTAAAAACTTTTTTATGGGTGGCGTAAACTCGGTACGTGGTTATGAAAATGGCTCCCTTGGTCCTACAGATACGGATGGAACGACTAAGGAAAAGTTTGCGATCGGCGGTACTAAGCGTTTACTTGGCAATGCAGAACTATTTTTACCAATACCTGGTTTAAAAGATTCAAAACAATTTAGATTAAGTGCGTTTATTGACGCAGGTAATGTATTTGGTGCAGAGCAATCGTATGACTTTGGCGACTTACGCTACTCAACTGGCTTAGGCATTAGCTGGTTTTCACCGTTCGGCCCTTTAAAGTTGGTGTTTGCTAAACCGCTTAATAGTAAAGACGGCGATGAAACTCAAAGTATACAATTCCAGCTAGGACAACAGTTCTAAGTTACCAATTTAAGTTTAGTATCGTTTCAAATAACAATAAATTGTATGCAACTAAGGGGTCAATATCTTATGTCATAATTAAGATATAGAGACGTAAGTTGTTTTAGGAGATTTAATTGAGTAATGCATTGAGAAGTTTAGTTTTAATGAGCTTTATAGCTTTCGCCATCATTGCACCTTTAAGTGCGCAGTCTGCAGAGTTAAAAGTCGGCTATGTACAAGTGGATAAAATTCTACAAGATGCACCGCAAACTGCAGAAAGTGGTAAAAAGCTAGAACGCGAATTTAGTCCACGCTCACTAGAATTAGACCGTATGTCCAAGCAAATCAAAGAGCTTGAATCCGTACTTGATAAAGAAGGTTTAACTATTTCAGAAACAGAGCGCCGTAGTAAAGAACGTGATGTACAAAATATTAAAATTGAGTTCCAACGCAAACAGCGTGAGCTTCGTGAAGACATTAACTTACGTAAAAATGAAGAGCTTGGTAGCCTGCAAGACCGTATCAATAAAGCTGTGCAGTCAGTCGCTGAAGCTGATGGTTACGACTTAGTGGTTTACAGTGGCGTTGCATATGCCAGCAAAAAAATTGACATCACTGATAAGGTATTGAAATTATTAGGAAAAAAATAGGTTTTGTTAAACCGTTACAATTTTCACTCTTCTTAGCTATTTCATATTTACCAACCTAATGTTATGAGCAAGCAATACTCTCTCAGTGATATCGTCAATGCATTAGGTGGCCGCGTGATTGGTGATGAAACCACGCTAATCTCTTGTGTTTCTTCACTGGCAAATGCACAGTCTGGCGACATTAGTTTTATTAATGATGCTAAATATAAAAAAGCACTTGATGCATGCCAGGCAAGTGCTTATGTACTACGTGAAACAGATGCTAGTTTAACCTCAGCGCCTCGCATCATTACAGAGAATCCCTATGCTTATTTCGCTAAGCTCTCTGCCTACTTAAATCCAGTTGCCATCACACCATTGGGTATTGCGCCTAGTGCAGTTGTCGATGAGTCAGCCAATGTGCCTGCATCATGTAGTATTGCGCCAACAGCGGTGATTGGTGCAAATGTGGTACTTGGTGAAAACGTGATTATTGGTAGTGGCTGTATTATTGAGCATGACGTTACGATTGCAGAAAACACACGCTTAGAACCACATGTCATTATTAAGCATCATTGTGAGATTGGGCCAAACTGCCATCTCTTTTCTGGTGCGGTCATTGGTTCAGATGGGTTTGGTTATGCGGAAGAGGCTGGCGTTTGGCTGAAGATTCCGCAAGTAGGGCGTGTTGTAATTCATGCCAATGTGGATATTGGCGCTAATACTACAATAGATCGCGGTGCCTTAGATGATACGATTATTGAAGAAGGCGTTAAGTTGGACAACCTGATTCAGATTGGTCATAACTGCGTTATAGGTGCCCATACTGTCATCGCTGGTTGTACCGGTGTAGCGGGCAGCGCCAAAATTGGCAAGCATTGCAAAGTAGGGGGCGCAGCCATGATCCTGGGGCATTTGGAGATTGCAGATCACGTTACAATCTCTCCTGGCAGCATGATTACACGTTCATTATTGGTTGCTGACACCTATACCGCACTTATGCCTTTTCAAACGCATAAAGCATGGTTGAATACGGCTGCAAAAATTCGTCACCTGGATGAGCTGTCAGATAAAATTAAACAGCTTGAAAAAGAGATAGCGCTGTTAAAATCAGCTGAGTAAACGTTACAATATGATACTAATGTTAAAGATGTAAGCCGAGATAAAAATGACGAACAAAATCAATACCAGCATGGATATTCATGAAATTCTGGAACACTTACCTCACCGTTATCCATTCGTGTTAATTGATCGGGTTCTTTCATTGGAAATTGGCCAAGAAATCACTGCTATCAAAAACGTTACTATCAATGAACCTTATTTCCCTGGTCATTTTCCATATCATCCTGTAATGCCTGGAGTACTGATTGTTGAAGCAATGGCGCAAGCCGCAGCTGTACTGTCATTCAAAACAATGGGGACTAAACCAAGTGATGATTCCGTATATTATTTCGCAGGTATTGATAGTGCGCGTTTTAAAAAACCTGTGTCTCCTGGTGATCAAATTGTGTTACACGTAAAAATAGATCGCATCTTAAAAGGTATTTGGAAATATTCTGGGGTAGCTAGAGTCAATGATATTGTAGTCGCCGAGGCACAGATGATGTGCATACTCAAAGCCATCGATAAAACTGAAAAACAGTAAAATAATTAAAACCAGTAATTTCAGTAGGCGCAGTGAAATTAGCATGCTTAATTAAGCTATAAACCAGCAAAGATATCAAGATAAGTAAAAAGTGAAGTAATAATGCAAGTATCAAAAATCCATCCATCGGCCATTATAGATGCCACAGCAGAACTTGACTCCAGCGTTGAAGTTGGGCCTTTTTCTATTATTGGCGCCAATGTTAAAATTGATGCTGGCACCCGTGTTGCTGGCCATGTCATTATCAATGGCCCAACAATCATCGGTAAAAATAATCAAATCTTTCAATATTCATCTTTGGGTGAAGCACCTCAAGATAAAAAATATAAAAATGAGCCTACGCTTTTAGAAATTGGTGACAACAATACTATTCGTGAGTTTTGCACGTTTAACCGCGGCACTATCCAAGATAAAAACACCACTAAAATAGGTAGCGACAACTGGATTATGGCGTATGTACATATTGCCCATGATTGCAGCATTGGTAACCATACTATTTTAGCGAACAACTCATCGCTCGCAGGCCACGTTGATATTGATGATTACGCAATTTTAGGTGGGTTTACCCTGATTCATCAATTTTGCAAAATTGGTTCACACGTGATTACTGCTGTTGGTTCCGTAGTGTTTAAAGATATCCCCCCTTATGTAACTGCCGCAGGCTATGATGCAAAGCCACACGGTATTAATGCTGAAGGTTTAAAGCGACGCGGTTTTTCACCAGAGAGTATTCTGCAAATTAAACGTGCTTATAAAGCCTTATATCGCAACAATCTATCCTTAGAAGAAGCAAAACTTGAGCTTGCTGCTATGCAGGATTCAACCCCTGAAATTAAGCTGCTCGCTGATTTTTTAAATATATCTACTCGCGGCATTGTGCGTTAAGTCAGCATATCTATGGTGAGAATAGGTATCGTGGCAGGAGAAGCTTCCGGAGATTTGCTCGGTAGTCATCTCATTCAGGCTTTAAAATTAAAACGTGCAGATATAGAGTTCGTAGGCATTGCAGGCCCTAAGATGATGAGTGAAGGTGCGCAGTCGCTTTTTCCAATGGAGCGACTTTCTGTGCGTGGTTATGTTGAAGTAATTAAACATTTATTTGGTCTACTCAGGCTTCGCAGGCAATTACTCCAACATTTTTTAAACAATCCTATTGATTTATTTATAGGCATTGATGCACCCGATTTTAATTTCTGGTTAGAAAAGAAACTTAAAAATAAAGGGATTAAAACAATTCATTACGTGAGCCCATCCATTTGGGCATGGCGGAAAAATCGCATTAATAAAATCAAACATGCCGTTACCCATATGCTTGCGCTATTTCCCTTTGAGCCTGAGTTGTATGAAAAAGCAGGAGTTCCAGTCACTTATGTGGGACACCCTCTGGCTGATATGTTGCCGATTGAACCTGATGTCATTGCCGCACGCGAATGCCTTAAAATAAAATCATCGGCCTTAGTGATCGCCATGCTACCTGGCAGTCGTCAAAGCGAAGTGCAGCAACATGCGCAATTATTCGTTAAAACAGCCAAACTTATTTTTGCCGACTATCCAAATGCATTATTTTTAGTGCCTTTAATTACGCGTGAAACGCGCAAAATTTTTGAGTTAGCTATATTCCATGAACATGAAAGCCTGCCTATTCAAATATTATTCGGTCATGCGCATGATGCCATGGAAGCCGCTGATGTCGTGATCGTGGCTTCAGGGACGGCAACACTAGAAGCTGCGTTACTCAAAAAACCTATGGTCATTACTTACAGAATGCCTAATCTGAGCTGGCAATTACTAAAACGTATGCAACTGCAGCCTTATGTAGGATTACCTAACATTTTAGCTGGCAAGTTTGTCGTACCAGAATTATTGCAGGATGATTCTACCCCTGAAAAACTTGCTAACGCAGCACTTAAGTTGATTAACGATAGGAATTACTCTGCTGAAATAAAAGAAGAGTTTAATAAAATACATCATAGCTTACGTCAGAACACAGCTGAAAAAGCAGCAGTCGCGATACTTTCTCATTTAGCATGATTGCTAACACCAATTCAAACATTAAGTTAATTTGTGGCGCAGATGAAGCGGGACGTGGCCCGCTAGCAGGTGCTGTTTATGCGGCAGCAGTAATTTTGAATCCAGAAAGACCAATATTGGGTTTGGCAGACTCAAAAAAAATATCTGAAAAAAAACGTAATCTGTTAAGTATCGAAATCAAACAGCATGCCCTAGCTTGGGCGATTGCTAGTAGTAGCGTAGAAGAAATTTATAATATTAATATTTTGCAAGCAAGCTTGCTAGCAATGAAACGAGCCATAGAGCTACTTCAACAACAATTCAATATCACACCAGATTTAGTGCAAATAGATGGTAACAAATGCCCAAAAATCGACTTGCCTTGCGAAGCGATAGTGCAGGGAGACAGCAAAGTGCAAGCGATTTCAGCAGCTTCTATACTTGCTAAAGTAGCGCGAGATGCTGAATTATATACATTGGACAAGCAATATCCGCAATATGGATTTGCACAACATAAAGGATATCCAACTACATTACATCTAGAAATGCTGGCTTTACACGGTGTTTCAGCGATCCATAGGCTTAGCTATGCGCCAGTTAAGAAATACTTGTTAGCCCAACAATAAAAATACAGTAGGTTTTTTATGTAAATCTGGCATGGCTGATTTCTTCCAGGCAGCAACCGATTTACTTACGATAAATTCATCTTCCAAGCTGATATTACAGGCAATGCACAATTGAGTTGCATAATTGCAATGTGCCAGAATATCTTCTAGCAAATGTTGATTACGGTAAGGTGTTTCGATAAAAATCTGCGTTTCATGGTGTTTGGCTGAAGTTTTTTCAATCTCTTTTAAACGCTGAATGCGTGCAGCTTTATCCGCAGGGATGTAACCTAAAAATGTAAAACGTTGGCCATTAAACCCAGATGCCATCAAGCTTAATAGAATCGAACTAGGGCCCACCAGCGGCCTTACTGTTACACCTTTAGCATGTGCCAGCTCAGCAAGTTTAGCACCTGGATCTGCAATGCCAGGACAACCTGCTTCGCTCATTAATCCCACATCATTTCCGGCTAATAAGGGTTTTAATAGGTTGGGTAGCTCTTGGTCTGCTGTATGCTCATTTAATGTAAGCATTTGCAGTTCACGCACCGGTTTCAACGTTTTAATAGTGCTCAGGAAATGACGCGCAGTCTTTTCGTTTTCTACCACAAATATTTCAAGCTGCTGAGCAACAGCAACCACTTCTGAGGGTAAAACCTTGGCGATATTATCATCGCCAAGCGTCACTGGGATTAGATAGAGCGTTCCAAATTTCACAAGATTCCTAGGTTAAGTATTCATTTTTAATTTTAATACTTAACTACCGCACGATAGTTAAGTATGGCGCTGCCTTCAGCAGGAATTTCAACTTTCCACACTGCCAGCTGGCTATTCACTTTTTGATGAGGTTGATTTTCAGAAATTATTTTCCAATCACCATTAATAGGTTCTTGAATAGTGACCAATACTTTTTCTTTTTTTGCATTTTTTAGTGTTATTTGATAAGCACTCTCAAATGCACTATTGCCTTTAGATGGGCGGGGAAGCACTTTGAAATCTGTTTGTTTTTTATCAGCAGTCACGTCAAAAGATTCTCCCAATTTAAGACGCACTATTTCATTTTTAGGCGTGTGGTCGATATTATCTTCACCTACGAATTGCGCGTTACCTTGATTATCTTTTTTATAAACACGCATAATGCCTTTTGGTAATGGCATGCCCAACTTGGTCGATTCTTTATTATCAAACTCGACAAATACACTGACTTTCATTTTTGTGCCAAGGTCGCCATATTGACCCTGATAATAATAATCTGCCCCACGCAATACTAATTCTTTACGCGCAGGCACGCCAGTAGCCGAGAGCAAGGCCACTTGTTTAGTTTGATTTTCAGCAATGGTGGTCAGGCGGTCTAATGAATATAGGTGATATTCTAATATAGACTCTTCAGCCATTGGGGCTGCAGCATCTGCAATCATTTCAAGGTTTTTACGCATTGCCATTGGACGCGGATTGTTTTCTTGCACACGATTAACATCACCCGCTACTAATTGTAATTTAGCGTTGTTATAACTTGTACCGCTAGTATTGGTAAGTGTTACCCAACCGGATAAATCAACACTATCTTCTTTCGGGCTAAGTTCTGCAACATAATCTGCTTTCCAAGCCAAACCTCCTGTTAAGTAGCTAAGTTCAACTGTTTGTGCTGCCGCAGTTTTATTATTAAGTTGCGTTACAAGAGTAGGGCGGTCGCGCAGATTGGCTGGAATATCGTCATATACAATACGTCCCGACTTTTCATTTGTAAAAAATTGGCCCGTTTCAATACGATTGCCAATTTTAAGCACTACACCATTGTTGGCTGAGAGTACTGTCGCTTGCTCCACTTTTTCTTCACCTGTTGTCGGGTGTGTTTTGATGATAGATACAGTTTTTCCAACATATTTTTCCAGCAGTTTTTCTGGCGTAAGCAAGTCAAACTCAAACTTCTGCTCTAAGGTAGAAAAGATTCCTGGATGACTCAAGCTTCTGAGTAAAGCGGTTTCTGCGCGCATTTGTGCGCTTACATCACGAATCGCCAGGTTTTGCAGTCCGCTATTTAATTGTACTTTGCGTTGATCCTTTACCAGAGCGAGATTGTTATTATAGATGGTGACTGCGACGCTTTGCTGATCAGCAATCGTACTTCTAATTTCATTGGTTTCCAATGCATTAACATTTAGTGAAAATGATGCAGCAGGTAAAGTAAACAGAACTGCAACTGCCAGAGTGTGACGATTGAACATGAAGTCTCCTAATGAGAGTGTTGATGTTAAGGCAATGATCAGATTTGTTAGTATTAAAAAACCATTACTAAATCATCAGGCTAAGCAGATAACGGGACTACTTAAATTACGTTGACGCCTTCATTCTGTAGCATGCTCACTAATTTGATCAGTGGTAAACCTATTAACGCATTAGGGTCGTCACCTGTCATTCTTTCTATGATGGCAATACCTAAGCCCTCTGATTTTGCACTGCCGGCACAATGATAAGGCTGTTCTTTTAACAGATAGTTTTCAATTTGTGCATCACTTAATTTTCTAAATTGCACCGTATATGGCACAACCACGGCTTGCATATTGCGGGTGACAGAATTATATAGGCATAAAGCACTATGAAAAATCACCTCACGCCCCCGCATCATACGCAACTGTTTGGTGGCATTATCGTGATTCAATGGCTTGCCTAACTGCATATTATCTAGTGTGGCTACTTGGTCGCAGCCGATAATTAATGCGTTGGGATTAGTTAACCCTACTTTATGGGCTTTAATCTGCGCTAACCTTAACGCAGTTTCCTGCGGAAGCTCGTTATCTAATGGAGTTTCATCAACATCCGGTGAAATGCAACTAAATGAGAGTTGAAGATGGGTCAGTAACTCTCGCCTGAAGACTGAAGAGGAGGCTAATATTAAAGTTGAAGTCAAAATTATATTTGTTCTGAATTAAAGGAAAGTTATTTTGCTACGATTGTTGGCATTAATTATGCCTCAATAGCGTGTTAAGCTCTATTATAGTTGAAAGTAATTGCGCATACTTAAGCCTTATTTTAATGACTAATTTTAATTATAAATGCTCATAAAAAAATTATTGAACCAAAAGACGTTAAGTTAATGATGAGTACCAAATAAAAAAACCGACAGCAATTAGCTGTCGGCTTTTATAACTAGCTAAAATTTATTCTGGCTGAATCTCAAGTAAAGACTCATCCGGCGTAACTGTATCACCTTTAATCACATGTACAGCAACCACAAAACCAGTAGTTGAAGCCTGAATTTCATTCTCCATTTTCATCGCTTCAATTACTAGTACACCATCTCCAGCCGTGACTTTATCACCTGCTTTTACTTTAACGGCAACAATAGTTCCTGGCATGGATGTCGTCACGTGCCCTTTATGCGTTGGGCGAGGGCGGCCACTTTTACCTACATCAGAAGCGGTTTTCTTTTTACCACCATTACTATTGCCACCAGATACTTCGATTTCGCTCAAAGTTTCCACCATCACTTCTTCTGCAATGCCGTCGATAGACACATAGAATGGACGTTTTTCTTCACCGGGATGGCCGCTACCCGTTAAATTGATGTGGAAAGTTTCGCCATGTAGCGTTACCTTGAACTCACTCGGTGCGTAACGTGATGCTGAAGCATTCATGGCCGCTTTATCTAACAATACTTCAGGCTCTAATGAACCTGTACTGCGCGCTTGTAAGAATGTTTTACCAATATCTGGAAACATGGCATAGGTCAACACATCTTCTTCTGATTGTGCAAAACGCTCTGACTCACTGGTGAGCCTCACCATTTCTGGCTCTAATAAGTCTGCAGGGCGACAAGTGATAGGTTCAGCATTGCCAATCGCTAGTTTTTTAACTTCTGCATTGACTTCGCTTGGTGCCTTGCCATATTGACCCAAGAAGTAATTTTTCACTTCGTTAGTGATAGATTTATAACGCTGACCAGTCATTACATTCAATACAGCCTGCGTGCCAACAATTTGCGAGGTTGGTGTCACTAATGGAATATAACCCAAGTCTTTACGAACTAAGGGAATCTCAGCCAATACAGCATCCATGCGGTCTAGCGCACCTTGTTCTTTTAGTTGATTACTTAAATTGGATATCATGCCGCCCGGTACTTGATTAACTAATACGCGAGTATCCACACCTGTGTATTCGCTTTCAAATTGCCAGTATTTTTTACGTACTTCGCGGAAATAAGCACTGACCTCTTGTACTGCGGAAATGTCCAAACCAGTATCGAACTCTGTACCTTTTAATGCAGCAATCATGCTTTCAGTGGTAGGGTGACTTGCACCTTCTGAGAATGCAGAGTTGCAGGTATCAATCATCATTGCGCCATTTTCCAACGCACGTAATAGGTTCATACTTGCCAAGCCGCTAGTTGCGTGGCTATGAATCTGTATCGGCAAGTTAACATTCTCGCGAAGTGCCTTTACCAGTTCGCCAGTGGCTTTTGGTGTCAGCAAGCTAGCCATGTCCTTGATGGCGATAGTGTCACTACCCAGAGCTTCAAGTTCTTTGGCAATACCAACGAAATGTGCCACATCATGCACCGGACTGGTGGTGTAGCTGATGGTACCTTGTGCGTGTTTACCTGCTTTTTTTACAGCTTCAATTGAAACTTGCAAATTGCGTGTATCGTTCAAGGCATCAAAAATACGGAATACATCAACACCGTTGTCAGCCGCCTTTTGTACAAAAGCACGAACTACATCATCAGAGTAGTGGCGATAGCCAAGTAAATTCTGTCCACGTAACAGCATTTGCAGCTGCGAATTAGGTAAAGCCTTACGTAAACTCTTTAAACGCTCCCAAGGGTCTTCTTTTAAGTAGCGTACACATGCATCAAAAGTAGCGCCGCCCCATGCCTCTAAAGACCAAAAGCCAATAGCATCCAGCTTGCTGCAAATCGGCAGCATATCTTCAGTGCGCATGCGCGTTGCGATATGACATTGATGCCCATCGCGTAGAACTACTTCAGTTACATGTATTTTTGACATAATTTAACTCTTTACTTTAATTTATTTACTTAATAACTTGTTTTTATTAACTAATTATTTAACTTTAAATACCTTCGTGCGCTGCAATGGCTGCTGAGATTGCCGCAGCAATTAATGCTGGCGGAATCTCGTTTGCATAATTGGTAAGCTCTGGATGTGACTCAACAAAGCTAGTGTTGAATTCAGCGTTCCTGAAATCCGGATGCTTAAGAATTTCCTGATAATAAGGTATGGTGGTCTTAACCCCATAAATCAACATGTCATCTAATGCGCGTCGACCACGCTCAATCACGCTGTCCCAAGTCAATGCCCATACAGTGAGCTTTGCACACATAGAATCGTAGTAGGGTGGGATTTCATAGCCGGTAAAAATCGCTGCATCCATACGTACACCGGGACCACCTGGCGCATAATAACGCGTGATTTTACCAAAACTAGGAAGAAAGTCATTTTTAGGATCTTCCGCATTAATACGGAATTCCATTGCATAACCCCTAAACTGCACATCTTTTTGCTGGTATTGCAGTGGCAAGCCATAAGCGACTCGAATTTGCTCTTGCACGATATCTATACCAGTAATGGTTTCAGTGACCGTATGCTCAACCTGCAAACGCGTGTTCATTTCCATGAAATAGAAGGTATTGTCGGAATCCAGTAAAAACTCCACAGTTCCTGCATTTTCATAACCCACGGCTTTAGCCGCTTTAACGGCTAAACCACCGATATATTCACGTTGCGCTTGGCTTAGTTGTGGAGAGGGCGCAATTTCAATCAGCTTTTGATTACGGCGTTGAATCGAACAATCACGCTCAAATAAATGAATGACATTGCCAATCGCATCTGCCAGTATCTGCACTTCGATATGGCGCGGATTCACTACGCATTTTTCTAAAAACACTTCGGGTTTGCCAAAAGCCTTACTCGCTTCAGAAATGACTCGGTCGTAATTGCTAAGCAATTCTTTTTCGCTATCACAGCGACGTATACCACGTCCGCCACCGCCATTAGTGGCTTTTAACATGACTGGGTAACCGATTTTTTTTGCAAGTGCTACAGCTTCGTCTAGATTTGCCAAATTGCCATCGCTACCAGGCGTGCATGGAATGCCTGCACTAGTCATGGCATTCCTTGCTTGGATCTTGTCACCCATTTGACGAATCACATTGCCATTAGGCCCAATGAACTTAACGCCGCGACGCTCGCAAATTTCAGCAAGTTCTGGATTTTCTGATAAAAAACCATAGCCAGGATGCAAGGCATCACAACCAGAAGCCACCGCCAAGTTAACAATATTATGCGCATTCAAATAACCAGCTACTGGATCTGCACCAATGTTGTAGGCTTCATCTGCCTTTTTAACATGTAAAGCCTGGCGATCAGCATCCGCATAAATTGCCACAGACTTAATGCCCATTTCTGAGCAAGCGCGTACAATACGCACTGCAATTTCACCGCGGTTAGCTACAAGAATTTTTTTGAACACGTTTCTAGCCTTAATTTGTCACTTAAAATTTATCCCACAAACCCAGTGATTATAACATGCACAGCCTGATAGCTAAATCCCCTTGAACTAAATTTAGAATGCGTAAGCAGACATTAAAATGAGTAACCATCCAATATTTATCGACAACGTAGCCTTTGCTAAGAAAAATGAACGCCTAGTAGGTAGCTTGACATTGGCAGGCTGTCCGCGACTATTTGAGTTGCTACAAGACGCTACAAAAAATGCACAATCAAAAAACAATGATGCAGGCTCAATTAGCTATACATTACAAGGAAAAACTGACGCTGTTGGTCAGTGCTACCTGCACCTCTCATTGACGACAAACTTAGTGGCGACTTGTCAACGCTGCTTGAGCGATATGCCACTGAAGCTAGCATTAAATTTTAATTATTTAATTGGTGACATAAGCGATATTGATGTAGAAGCTGGCGATATCGACGGTAGTGATGATATTGACTTGCAGCAGGCCAGTCCAACTATGGATATTATCGCGCTTATAGAAGATGAAATCATCATGGCTATGCCCATTGCCCCTATACATGAAGTAGACTGCGGTGCGATTATTAGTCAAAGTGGTGAAAAGCCGAACCCTTTTGCGGTATTAAAGGGCCTAATTAAGTCATAAACATTGATTTAGGGCTGACAAATGCTAGGTTTTATATTATAGTAACGGACTAGCAATTTAACGTAATCTTAAATTAGTGATGCAAAGTATTTTTGATGCATCAATTTGTATGTAATTGAGATGATGTTTTAATCATTTTATTGGAGTTTATTATGGCAGTTCAGCAAAACAAAAAGTCACCATCAAAACGCGGTATGCACCGTTCACATGACTTTTTAACAAACCCACCTTTAGCGGTTGAGCCTACAACAGGCGAAACACACTTACGTCATCACATCAGCCCTAATGGCTATTACCGTGGTCGTAAAGTAATGTCATCAAAAGGCGAATAATTTCTCTTTCAAATCAAGTCTAAACTAGATCAAATCTAGAAATGACGATTTGTTTGGCAGTCATATAAACACCAACGCCGCTCCACTTTTGGTGCGGCGTTGGTGTTTTTACAGCGCTGATTCAATTTAACGAGTTTTGATTAATTAGAAATTAATTAGTTTAATCAGCAGGCTAAACTCTTGCGAAATAAAACTTAAACTAATTTGAAAATCACGAAATTTATACCGAGTAAAAACTATGGATATCACAGTCGCAATTGATGCAATGGGTGGCGATCATGGGCCGCACGTAACCGTTCCAGCGGCGTTAAAAGCATTAGCAGCGGATAATGAACTTAATATTGTTTTGGTTGGCTTAAATGATGCAATAACTGCTGAACTGAAGGCACATAAAGCCACTACCAGCCCACGATTACGTATACATCATGCAAGTGAGGTCGTCACTATGGATGAATCACCCCAAGGTGCGCTCAAAAATAAAAAAGATTCTTCTATGCGCGTGGCTATTAATTTAGTCAAAAACGGTGAAGCGAATGCTTGTATCAGCGCTGGTAATACGGGTGCGCTAATGGCGACCGCGCGTTTTGTGTTAAAAACATTACCCGGCATTGATAGACCGGCAATTGCTGGTGTATTTCCAAGTCAAAAAGGCAAAACTTATATTTTAGATTTAGGTGCAAATGCTGATTGCACTGCAGATCAATTATTGCAGTTTGCAGTGATGGGTAGCATGTTAGTGTCATGCGTTGAGCATAAAGCTAACCCTACGATAGGTTTGCTTAATATAGGCTCAGAAGATATTAAAGGTAATGAAGTCGTTAAGCAAACCGGCGAACTACTGAAAGCTAGCCACTTAAATTTTTACGGCAATGTTGAAGGTAATGATATTTTTAAAGGCACCGTTGATGTCGTTGTCTGCGATGGTTTTGTTGGCAATATTGCCCTTAAAACCTCTGAAGGCTTAGCGCAAATGATGGGTCGCTTTCTTTCGCAAGAATTCAAGCGTAATTGGCTAACCAAGTTGATGGGATTTGCTTCGCTTCCAGTGTTAAATGCTTTTAAAAAACGTATGGATCCGCGCCGCTACAATGGTGCAAGCTTTTTAGGCCTACGCGGCATCGTAGTAAAAAGTCATGGTGGTGCAGATAGCTATTCATTCCTGCATGCCATTGAAACCGCAATTGAAGAATCTCGTAGCGGTGTACTACGCCGTATTACTGAACAATTAGAAATAGAACATATACAATCGCATCATTCTGCACATCAAACGATGTCGACCAACACGGAAAGCGCATGATTTACTCACGAATAGCAGGAACGGGTAGTTACCTTCCTAAAAAAATACTCACCAATGCTGACTTAGAAAGCATGGTAGACACCACTGATGAGTGGATTTTTACGCGTACAGGTATTCGTGAACGCCATATTGTTGCTGATGACGAATTTACGAGCGACTTGGCTTTGCATGCAGCGAATAAAGCCATTGAAGCAGCGGGCGTTGAGGCTGTGGATATTGATTTAATTATCGTTGCAACTACTACGCCGGATAAAATTTTCCCAAGCACCGCTGTGATATTGCAGCAAAAATTAGGCCTCGCTGGCTGTCCGGCATTTGATATTCAAGCAGTGTGCAGCGGCTTTGTTTATGCGCTTTCTACTGCGGACAACTTCATTAAATCAGGTGCAGCTAAATGTGCTTTAGTCATTGGCGCTGAAACTTTTTCACGCATTACTGACTGGACTGATAGGGGCAATTGTATTTTATGGGGTGATGGCGCTGGTGCAGTTATACTGCAGGCAAGTGAAGAGCAAGGTGTGATTTCGACCCATCTCCATGCCGATGGCAAATATGTAGAAATGTTACACGTGCCTCGAAAACATCGTACTGGAAACCATGAACCTCATCGCCGTGAGACTGTGGTCATGGAAGGTAATAGCGTATTCAAAATGGCGGTCAATACATTAGATGCCATTGTAGATGAAACGCTCACCGCCAATGGCATGCAGAAATCAGATGTTGATTGGTTGGTACCACATCAGGCGAATATTCGTATATTGCAAGCTACAGCTAAAAAACTCAACATGAGCATGGATAGAGTCGTAGTGACCGTAGATAAGCACGGTAACACTTCTGCCGCTTCAATCCCATTAGCGTTAGATACAGCCGTGCGTGATGGTCGCATTAAACGTGGTGAAATTATTCTGATGGAAGCGTTTGGCGGCGGCTTTACCTGGGGTTCGGCCTTAATCAAATACTAATTTTATAAAAACTAATCATATTCAAAATTATGAAAAAAATTGCATTCTTCTTCCCCGGCCAAGGCTCTCAATCCGTTGGCATGATGGCCGGCTTTGGCGAATCTAAAGTCATTCGTGATACTTTTGCTGAAGCCTCAGATATATTAGGCGTAGATTTCTGGTCTATGGCTACAGAACCCAATGATCGTATTAACGAAACTACGCATACGCAGCCTATTATGCTGATTGCTGGCATGGCGACATGGCGCGCATGGCAAGCGACTTCGAGTCACCTGCCTGCAATTTTGGCAGGTCACAGCTTAGGTGAATACACAGCATTAGTGGCAGCAGGTACATTATCTTTTGCTGAAGCGCTACCATTGGTGCGTTACCGTGCTGAGGTAATGCAAGCGGCTGTGCCAACAGGTGTAGGCGCAATGGCGGCGATACTAGGCTTGGATGATGACATTGTGCGTAGTGTTTGTGTAGAAGCTGCAGAGAACGAAGTGCTTGAGGCTGTAAATTTCAACTCGCCTGGCCAAGTAGTGATTGCTGGCAATAAAGCTGCGGTAGAGCGCGGCATGGAACTGGCAAAAACTAAAGGCGCAAAACGCGCATTAGCACTACCTGTAAGCGTGCCTTCTCATTGCGCACTTATGAAACCAGCCGCGGTAAAATTAGCTGAATACTTAAAAAATGTTACCGTAAATACGCCACAAATTCCCGTGCTACACAATGCTGATGTAGCCGCATATAATGACGCTGATAAAATTAAAGATGCGTTAGTGCGCCAGTTGTTTAGCCCGGTACGTTGGGTTGAATCTGTACAAGCGGTTCATGCGGCTTCCATTGTGCAAGCTGCAGAGTGTGGGCCTGGCAGGGTGTTGTCTGGTTTGACTAAGCGTATAGTTGGAGAGCTACCATGTTCGGCACTCACTACTAACGAAGCTTTACAAGAATTAAACAACGCATTTTAAAGCGTTAATGCAAATCCATAGATAAATATTTATTAAATATATTCAAAGGCTTACTATGTTAACTGGACAAATTACTTTAATTACTGGTGCAAGCCGTGGTATTGGTGCTGCGATTGCATTGGCACTTGGTGAGCAAGGTGCAATCGTGATTGGTACTGCCACATCTGAAAGCGGTGCAGCATCAATTAGCGACACCTTTGCAACGGCGAATATAAAAGGTGAGGGCATGGCCTTAAACGTAAATGATGCCGTACAAGTGGAAGCCACCTTAAAGGCTATTAGCGAAAAATATGGCGATGTAAGCATTTTAGTGAATAACGCGGGTATCACGCGTGACACTTTACTCATGCGTATGAAAGACGATGACTGGGATGCGGTTATTAGCACTAATTTAACTTCAGTATTCCGCATGAGCCAAGCCGTGTTACGCCCTATGATGAAAGCACGTACTGGGCGCATTATCAGCATTTCATCTGTTGTAGGTCATATGGGCAATGCAGGGCAAACTAATTATGCTGCAGCAAAAGCAGGTATGACAGGCTTCACTAAATCATTAGCGGCTGAAGTGGGTAGCCGTGGTATTACAGTAAATTGCGTGGCACCTGGCTTTATTGATACAGATATGACTGCTGAGTTATCTGAGGATATCACTAATAAAATGCTGGCACGTATTCCAGCGGGCCGTTTAGGTAATGTAAAGGAAATTGCTGCTACCGTTGCATTCTTGGCGTCACCAAACGCTGCTTATATAACTGGTGAAACGATTCATGTGAATGGTGGCATGTTAATGGTATAAATGCCATTGCATTGAGTGATGCAAGGTTAAGTAGAGTATCAAGATAAAAGTTGTATAAGTTTTTGGTATTCTGGTTGAGTTTTGATAGAATACTGCATTAGCTAAGTTAAACTACATTAGTTAAGCTATTTTTCATTAAAGGGGTAATTGGATGTCTGACATCGAACAACGCGTTAAAAAAATTGTTGCTGAACAACTAGGTGCAAATGAGGCTGATGTTAAAAATGCATCATCATTTGTAGATGATTTAGGTGCTGACTCACTAGATACAGTTGAACTTGTAATGGCATTAGAAGAAGAATTTGACTGCGAAATTCCTGACGAAGAGGCAGAAAAAATCACTACTGTTCAATTAGCGATTGATTACATCAATACTAACCTCAAATAATTCAAATATGAGTAGCAAGTGCCTTTGTGGCTGACTTGCTACTCATTTCTTTTCGTTTCTTAAACCCTTCTAAGAGACAATCTTATATATGTCTAAACGTAGAGTCGTCGTCACCGGTCTTGGTGTAGTTTCACCCGTAGGTATTGGTGTAAAAACTGCATGGGATAATATTATTGCTGGTAA
>DASQFK010000173.1:0-7068 GCA_035633175.1 Methylotenera sp.
CTTCGCAACAGAGTTTATAGGCGTCATCTGCCTTAATGGTATCGTCGGTAATTTGTACTTTTTTAGGTACTGGCGCGTCATTTTCAGAGTGCCATACGCCGGTTTTGGTTTTACTAGCTTCTTGCCAGCTAATGGTTTGGGTGGTGTTCAAAATGGGATTACCTTGCTGATGATTGGAGTGTAAAAATGTAAATTTATTGCCTGATGAAACCACTTGCCAAGTAAATTGTAATATTGGCTAGGTATTAAGTAATAATTTGTGATTATGACCGACTTTAACGGGAAAGTAAGCCTTAGTTATTCAGGCTTTTCTGTTTCACGTAAATTTCTGCGACTTGCGTTTCTAAACCATAATTTTGTAATTAATAGTGCTTACATTGATTATATCCTGCACGTATACGATTTTACTTATAGCAGATTGTCTTTCAGGTATGGATTGTATAGCAGCACTTACTCGGGTGTAGCCTATTTTTTTGTGATTGCGAAGCTAATGAGTTAATTGCGTAACTTTTTATATTTTTACTACATCCAAAGGATGGGTACGCTCCAAGAATAAATTGCTTTCGTCTATAATAAATTGCTCTGCCTTTTCGGCAGACATTGGGTGACCAAACAGATACCCTTGCACTCTGTTGCATTCGTGGGTTTTCAGAAATGCCAGTTGCGCTTCAGTTTCTACACCTTCAGCAATAATTGTCATCCCTAAGCTTTTCCCTATAGCGATGATGGCAAGTGTGATGGCAGCGTCATTTACATCATCTGGCAGATCTGAAATAAAGCTCTGGTCGATTTTTAAAGTGTCGATAGGATAACGCTTGAGATAGCTCATTGATGAGTAGCCAGTACCAAAGTCATCCACTGATATGGTGATGCCTAAATTGCTGAGTTTTTTTAGCTTGTTGAGCGTTTCTTTTGAGCGATCCATCAAGATGCTCTCAGTTAACTCAATATCTAATAAATGAAAAGGCAGCCCTGCGGATTTTACGATATCAATGATACGTTCGACAATATTGGGCCTTAATAATTGCCGACCTGACAAGTTAACGCTGATTGCAATATCAGTCGCAAAACGCTCGCGCCACTGCTGTGCCTGAAGACAGGCTGTGCTGAGAACAAATTCGCCAATAGGTATGATAAGCCCAATCTCTTCTGCGATTGGGATGAAATCTGTCAGGCTAACGAAACCAAGATCTGGGTTGTTCCAACGTAACAATGCTTCAAATCCTACGGTTTTATTTGAACCGAGGTCAATCTGAGGTTGGTAAACAAGAAACAACTCGTTCTGTTCCAATGCGCGTCGCAAAGCATTTTCTAGAGAGAACCGTTTGATATTCTTGGCTTCCATTTCCTGTACATACATCTGGCAATGGTTTTTTCCATTATTCTTAGCACTGTACATAGCAGTATCGGCATTCCGAAGTAAGGTTGGAATGTCAGTGGTATCTTCTGGGTAAAAGCTGGCTCCGATACTGGCGCTGATAAAGACTTTCTTCTCGTCTAGCAAAAAGGGTAGAGACATCATGTCGATGACCTTTTGTGAGACTTGCTTAACTTGATCCACACTTTGAACATTCTCTATAATGAGAGCAAATTCGTCGCCGCCAATACGGCACAACACATCGCCAGTACGCAGGCCATGGCTGAGGCGTAGCGCCACCGCTAGAAGTAGATCATCACCTACATGATGCCCAAGTGTGTCATTTACAATTTTGAAATCATCGAGATCAATCACCATGACACAGCAGCTTGTTTTTTGTTGAAGTGCTGAAGCTACTGCACTTTCCAGTTTCTCCTTGAAGTAATGACGATTAGGTAATTGCGTCACATCATCGTAGAAGGCGAACCAGTGGAGTCGATCTTCTGCCTGCTTGCGTCGAGTGAGTTCGGAGTCTAGTTCGGTTTGATGTAACTGAATTCTACCCAGCATAATATTGAATCCGTTAGCAAGTTCTCCTAACTCGTCTTTACTCTCGAGATTGAAACGCAAAGAATAATTATCGGTACTAGAAATAACCCGCATAGAGTTAGTAAGCCCAACGATAGGTTTTGTTATGTAAGTCTGCAAACGTCTGAGCATGAGCATGCCAAGTGCAGCAGCGAATAGCAAAGCGACCAAGGCAAATAAAACGAATTTACCCAATTGGGAGTAGATATGGTTGAGCGAGGCATTTATATAGATTTCCCCAATCTTCTGATTACTTACCCGGATTGGCTGCTGGATTTGTACGCCTGATAAACTTCCCCAAAACCCATCTGATTTAACATTTAGTGTTGTGTGTTGTGGGTATGACGTGAATATCTTGCCGGAATTATCTAATACCACAACCTGCTTGATGTAGGGCGTCCAGTGTAGAGACTTGAGCATGGCTTGAGCAGATTCAGTGTCATTGAATGCAATTGAAGCTGCCAGATTCTCTCCTATGATATGGGCCTGACTTTTTAGTTCATGGACTAGATTGTTCCTGCTATTGATTAAGACAATGAGAGCGATACTACTGACAAGCAGCATCATTGCAAAACTCGAGGCTATCAAGTTGATTAACATGAGCTTTTTACTGATATTTAAATTGCGCATGAAATATCCCTAATATACAGTTTTCGCTAGATTCAGCAGTTTTGAGCTTAAATGTAGTCCGGATTTCTTGGCTGTTATTGAATCAACTTCAAAGATGATGTGACGATTTTTAATACTCATGCCAATAATTGCCCCTTTACCGACCAAGCCTTGCACGTCAGTCACCGTTAATACCGGACTTCCTTCTACGGATGGCAGGATTGTTGGGATACGTTGTCGATCTTCTTCCGAAAGAAACAGTGCCTGACATTCTTTAATTTCAGCGAGGTGGGAGATTTTGGTGATGACTAGCTTCGCACCATGAGGCTGGTTTTTGGTGTACTGTTCAAGTTCGCGTTTTAACTGGTCAGACTCCATTGTGCAGATTTGTAGGGTATTGTTGGGTAGTGTTGGCCAGTCAGTAAAGAGCATGAAGTTGTACACGAACGCAGCTTTCATTGCATATTCCGGTATAGCTTCTTCCTGACTTACCGACAGGGTTGATAGGCCAAAAAACAGAAACAGGAAGGATAATAGCTGGCGCGGCATCATTTGAAACCATAAGTCAACTGAAGCCAGAAGTTGCGTCCATCTTGTTCTATGGATGCAATTGGCGTACTGTACTCAGGAGCAATATGGCGGTAATGCTTGTTGAATAGGTTGCGAGCGGTCAACGAAATATCTAGATTAGGGAGTAAATGATCTGTGCTGATGGTGAGGTTGCTGATCGTATAAGCGCTAATTTGGCTATTGATTCCTGAGTTGCGACGTGAGACTGTTTGAATCTCTAGGCCAGCGCGTAGTGCATTTGATAGCAGCGGTGTTGATAGATTGAGTTTTCCTAGGTGGCGCGGCGAGTTAATTGCCCAATTACCATTGGTATCCCTTGAATCCTGATAGGCGTAACTTGTACGCAGACGCACGCTATTTTCCCAGTGATGTTCCAACTCCAGCTCAATTCCATCCGCACGAGTACTTCCAGTGTTCAAATACTGTAGAAGGCCAGTGCTGTAAGGCGTGCTGTTGATAGAATCATTGGTCGTCTGGTGGTAGATAGAGGCCAGTAGGCGCGACCGGTTACTCCAGCGACGCTCTAGTGATAGTTCAGAGGCCGTAACCTTTTCCATCTTCAGGCTTGGGCTGGGAATTTGCGTAAGTCCATCGGTGTAATATTTTTCGAAAGACGTAGGTGTGCGGTGCGCCGTGCTATGTGATAGGCGTAATGTATAGGCTGGCATGGGTTCGTAAATCAATGCGATGCGTGGAGAGATTGAGTCGCCATCATCGGTGAAATAGTCGTAACGCGCACCCACATTGAGCCAAAGATTATCATGTAGGGTAATTTCATCTTGGGCATATACACTAGCACTTTGGCGACCTTGGTCTGACGCAAGTGCAGCGTTTACCTGCTTACGTTGATAATCATTGCGGTATGCAACGCCAAACACAAGTTGATGATTTTTAAACCAATCGCCGGAGAATTTGGCCTCAGTTCCTAATCTTCTTCCCGCAGCACTGTCAGGCCAAATCTCACCGCTATATAATGAGCTGCCCTTGTAAATATAGTCACTATAGTCGGTTTGCACGGATAGTTTGAGATGATTTGAAAGATTCGCATGGTACTGACCGGAGACAAATTTGCTGCTGTCATTATAAAAATAAGGACTATTAAAGTCCGCACCATATGGCGAGGTTGGAATATCCTTGTGACGATAGCTATAACCTGTTTCGATAGACCAGAACGCACCTTCGATCTTGGCAAATACGCGCTGGTTGCGCTGACCATCCTGATTGCGCGAAATGCCATTGTTATTAGCAGGGTTGCCATCGTTAAATTCTGGAAAATAAAGCGTTTGCCCCTCGCTATCGAGTCCAGAGGCAGAAACCAGCAGGTCTACACCATTGGTTAAACGCTTACCGTAGGTGAGCCTGGCCTTATGGGTTTGATAGCTACCTGCAGACAGTGCAGCTTGGGCTCCATCGAAATCTGCACCTTTTTTGGTGAAAACGTTGACGATACCGAAGAAGGCGTTGTTGCCATAAGAAACGGAACCAGGGCCAGACACATATTCCACGCGGTCAATCAGTTCAGTGTCGATCAAGCCATCATTGCCAAAATAAGACTGATTGAATACATTGTCATTTGCCTGCACCCCATCAATCAGTAACATGATTCTGCCGCTGTATTCACCCGGACTGCTGTAGCCGCGACCCCCCAGAAACTCATAGGAACGGTCGTTTGTAATACTTAGGCCTCGCATACTATTCAGGATTTCTGCCAGAGTGCGATAGCCGTAGTCCTTAATATCGGCTGCGGTGACAATACTGACGGCAGAGGGGGCATCACTAATCTGATGAGCGATTTTGGATGCGGTGATGACTTCGAGTTTGAGTAGCTGCTCTAGCGAAACATTGTGCAGGTCATGTTTGAGGGGGGGTGAATCCTTGGCGCCGACATTTGTAGTGGTCAGTGTGAATAGTGCTAACGTTGTAAAAGATAAATGCCATATTTTCTTGTTCGAATGATCAGATATCTTTGGCATGAAGATTATTCTATGTTGCTTTTTGGCGATGAAGTTGTAATTGCTCACGTGTTAGTAGGAACACAAATTCATTGCCCGACGAAACCTCTAGCCAATTAAATACAATGTTTGGATATGCCGTTTCTAGTGCTTCGCGATTATGGCCGATTTCAACAATCAGTATGCCATCTTCATTAAGGTAATTTGCGGCTTCACGCAGAATGGTATGGGTGTGGTCCAGACCAGCAACGCCACTGCCTAATGCTATCTGTGGTTCGTTTTGATATTCTGCGGGCAATGCAGCCATGGATGGTGCGTCCACATAAGGTGGATTGCTGATGATGACATCGTATTTTTTGTAGCCATTTTTTTTATCTTGCAGCGCGCTAAACATATCGGACTGAATAGCAGTGACTTGCTCTTGTAAACCATAGTTGGCGATATTGATATTAGCCACATCAATCGCATCTTGCGAAATATCAATCACATCTACGACTGCATTGGGAAAAGCGCTTGCCAGCAATATGCCTAAACAGCCACTGCCAGTGCAAATGTCGGCAGCACTTTCTACTAATTCTGGAAATTCTACCCAAGGGCTTAAACCAAAATTACCTGAATCATCTTGGTTCAATAATTCAGCAATGAAAGAACGTGGTATCAATACACGCTCATCAACATAAAATTTTAAACCCTGAAGCCAAGCTTCTTTAACCAAGTAGGCGGTTGGAGTGTGTTGCGTTATGCGTTGCTCAATAAAGCCAGCAAGCTTAGTACGTTCAGAGGTGGTCAGGCGGGCATCTAAAAAGTTGTTGAGTGTGTCCATAGGCAAATGTAGCGCGCTCATGATGAGCCAAACGGCTTCGTCATAAGCGTTATCTGTACCATGACCGTAAAATATGTCTGAAGCTTCAAACTCGCTAACGGCAAAGCGTATCCAGTCGCGGATGGTGATTATTTCATTTACTGCAGTATTGTTATTGACCATTACGTTCTTTACTTAAGTAATTTTTGTAGTGTTAATTTGTAGGTTTCTTTGAGTGGTTCAATATCCGACACGCCTACGCATTCATTGAGTTTGTGTATCGTTGCGTTGAGCGGGCCAAATTCAATCACTTGTTTGCAAATATCTGCAATAAATCGCCCATCTGAGGTGCCACCAGTTGTAGAAAGTTCAGGCGTTACACCATAAGCTTGCTGGATTGCTTCAGTAATTGCTTCCACCAAATTGCCGCGAGGGGTGATATAAGGTGGTGAATATTCCCATTCCAAGTCATATTCAAGCGCATGCTTATCTAAAATGGCATGGGTGCGTTCTTTTAAGCTGGCTTCCGTACTTGCCGTACAGAATCTAAAATTGAAAAGGATCTCGACTTCGCCTGGCACTACGTTAGTCGCGCCAGTTCCGCCATTCATATTGGATATTTGCCATGAAGTAGGCGGGAAATATTCGTTTCCCGTATCCCAAACGGTTTCTACCATATCTTTGATGGCAGGCGCGACCATATGAATCGGGTTCTTAACTAAATGTGGGTAAGCAATATGGCCTTGCACCCCTTTAACCACCAACTTGCCAGAGAGTGAGCCACGACGACCATTTTTAATCATGTCGCCGACTACTTTATTGCTGGTCGGTTCGCCTACAATACAATAATCGATTAACTCGCCGCGCGCTTTCAAAACTTCAACCACTTTAATCGTGCCATCCACTGCAACACCTTCTTCATCAGAGGTGATGAGTAAGCCAATCGAACCTGTGTGGTTAGGGTTTTCAGCGATGAATTCTTCAATACTCGTAATAAATGCCGCTAGCGATGTTTTCATATCAGCCGCGCCGCGCGCATACAGCATGCCATCTTTGATGGTTGGCTCGAATGGCGGCGTATACCATTTTTCTAATGGGCCGGTTGGTACCACATCAGTATGACCGGCAAATACGAGTAATGGGCCAGTGGTGCCGCGTCTAGCGTATAAATTATCCACATTGCCAAAACG
>DASQFK010000174.1:0-3844 GCA_035633175.1 Methylotenera sp.
CTGATACTGGTATTATTTTCAAACGGGTTGATCTGCCTCAGCCCAATGAAATTGTGGCTACACCACATGCCGTGCATGACACGCGCATGTGTTCGGCACTTGAGGCCAATGGTGCGCGCGTTGCAACGGTCGAACACCTCATGTCTGCGTTAGCAGGTTTAGGTATAGATAATGTTTATATTGATGTGGATGCTTCTGAAATACCGATTATGGACGGTAGTTCAGGACCGTTTGTATTTTTACTGCAACAAGCCGGTATTGCTGAGCAATCTGCAGCTAAGAAGTTTATACGCGTTAAAAAAACGGTTGAAGTGATTGAAGGTGATAAGTGGGTGCGTTTTGAGCCTTATCATGGTTTTAAGATTGATTTTACCATTGAATTTAATCATCCAGTGTTTGAAAATTCCGGTAATAACGTCAAAATTGATTTTGCTGCGGATTCTTACATTAAAGAAATCAGCCGTGCGCGCACATTTGGCTTTATGCACGAAGTCGAGTATTTGCGTTCTAACGGGTTAGCGCGCGGCGGTAGTCTGGATAATGCGATTGTGTTAGATGAATATCGCGTGTTGAACACGGATGGTTTGCGCTACGACGATGAGTTTGCCAAACACAAAGTATTAGATGCTATTGGTGATTTGTACATGTTAGGCCACCCGATTTTAGGTGCTTTTCATGCGTTTAAATCTGGACATGCGCTTAATAATCAGTTATTGCGTGCGCTATTGCAAGATGAAACGGCTTGGGAATATATTACTTTTGACAAGGTAGAAGATGCGCCCAGAGAGTTTTTATCGCGAACTAATCCACTACTACCAGAGCCTAATTATTAGCTTGAATCACCAAATCTAAATTGGCGATTAACATCTTATAACTTTGGTTTAAGTGTTATAAACTTTGAAAAACTAGCGAATTATAGCTAGTCATACTAATACAAAAAAGGGGCGTGCTTTTGTTAATGATCCGCCTACTATTAGCGCTGCTAGTCATTTCTGTTTCACATCAGGCTAATGCCTTATCCGATGAGGCCTTATTCCAGCATGCACGTGAATCTTATGTGGCTAAGAATGAAATCGCCTTGGCCGAAGATGCCGCCCAGTTAAATACCCAACAATACTCTTTAGCGCCTTATGCCGATTACTGGCTGATGTTGCTCAGACTTGAGCAAGCGCCAGATGACGAAGTACTGAATTTTTTAGCTCAATATGCTGAGATGCCTTTTGCTGACCGTTTACGCGGTGAGTGGTTAAAAAATCTAGCTAAACAGCAAAACTGGCCAGTATTTTTTGAGCATCAGCCAAATTTTCATCGTGAAGACATTGCAGTGCAATGTTATGGCTTGTTGGGTCATACGCAATTAGGTGATGCTGATATTTCAGCCCAAGCTAGAGCCTTATGGTTGACTACAACCGATTTGCCAAGTAACTGTAATCAACTATTTGATGCACTACAAAAAACAGGCGCACTCAGTAGTGAAGATATATGGGCAAGATTTAGATTAGCCCTGCAAGATGGAAAACTGAGCTTAGCTAAAAGTATCACGCTACGCATACCAAATATCGATAGCGCAGACCTGAAATTGCTTGATCGCGCTTATCAAACGCCACAGCTAATATTAGATAAAAAAACCGTGTCATTCAAAAGTCGTTTTGGTGAGGAGGTCAATCTTTATGCACTTGACCGCCTAGCACGCAGTAAATTAGAGGATGCAGTAAGCACTTACGATAAGGTACAAGGTTTATTTGATGCAAAAACCCGTGCTTTTGGCTGGGGCCGCATAGCTTATCATGCTGCACGCGCACATCATCCGCAGGCACTTGATTACTATGCACTTGCAAAAGATACTCCTTTAGATAAAGAGCAGTTGGCATGGCAAACTCGCGCAGCGTTACGCGCGAATGACTGGGACGCAGTGTTGAGTTCAATCTCAGCGATGCAGCCAAAGCAATCCGAAGAAAGTGCGTGGCGCTATTGGAAAGCCCGTGCTTTGAAAGAGCAAGTGGTTTACGAAAATGAGCAAGCTGTAGAAGCCAATGCCTTATTAAGCCAGCTTTCAAAAGAGCGTCATTATTATGGTTGGCTAGCTTCGGATGAGTTAGAGGCAATCAATAACGCGCCTGCAGAAGATTATGCCGTGACTGAAATCGAAGTGATGGCGATTGCCAGTCAACCGGCGATTAAACGTGCGTTTGAATTACAACGTTTAAATATGCGTTGGGAGGCAAAGGCCGAATGGCTATGGGCAATGCGCAACTTTGATGATAAACAACTACTGGCTGCTGCAGAGTATGCCTTAAGGCAAAAATGGTATGACATTGCTATCACGACAGCAGACAATACCAAGCAAGTACACGACTTTAATTTGCGCTATCCAACACCGTACCGCAATTTAATTCGCGCTTCTGCCAATGATGAAAAGCTTGATGAAGCTTGGATATATGGCTTAACTCGTCAGGAAAGCCGGTTTATGCATTATGCAAAATCAGGCGTAGGTGCTGCCGGGCTTATGCAATTGATGCCTGCCACTGCAAAATGGGCGGCCAAGCGTATGGGCTTGGATGGCTACAATAATGACATGATCCATGATTTAAGTGCCAACATACAAATTGGAACTTACTATATGCGTTACACGCAAGATTTAATGGGCGGTCAGGCGGTAATGGCTACAGCCGCCTATAATGCAGGACCAAGCCGCGCAAAACGCTGGATGGCGAGTGAGCCGCTAGAGGCCGCAATCTATATTGAAAGCATACCCTTTGCTGAAACTAGAAATTATGTACAAAAAGTCATGGCGAATGCACATATTTATGCACCGCGTTTAGGCTCTAAAATAGAATCATTAAAGTCACGCTTGGGTGTTGTACCTGGCAGCGACAAGCCAGAAGTGATAGAAGAAGATAGTGAATAGACACTACACGATCAAAGAAGATTATTTATAAAAAGAAAAGCATTGAATAAAAACATGAAATATAGGATTTAACATGCAATTAAAAGAAGTTTGTGTATTAGGCGGTTCAGGTTTTGTAGGTAGTGCAATTGTCGCTAAGTTAGATGCAGCGGGTTATCAAGTCAAAGTGCTTACGCGCCGTCGCGAGAGAGCTAAACATCTATTTTTATTGCCAAATGTACAAGTGGAAGAATGCAATGTGCTGGATTACAGAGCGCTAAATGTAGCGCTACGGGGCACAGATGCAGTCATCAATCTCATTGGTATTTTGCACCAAGGCCACCATGTAAGCTTTAATAATATGCATCATCAGTTACCTGCGCAACTAGCAAAAATATGTGCAGATTTAGGGGTTAAACGATTGGTGCATATGAGTAGTTTAGGGGCTGATAAAGATGCACCTAGCCAATATTTACGTTCTAAAGCTGCTGGTGAAACGGCTATATTAGAATTAAAAGATAAGGTTTATATTACTATTTTTAAGCCATCTATTATTTTTGGCAGAGATGATCGCTTCATCAATCTATTCGCATCGCTTATCAAGCTTTTGCCCGTTATCATTCTTGCTAAGCCTAACGCTAAATTTCAGCCAGTGTGGGTTGAAGATGTGGCCAGTTGCTTTGTGAATAGCCTTGAAAATACGGATGCCTATGGTAGAACCTACGAACTGGCAGGGCCAGAAGTCTATACATTCCGTGAGTTGATTCAAGCGATAATGGATACTTTACGCATTAAACGCCCGATTATTGGTTTGAGCGATAAGCTCTCCTACGCACAGGCCTTTATGATGGAATGGCTCCCGATTAAATTGATGTCGCGTGATAACGTGCGCTCAATGGGAATCGATAGTGTGAGCAAACAGCCATTTCCAGAGATATGCAACGTAGTGCCAACTTC
>DASQFK010000175.1:0-5209 GCA_035633175.1 Methylotenera sp.
TTAATTTATATGATCGAGAATGGCCAATTTGGACTTACCAGGAACAGTTGCCGCCGGCTAAATTTGTATTCAATAATGATGACAGACGCGGCAGTGCGACAGATTCATTAGTGTCAGGCGGTTGTTTGATTAGCGGCTCTCGTGTCGATGATTCTGTGTTGTTTTCAGATGTGCGTGTGCATAGTTATTGCCAAATTGATGGGTCAGTCATTTTGCCAAAAGTCACGGTGAATAGGCATGTCACCCTTAAAAATGTTGTGATAGACCGCGGCTGCAATATTCCAGAAGGTATGAAAATTGGCGTAGATCTGGCGTTGGATGCTAAGCGTTTTTATGTGTCAGAAAAGGGCATTACGCTGGTAACACCCGATATGTTGGGGCAAGACTTATATAGAGTTATTTAGTTTTGAATTAATTAATTCAAATATCGCTATCTAGTCTCGTAATATTAGTAGTTATAATATTATTAATGTTAATTAATAAGGTTGTACGCAAGTGAAGCCTAGCCGCCCTAAGTTGTATCTTAATCTGTACTGGCATATGCATCAGCCAGATTATCGTGACATGGTCACCGATGAATACGTGTTGCCATGGACTTATTTGCACGCCATGAAGGATTACAGCGACATGGCGTTTCATTTGGAAGAAAATCCAAAAGCGCGCGTCTCATTTAACTTTGTGCCCATTTTGCTAGATCAGCTTGATGATTACAGTCAGCAATTTAAGCAAAATACAATTCGCGATCCACTGTTGGCGTTATTGGTAGAACCTCACTTAGCGGATATCAATCAAGAACAATGCCGCTTGATTGTGCAAAGTTGTTTTAAAAGTCATCACGAAAAGATGTTGAGCCCATTTCCGCATTATCAGCGCTTATTGCAGTTGTTTCAGATAGTTGAACCGATGATGACTGTAGAGGAATTAGGGCAGGACCAATTTCATTATTTATCAGCGCAATATAAAGCAGATTTGTTAGTTTGGTATCACTTAGCCTGGTGTGGTGAAAGTCTGCGTCGTAATAATACAGTTATCCAAGCGCTAATGACCAAAGGAGGGTTATTTACAATTGAGGAAAGACAGCAATTATTCACTGTGATTGGCGAGACTATTACAGGCTTAATTCCGCGTTATAAAGCGCTCATGGAAGCTAAGCAAATCGAAATTTCGACCACGCCGTACTATCACCCGATATTACCTTTGTTGTTAGATTTTAAATCTACTTTAGATGCAATGCCAGATGCACCTTTGCCAGAAAGTGCTAAATACCCGGGTGGTCAGTCACGTGCTGCTTACCATGTGGTTTCTGCAAAAAAATCGCACTCAGATTATTTTGGTGAAGAGCCACGTGGTATGTGGCCAGCTGAAGGCGGTGTATCACATGCAGCATTGTCACTGATGGCAGAGCATGGCCTAGAATGGGCTGCTACAGGACAGGGCGTATTAGCCAATAGCCTCATTAAATCAAAATTAAGCGTTCAAGATAAACATGACTATTTGTATCAGCCTTACCGTGTAACCAATGGCAAACATGATATTTTATGCTTCTTTAGAGATGATCAGCTATCAGATAAAATTGGTTTTGAATATGCAAAAATGCATTCAAGCGATGCAGTAAGTGACTTTATTCTAACGTTAGAGCATGCGCATAAAGTCAATACGTCTAACCAAGCCAAAGTGGTAAGCGTTATTTTAGATGGCGAAAATGCTTGGGAATATTATCCATATAACGGCTATTACTTTTTAAATGAACTTTACGCAGCATTAGCGAATCATCCTGATATTGAAATGACCACGTTTAGCGATATGGTGGATTTATATCACTCGAAACCCTATCAAACTAAAGGGAAGTCCGCGCCGATATTGCCGCAAGTAGCTGCTGGTAGTTGGGTCTACGGTACTTTTAGTACATGGATAGGCAGTAAGGACAAAAATTTGGCATGGGATTTACTATGTGAAGCTAAAAAAACTTACGACAAGGTGATGTCAACCTATTCATTAGAAGCTGATCAACGCCTTGCTTGTGAGCGTCAGCTAGCTATTTGTGAAGGCTCAGATTGGTTTTGGTGGTTTGGTGATTACAACTCTTCAGATAGCGTTGCTAGTTTTGATAAACTTTATCGTCGAAACCTTATCAACCTGTATACCTTGTTAAAACAGCCTGTGCCTGTGGTATTGAATATGTCAATTAGTGCGGGCGGTGGAGATGCAGATAATGCGGGGACTATGCGTCGCGGTACAGCATAAAGTTTAGTAATAGGTTTATAAGATTTTAGAAATTAGCGCCGAGGTCAGGCGTAGCAGTTAAAAGTAATGAACAAGCTTAAAAAGCTTAGCCGTAATTTGACCTTTTAAAAATGTAAAAATAATGATGCTGCCAATTAATTTAACGCTTTTGAATCAACGCCGAGTAGGGGTCTTATTACATATTAGCTCATTACCTAGCCCGTATTACGTGGGTGATATAGGCTCAGAAGCAAAGCGTGTCGTTGATTTATTTCACAAGCTTGGTGTGACCGTCTGGCAAACTTTGCCAATCAATATGCCGCATGCTGATAACTCGCCTTATCAATGCTTATCTGCGCATGCAGGCAACCCTGACTTTATTAGTCTAGATGCTTTACAAGCGATAGATTTGCTCACACTGGATGAGGTGGATAGCTTTATTGCTAGCGAGTCATTTAATAAATCGGAATTATTAGCTAAAGCTTATCAAGTGTTTATCCAAAAAGCTGACATGCAACCAGCATTCGTCGATTTTTGCAGTCAACAAGCGCATTGGTTGAATGATTTTTCCTTGTTTCTTGCATTACGTGCTAAATTCAATCGTACTGGTTGGGATCAGTGGCCCGAAGCTTACAAAAACCGTGATGCAAGAACATTACAGCATGCATACGTAGAGCTTGCCGAAGAAATTGCTATTATTCAATTTACGCAATTTATGTTTTTTACCCAATGGCATAGTCTTAAAGAATATGCGGCGAGTAAAAATGTTTATTTGTTTGGGGACATTCCTATATTTGTCGCTTATGACAGCACAGAGGTTTGGGCGCAGCCGCATCTATTTAAGTTAGATGCAGATAAAAATATGACTGTAGTGGCAGGTGTGCCCCCAGATTACTTTTCTGCAACGGGTCAGCGTTGGGGCAATCCACATTACAATTGGGATGCAATGGCAAAGGATGGTTACGCATGGTGGATATCGCGCATGACTACACAAAGTGAATTGTTTGATATGGTACGCATTGATCACTTTAGAGGATTAGAAGCAGCGTGGGAGATCCCAGCGGCTGAAGAAACCGCTATGGATGGTGAGTGGGCTTTAGCACCAGGCGATGAATTATTAGCCGCTATTCAGCAAGCATTGCCAAACGTGGCATTGGTAGCAGAAGACTTAGGCATTATTACCCCTGAAGTCGATACCTTGCGTGCTAAATACAATCTACCAGGCATGAAGATTTTGCAATTTGCCTTTAGTGGGGAGGAAGATAATCCCTACTTGCCACACAATATTAATGTTAATAGTGTGGTCTACACAGGGACGCATGATAACGATACTACTGTAGGTTGGTACGAGGCTTTGGATGAAGAGCAGCGTGAGCCTGTGCATGCATATCTAAAAGCATCACTTTCCGCATCACTTTCCAAAGTGCATGAACCTAGTATGCCCGATGATTTAATCAATATGGCGCTAGAATCCAAAGCACAATTGGCGATTATTCCAATGCAAGATTTAATGGCACTTGATGGCAGCCATCGTATGAATACGCCGGGTACATCCACAGGCAATTGGCACTGGCGTTTTACTTGGGAACAATTGGCTGAGCATTTGTCGGCTGAGCAGGAAGCACACTTTGCAGAAGCTGTTGTACGTACAGGAAGGACATAGCAAATGGCGATACTCATTGGCATTGATGTTGGCGGCACGAATCTACGTGTAGGTGTTGTAGATTACGATGCTAATAAAATTGACAACAGACCGCGCTTATTAGAAGAAATGCGTTTTCACGCTGACTTCTCAAATCTTTGTAAATTGCATCAACATTCATCAGAGCAGGCATGGAAAGCTATTTTGGCGACTATTGCTGCCGCTATACATAGCGTATGTACACAACATCCCGAAATATCTGCAATTGGCATCGGCTTCCCTGGCTTTATCGACCCTAAAACACAGAGAATCTCACAATCTCCAAATTTGCCAGGTTTGAGTGATGTAGACCTAAGTACTGATTTAAGTCGACTTATCCATTTACCAGTAATTACAGAAAATGATGCGCTAGCCGCGGCTTATGGTGAATACGCCATGCATGATAAAGAAGCACAAAGCTTGATTTATTTAGGCTTAGGCACAGGCGTAGGGGGTGGGTTGATTTTGAATGGACAGCCATTTCAAGGCCAACACGGCGTGGCGATGGAAGTAGGGCATATCATCGTTAAACATGGCGGCAGGCAATGTGGCTGTGGCAATTTAGGCTGCATGGAGCAGTACGCCTCAGCCGGTGGCGTTGCCATTAGCTATTTTGAGGCTACAGACCAGCAATGCAGCGCAGAAGAAATTGCCAATCGCGCTAATCAGGGCGACCAAGCTGCAATCGCAGCATATGCCCTAGCTGGTGCTGCTTTAGCACAAGCCTTGGCACATATCTTAAAGGTGATTGATGTAACCAATATAGTAATCGGAGGCGGTATGAGCGCCGCATGGCCATTAATGGCGCCAGCTTTTCAACAGCAGTTAGATGAAAATTTGATTCCTGCATTGCGTGGCAAGGTCAATATGAGTATTTCTAGCATGGGTGACCAAGCAGGTATTATTGGTGCGGCTATGTTAGCGCAACAGAAAGTTAAGTTGTGATTGACTATATTGTGTTTTAGTTCGACATTTGAGCCGTATATACCTCTAAAATTTAGGATGCACTAAAAATAGTTAATTACATGATTTTATTATATATTTTATTCAACAATAACAATACAGCATCCCATTTGACGCAAAGTAAACCGTCAATTAGGATGCCTACTTTACGTTGGGGTTTTCATTGAATCTTGATATATCTTCGGTGTTAGAAAAAGCCCAAGCCCACCTAATATCGTGGTTACTGCCACTATTAGGAACAGCCCTATCAGGCGGTGCCCTATGGGCAGAAGACTATTTAGCACGTCAGGTATCAGACCCCACAGACATATGGCTAATCCGAGCCATAGCATTATCGGTATT
>DASQFK010000176.1:0-3172 GCA_035633175.1 Methylotenera sp.
CTAAGTTAAGTCTACTTACAACTTACGAACTATCATTTTGTGATGCTATATAATCGTTTTAGCCTTTGTACTAAGTAGTGATTTTACTATCACTATAAATGGCAAATCTTCACCATCCAATAGATAAAAATCAAAATATGAAGAAATAATCCTTTACCAGCTTTAGTATTTTAGGTTGTAGAAGTTGCTAATTAATTTAGGGTTACACTGTAGTCAATTACAACATTGTTGTAAAAAATACGACAATAAAATTAATCTTTTCAAAATTTATCAAGAAGAAAAATGGCAATAAATAGTTTTTTTAACTGAAAATATATTAATTAATTAATATATTTCAAATAGTTAGAAAACTTCTTCTTATAATCAACTTAAGTGGCACATCTTTTGCAAATAGCTGTTTAAAACTAATCTCTTTTAATAAAGATTTGCATCATGATGAAAAACCTATTCAATTCATTTTTTTCTAGAATATCAAATTTTCCTAATAGAAATGAACCTACATTTACTGTAACAAGTGGTGTAGCCCAGAAACAGAATGAGATAGTTGATTTGAGCTATGAAGAATATATGAAATACAGTAATCAGCGACCTAGAAGAAAACCAACCCGACTAACAATTAACTAAAGAATAACTAGATACTGAAAGCTTTCTAACTGACATCTAAATAATCTGCTTCTGGACACATTCTGAAATACAGGTTGGTCAATCAATCAAAACTATACAAACCTATTAAACAAACGCTCTATAAAAATAATTTACCTATCTACCCTCAAACGTACCCAATAAAACTTGATATAGCTCTTTTTATGCTTAAAG
Source organism: Methylotenera sp. (assembly GCA_035633175.1). GTDB lineage: Bacteria > Pseudomonadota > Gammaproteobacteria > Burkholderiales > Methylophilaceae > Methylotenera. The sequence continues at coordinate 817 of DASQFK010000176.1, forward strand.
AAAATCCCTTTTCTACGCGTCACAAATTACTCTTTTGGGATTAAGGAAACGCTTAATCGAGGAAGAAAATCACAGTGTATTGCAAAATAACTTTATATAACTACACTACTAAAAAAAGTTATAAATTTACTGAATTATGTGCGTTACCGAACGGAATTGAAGTGTGAAAATCTAGAAAATTTGTTTTTACAATATGCTGGAGTATGTGGAGTACGTAATGACAATGCGTAAAAACAAAGTTTTGGAACAGGTGGTTAAAAAAGGCGTTGAAATGTCTAGGGATAAACATAATTTATCCGCAATAAAAATGATGACGAAAGCAGGAGTGCCTTACGTTATCGTAGATCGTGTTTTATATGAACCGCATAATGTAAGAAGCACTGATTGAAATTAACAAGCCACTTACAAAGTTATTAATTTTTAAATTAGTAGGAGTGCATTATGCAAAGACGAATCAACGATAAATTTGATCACATAGTTAATAAAGGGTTGATTATGAATCAGATAAGAGGTGCTAAATATGCCCAACAGATGATGACTCAGGCTGGATTACCTAACTCTATTATTCAAAGAGTATTGTTCGAACCGCAAAAAGTTAGAAGATTTGACTGGAAATAACCAAAAACTATACTGCATGAAGTTATTAAATTTTATACAGCGCGGTTAGATCAAATAAAATCAATGTTATCAAGATGGGGGAATCTTCATGGAAGTAAATTTCTTTTGGGGTGAGGACGTAGTCGAACAAAAAAATAATAAAACTATGGTAATTGGTCTGCTTCCAGATCGAAAATTAATAATTCCCAAAGCTTATTATGACGAAATTAAGAGTAAACCAGACGAAAATGGCATTGCAACCTTCGCGATAGATAGATTGGCTGTACTAATAAATGTTAGTGAGTTTGATGGTGATTTAAAAGCTAGCGGCCAATTTTATAACCCTGTAGGTGAAACGCATGGACCAGCAATAGCGCTTGGAACTGCCACTTTAATAAAAAACAGAAGCTACAATATAATTTTACAGACAAACCCATTCCCATTTTTGCAACTAGGTAAATTTAAACTTACTGTAAATGTAAACGGTACTGATTTTGAGAGTGACATCACGATAGAAGTAGATAATCTTTAATACCTCTGAGCCAGCACTACCCAAACCGCCACTTGGCGGTTTTTTTTACGCCTGTATTGTAAGAATTCCAAAAGTCTAAAATACTTGATAAATTAGCCATTCGGCTGAAAACAAGGAATTAAATGTTTAAAGATTACTCCACAGTAACAGTAGTAAGTTACCCAATAATGTACCCAATAGATTGTGATATGTAAAGACACACTATGCGTTTGCAATAGACGTAAAAAAAAGCCTAGAAGGTTGAATTTGCTAGGCTTTTGATACCGATTGATACTAGGTGAAACACTAAAATGGTGGAGCTGGGGGGAATCGAACCCCCGTCCGCAAATCCTCCACAGACAGTTCTACATACTTAGCCTTGTTGTTTGATTTAATCTGCACCACACCAACAGACAAGCAGTGTACAGACGAGTTACCTTAAGGTTAATGAAGTATTAAGTAACCCAATACAACACGTATCCCGTGTATATGACACTGCGATGGGTTTCCCCAATCCAACCCACGGGAGAGCTGGTGCAGCGTCCAACCGGTCTTAAGCGGCTAGAGAGTAAGTTTCGTCGTTTGCGACTATACTTGTTTCAGCTGTATTTACGAGGTAATCTGAGCCTCGGTATGCCCTGCACTGCTTTGTAACCCACGTCGAAACCTGGTCAGCCCCATGAACTTTGAAATAAAATCTTGGTATAAAAAACAGTTTTATTACGACTGAAGAAACTAAAAATAAGTTTCGTCAGATATGTGATTATACGCGTTTATTTAAATGACATGATTAATCTATTTATTATGTGCCCTCATGATTCTGCCTTTTTCACGCTCCCAATCACGCTCTTTTTCAGTATCGCGTTTATCGTGTTGTTTTTTCCCCTTAGCCAAACCAATCTGAACTTTAACGCGACCTTTAGAAAAGTGCATATCCAGCGGCACCAGCGTATACCCAGCTCGATCCACTTTGGCTATCAGCTTGATGATTTCTTCATTATGCAACAACAGTTTACGTGTTCTAATTGCATCCGGGCGCACATGGGTAGAGGCAGCGCCTAGAGGTGTAACGTGACATCCAATCAGGTATATTTCGCCGCGCTGAATAATGACATAGGCTTCTTTAATATTGATGCGATTGTCACGAATGGCTTTGACTTCCCAGCCTTCTAAAACAATACCTGCCTCATATTTGTCTTCAATAAAATAATCAAAAAAAGCTTTTTTATTTTGTGCAATGCTCATAAA
>DASQFK010000177.1:0-11945 GCA_035633175.1 Methylotenera sp.
TGTAGTTAATACCGCATTTGCGACTGGAACACCTGTATTCAATTGCACTTCAGAAATACCACGCGCTGATTCATTAGAAACCACTTCAAAATGATAAGTTTCACCGCGAATGATTGCGCCTAATGCAATCAATGCATCAAATTTCTTACTCAATGCCATGTGTTGCAATAATAAAGGCGTCTCTAATGCGCCTGGTGCAGTTGCTATGGTGATTGCATCACTTGCCACACCTAATTTCAGCAACTCTGCTTTACACGCACTTAGTAAGCCATCACCAATTTCAGGGTTGAATCTTGATAGCACAAGACCAATTTGCATGCCTGTGCCATCTAAATTTTGCTTAATTTCTCTCACTCTTATCTATCCTTAGTTACTGCTGTAAATGCAAAGCACATATTTTACCGCATATTGGCTGCTTCTTTCATTGAAATAACACCCATGCTTTTTGTATCGTACTCCAAATACCATAGCTAATCGGAATCCCCACAGCCAACCATGCCAAACTGGTAAGCAGTGGTGTTTTCTCGGGTGTACCAATCACTTCAGTGCTCGCCATATATTTTTCATGGGCGAGTTTCTTCTCAAATGCTAATTCTTCATCCGTCATAAAAAATTTATCAGCGACCGGCCTCACCAATAAATTTGCAATAAATCCTATCACTAACATGCCCGCCAACACATAAAAGATAGGCGCGTAAATGTTAGCGAATGGTACGTTAGCTTCTAAGCGAATATCGTGCATATAGTTAACAATTACGGGGCCTAAAATACCTGCTGTAGACCACGCAGTAAGTAAACGCCCATGAATTGCGCCTACAAATTGCGTGCCGAACATATCAGCCAAATAAGCAGGAATCGTGGCGAAACCGCCGCCATACATAGAAGCAATAATGCAAAAGCATGCCACAAACATGGCTAATGCTTTTAAGCCTGCCATTTGTGAAGCCGTGGCATACAGCAATGCGCCAAGCGTGAAGAAAATAACATAGGTACGTTTACGGCCTAAAATATCCGATGAGCTCGCCCAGAAAAAACGTCCGAAAATATTAAATAATGAAATTAATCCGACAAAACCCGCTCCAACTGCAGCTGCCATCGCAACCAGTGCCTCATCTTTTTTAATCTCAGCAAACCCTAAATCATGAGTCGCTGAACCGACTGGACCAATCAATGCACCGCCAAAGGTTTCTTGCAGCATTGGCGCTGCTGCACCAATAATGCCGATGCCTGCCGATACGTTCATGCACAGCACTAGCCATAACAGCCAGAATTGCGGCGTTTTATGCGCTTTATTGAGATGTACATGTCGTGAAGCAATCATATTATTCGTTTTACTTACAGGTGGATTCCAGCCTGCTGGCTTCCAACCTGTAGGCGGTACCCGATAACCTAATGATCCGCACACCATGAATACAGCATAGACTACGGCAAGCGCAACGAATGTTTGCCAAATACCAGGCTGCGTTACGCCGTTAACTTGAGTGGCAAATATACCCATCATCTTGGTTGCCAATGGCGAACCTATCATGGCGCCTCCGCCAAAACCCATAATAGCCATGCCTGTGGCCATACCCCGACGATCCGGAAACCATTTGATCAAAGTAGACACAGGTGAAATATAGCCCAACCCCAAACCAATACCGCCAATAACCCCGCTACCTAGCCACATCATCCATAATTGATGGCTATAGATACCAAACGCTGAAATCAATAAACCACCACACCAACACAACGCAGAGACCAAACCAGCTTTGCGCGGGCCTGCACGCTCCAGCCAGCTACCCCAAACGGCAGCAGAACAACCGAGCAATACAAAAAACAGGGTATACATCCAGCCTAAATCAAATTGCGTCCAATTACAGTCTGTGGCAGTGAGTGCGCGCAATGTACCATCTAACTTATCGCCGAAAGTAGTGGCACCGGCAGCACAGGCTGCTAATGGCTTTCCATCTTCACCTAGCAAGGCATTACCTAAAGGCTTCCAAAATACGCTAAAACCATACGCCATGCCTATGGACAAATGCACGGCTAATGCTGCTGGAGGCACTAGCCAACGATTAAAATTAGCGTTTGCAGTTATGTTCTCTTTAGATAAAAAACTTGCCATGCCGACCCCTGAAAGAAATGGTTGTTGTGATGATGTGTTTTTATGATTTGATTATTTTACATATTGTTACAAAAAGCAATAAATGGCAATTTTTACTTATTTAAGATTTGCAAGCAGTGATCAAATGAAGATTGATATTTGTCATGAATGTGTCATATTAGAGTCATAAACTGACTAAGGTGAACACAAAAGCCTCTATTTAATAAGGAAATATGATGCCCGCTAATATATTAGTCGTTGAAGATGAACCCGCGATTCAAGAGTTACTTGCACTGAATATTACCCAGGCTGGGCATAACCCCATGCGTGCCCTAAGTGTAGAACATGCACAAAATTTATTACGGGAAACCATGCCTGATTTAATTTTGCTGGATTGGATGCTACCGGGCATGAGTGGCTTAGAATTCGCACGTAAATTAAAATCTGACAATCACACAAAAGCGATTCCAATTATCATGCTTACTGCGCGTGGTGACGAATTCGATAAAGTCCGCGGATTGGAAATTGGCGCGGATGACTATGTCACCAAGCCATTTAGTCCTCGCGAACTCAATGCACGTATCAAAGCTGTATTGCGTCGTCGTGCGCCGCAAATGACGGATGACCCGATCGATGTCAATGGTTTACGCCTAGACCCTACTACGCATCGTGTCACTGGCAATGACAAAATCATTGATTTAGGCCCAACAGAATTTAGACTGCTACACTTTTTCATGACAAACTCAGAGCGTGTGCATACGCGGAGTCAATTACTGGATAAAGTGTGGGGCGACCGCGTCTTTGTTGAAGACCGTACGGTAGATGTGCATATTCGCCGTTTGCGTAACGCTTTGGCTGTATCAGGTCATGAGGATTTAATTCAAACAGTTCGTGGTGCTGGATATCGTTTGTCTGTTCAATAAAACAAGTGAATAAAACAAGTTAATTAAGCATTCATCAATGATGCTTTTAACAAATTTTTAATGACTTAAATTTTAAGCACACTATAATGTGCCAACACATTTTTAAAGAATTTTAAACGTGCAAGATATTCGCTGGAACGCCTTTTGGCTGGGCTTGGCACTTTGTATCATTTGCCTGATTACTTGGGCCCGCAGTAGCGCAACTACAGCCCTTATTGTATTTTCAGCAGGCATATTAATTTATCTGGCGGGTCATTTATATTGGTTGCATAAACTCAATCAATGGCTTAAAAAACCAATCCTCAACAATATTCCAAACGGCTCTGGTGTCTGGGAAGATGTCTTCTCTTCTCTCTATCAAGAACATCGCCGTAACTCACGTAATAAAACACAATTAAGCTCAGCACTTGGGCGTTTTCGCCATGCTGCCAGTGCCTTACCCGACGGCGTGGTAGTACTGAATGCCGCCAATGAAATTGAATGGTGTAACCCACCAGCAGAAATCAAACTAGGTTTAGATCTTAAACAAGATGAAAATCAGCCTATCAACTATTTAGTGCGCCATGGTGATTTTATTAATTACCTACAAGAGCAAGATTACTCTGAACCCATCAAACTTAAATCCTGGCGGAACCCTGAAGTCACATTAGAAATTCAGCTCATTCCATTTGGTACAAAACAAAAACTGCTGATTTGTCGCGATGTAACACAATTGGAAAAAATAGAAACCATGCGCCGTGATTTTATTGCTAACGTTTCTCACGAATTACGTACGCCATTAACGGTGGTAGGTGGCTTTGTTGAAACTTTATTAGATATGGATGGCGCAGTACCAGAAAGTACACGTAGTTACTTCCATATGATGCAAGAACAAACAAATCGCATGGGTAGGTTGATTCAAGATTTACTAACGCTTTCTCACATTGAGAGTAATGCTTTACCGCCTGAAGATACAGCAATCAACATGTCAGCTTTGTTAAATATGCTACTCAATGACGCTAATGGCTTAAGTCAGGGTAAACATAAGATTAGTGTAGAAGCAGATAAGCATTTGGACTTAATGGGGGCGACGGAAGAGCTACAGAGCGCATTAAGTAATTTGGTGAGCAACGCCATACGTTATACGCCCGCTGGTGGCGAAATCCATATCAGCTGGAAGTTACGCAAAACACAAGCAGTGTTTAGCGTAAAAGATAATGGCATCGGTATTGAGCCGCAGCATATTGACCGACTTACTGAACGTTTTTATCGTGTAGACCGCAGCAGAAGCCGCGAAACAGGCGGCACTGGACTCGGTCTTTCTATCGTAAAACATATACTTACACGGCATCAGGCCAAATTAGAGATTACAAGTGAATTAGGTGATGGTAGCGTATTTAGTGTGGTATTTCCTAGCGCACGCGTTATTCAAAATAAGTGATTATCACAAAAACTATCTAAAAATGATTAGTGTAGTTTAGAGCGAGTCTACTAAAAGTGATATTATTTTAATCAATGACTATCACCTCTAACATCATAATCAGCTTCCTGTTGTTATCAATGTTATCTGCATGTGCCACTAGTAATAGCCCACTCTCTAAAAACTCAATTCCAGAACGTCAAGACCGCAGTTCATTTCGCCAGCTTGGTAAAAGCGACTTTGATCGCATGGCAGATGTAGAGATACGTGAGAACACTGAAAGCTTACGCCTATTAATGCTGAAGCTTTACAAACGCAATCCACATGAGTTGCAAAAAAGCACCTCAGACCATGCTGAAAAAATGATCACCTGGGTATTTGATGGTGAAGCACAGCACCATTACCGGTTTGAGGATATGCAGAATCTACAAGACACAGAGGCTATTTTTTTAACCTTTAAACCTGAGTATACCGGTGACCGTGTGCTGGCTCTTATTGTCGGTTTACAAACCATGTTAATGAAAGCGCATGGCGGCAGAAACGACTTCTATTTAACGGACACTATCGATCCACAACACATTTACAACGTAGCGCGAAACATAGAAATTGCTGCATGGAAGCTTTCCAATGCACGGGATGGGAATGGCAGGCTTTATTTATTAAGTAATGAAATCAATGATAAAGAGCGCAACTTATCATTTGAAAGAGAATTTGGAAAAATAATAGGACGAACAGATTTATACGCTATTGCCTTGGCTGAAAAATCCCAACGATTGATTTCACGTATTATGCAAAATCTTGCTACTGCCGTATTCTTGCCATTTTAACACCAAACTGTTTACCACTTAAAACCTAAGGGGTGCCACTTCCAGAATCAAAATAAGGCGGCAAACCAATTTTTACAAAAAATGAATTGCCACCTTACTTGCTCATATTAACCATACTAACTAACACGATTTAGATATTGAGCTGACCTTATCATCTCTGGTTTAGAAGCTACCACACGTGCTAACTCTTTTCCCGATTTATCGAAGAAAATCACCGCAGGCAATGATTCGGTAGGTAGAGCCAAAGCACCCATGTAGCCAGCTACTTTGTTTTTCTCTGCCACCATCAATAAAGGTAAAAAACCTTCATTTTGTTTCACTTGCGCAGATAACATGTAAGCTGCTTCTGCCGCCACTGATCCACGCTCGGTTAACACAAGAATCACACCTTTTTCACTTTGTGCAGCTTTTGAAATCACACTGGTGTGAATATCAAAAGTCGGACTAGTTTTAGCAATAACCGTGAGCGCACCCACCGCCAATGTCACACTAAGCAATAAAGAAGTCTGTTTAGATAAATGTTTCATTTTAAATCTCCTAATCATCGAATTTCAAATGCAGTCTCTGTACTTAGCCATTTATTTCATTGGCGCATTCATGAATGCTGTATAGCTACTGCACTTAGTCATCAGCATAAGCCATGCCAATGACAATTTAGCGACTTTAATATTATACTTATATGACAGGCGACAAGCCCAAGAGTGAAGCTGATATTAACTCTAGAGATATTTTAGATGGGGAAAATGACTGAATTTTGATAGGAAGTCTTGCATATTTAATGTGCATAACGGGTTAAATCAGTGCGCTTATCTAATATTTAGAACATACACTCACCACAATAAAAAAGGGGCATTGCCCCTTTTTTATTTCATACTTAGCTTTAAATAACCTAACTAAATAATTAATCTTATTTCGCAGCTTCCTTAGCTTCCTGCACTGCTTCTTTAGCACCTTCTTTAACATAGCTAGCAGCTTCAGCTGTTGCATCAGCTGCATTTTTGGCCGCTTCTTCAGTAGCAGCTGCCGCTTCTTTAGCTGCATCAACCGTATCATCTTTCATTTCTGTGACGGCTTCTTTTACCTCTTCAGCAGTTTCTGCCGCAGTATCTTCAGACTTTTTACAAGCAGTGAATGCAACAGTAATAAACAAACTCAGTATTAATGCTTTTAATAATTTATTCATTTGTATCCCCTTATAGTTTTGCGGAAATCCGCAATAGCTATAGCGTAGCGCAACACCCTCAATCTAGCAAATTTTGGCGTTGTAATGAAATCAAACTTGATTTATATACTCGTGATGTTAACAGGGCAGTTAATTACAAGGGGTGCAAATCGAATTCAATCTGCACACCCTTGTACTGATTTAAGAGCCTACTGATTTAAGAGCCTATTAAATAAAATTTACTACTGAGCAGCAACTGGTGCCGGCTCAGCTACATAAATCTCAACACGACGGTTTTTTGCCTTGTTAGCTGCGGTGTCGTTAGCAACTAATGGCTCACGTGAACCACGACCTTCAATAGCTACGCGGCTTGAAGCCACACTTCTATTAGACAAGTAATCACGCACACTCGCAGCACGATTCAACGATAAAGGATTATTCACTGCATCACTACCTGTACTATCTGTATGACCGATGATAGTCACGTTGCTACGTTGATTACTCACTAAACCAGTTGCAAAAGTATCCAATACTGTTCTGAAGTTTGGCTTGATATCCGAACGACCCACATCAAATGAAATATCACTCGGAATATCTAATTTCAAACGATTATCCGCAGTTTGCGTTACAGCAACGCCGGTACCTGCAGTGGCTTCTTCCATTTGGCGTTTCTGTTCTTCTTGGCGTTTAGTCCAAACATTACCAGCCACAGCACCCACACCAGCACCAACAGCCGCGCCGATTGCTGCGCCCTTACCTTTACCTGCAATAGCACCAACGACAGCACCTACACCAGCACCGATACCGGCACCTTTAGCCGTACCCTTTTGTGTTTCTGTCATACTGGCACAACCGCCCAATGTAAATGCAACCAATATAGAACCAACAATAATTTTATTACGCATATCATCTACCTTTACTTATTAAACTACTCATTAAAAACTACTAAAAATTTGACTGAAAAGCTAAACGAAAGTTTTGGAATTAAAACAAGTATGAACTAACGCCATAAATACTTTTGTTAGTTAACGCACATTAAAGGATTTAGTTTACCAAACCAAAATAAACAAAGATGTTAAATAAAGTAAATGTGGCAGCTAATCCTCTCTGTCGTCATTCCGTCGAAGGACGGAATCCAGGTCGCGTGAATACTAGCTACTTATCAATAAAAATACCATTCGTGAGCGCCACCCTGACTGGATACCAGCCTCCGCTGGTATGACGACGGTGAAAATTGCAACTTAGCTGAGAATATATAAAACAGTGAAACCTAAATTGATTTTAACCCCCCTGCTACCGCGCCGAGCAGCGCAACCATCATGGGAGTTTTCGGCAATCGACTGTTTGAGCGAAGCGAGTTTTCGATTGACGCCCATGATGCTGAGCATCACAGGAGTCAAGCGGTAGGGGGTAGCTTTTTCTTTGGTTACTTTCTTTTGGCTAAGCAAAAGAAAGTAACTCGCATGTCGCGCGAAAGCGACTAGTCAATTGTGATTTGAAGTGGCATATGATCACTATGCCTTAACCAATCATCAGCTGCCCCTATTTTTAAACTTGCTCTATCTAATACATCTTTTGATAGAAATGCATAATCTATGTGGTAAGGTTTTTGTCGCACAACATCCGAATGATTCCACCATCGGTCCCACTCATCCCATCTGGTATTGCTGTTGAAATCACCGAGTAAAAGCGTTTTAGGTCGATTCAATTTATCACCATGCAATTGGAGATATTTCCATAATTGCCCGATATATTGAAAATTAGGAGAGTTTGCCTGTTTTGTCCAAATAGCAACTAAGGTTAACTCATCATTTAATAAACACGGTAAGAATAGCTGTAACTTACCAGCGTCCCAATCCAACTGAGTAAGCTTAATATCACCTTTAGCGACAACAGCTAAACCTTTGTGTTTGTTTTCACCTACCCACAAATAATTTGTAGCCCAGGCCTTAAAAGCATCATCTTTGCTAAATTCAGGATTTTCACACTCTTGTAAAACAAAAATGTCAGCAGAAATTGCACTTAATGCTGAGAATTTTTTTCTCATCGCACCTGCACAATTCCAGCTGACAATTTTCATCTTGTGGCTTTAACAAATACTACAACAACACTTTCTCAATCCCACCCTTATTCACTCTCTCCACATATTCCTGCATCCAGTTATCCCCAAGAATATGCTTAGCCATCTCAACCACAATGTAATCGGCCTCAATACCCGTATCTTCACCGTAACGCGCTAAACCTTGCAAGCAGCTTGGGCATGAAGTCAAAATCTTCACTTTCTCTTCTGGTGCACCTACCGTTAAGCCCATTTGGTTCATTCCTTTTTCAAGCTCTTCCTGCTTACGCATTTTTACTTGCGTAGCAATGTCTGGACGGGCAACCGCAAACGTACCGCTTTCTCCGCAACAACGGTCATTCAGCTGAACATCCTGCCCCATGAGCTTATTAGTCACTTCTAGCGGCTTATAAGTCTTCATAGGGGTATGGCATGGGTCATGATACATATAACGCGTACCGGTGATACCTGCCAACTTCATGTCTTTTTCCATCAAATACTCATGGATATCCAACAAGCGACAACCTGGGAATATCTTCTCAAACTCGTATTTTTGCAGCTGATCCATACATGTTCCGCAAGAAACGATTACCGTTTTAATATCAAGGTAATTGAGTGTATTAGCTACACGGTGGAACAACACACGGTTATCTGTGGTGATTTCCTGACCTTTATCATGATTGCCCGCAGAGGTTTGCGGGTAACCACAACACAGATAGCCAGGCGGCAATACGGTAATTGCGCCTACTTCGTACAGCATCGCTTGCGTGGCCAAGCCTACGTTTGAGAACAAGCGTTCAGAACCACAACCTGGGAAGTAAAACACCGCTTCTGAATCTTCCGTCACTTTTTGTGGGTTACGGATGACAGGAATCATGCTGTTATCTTCTATGCCCAATAGCGCACGTGAAGTTTTAGTCGGCATTTTTTTCGGCATAGGTCGATTAATAAAATGTACGACTTGCGCTTTAATTTCAGGCTTGCCTACTGTGGCTGGCGGCCTGATTTTGTCTTTCAGCAAGCCAAACTTTTTAGCCAACATATGCGCAAAGTTTTGCGCTCTATAGCCAATTGTCACCATAAAAGTACGCAGCAACTTAATGGTTGCTGGGTCTTTTACATTCAAGAACGCCATCGCCAGTGCATTGCCTGGGTTAAATTGCTTTTTGCCTTGCTCACGCAAGAAGTTACGCATGGCGATAGATACATCGCCAAAATCAATGTCCACCGGGCATGGATTTTTGCATTTATGGCACACGGTGCAATGGTCTGCAACATCATTAAATTCATCAAAATGCTTGATTGAAATACCGCGCCGCGTTTGCTCTTCGTACAAGAATGCTTCTATGAGCAATGACGTACCTAGAATTTTATTACGCGGTGAATATAAAAGGTTAGCGCGAGGCACGTGTGTAGTACATACAGGTTTACACTTACCGCAACGTAAGCAAGCACTGATTGTGTCTGCAATCTCACCAATGGCAGATTGCTCCATAATGATAGATTCTTGCTCAAGCAAGCTAAAGCTTGGTGTGTAGGCATTTTCAAGGCCAGAACCAGCCATCAACTTACCTTTATTAAAGTGACCGTTTGGGTCTACTTTATTTTTGTATTTAGTAAATGCTTCAATAGTTGAAGTTTCCAAAAATTCCATTTTGGTAATACCAATACCATGCTCGCCAGAGATTACGCCATCTAAGCCTTTAGCCAGTGCCATCACACGCGCAACCGCCTCGTGGACTGTGCGCATCATCTCATAATCGTCAGAATTCACTGGGATGTTGGTGTGCACATTGCCATCACCGGCATGCATATGCAAGGCAATAAATACGCGGCCCTTGAGCACGGCTTTATGAATTTCATCGCAACGATTTAAGATTTTTTGAAACTCGCGTCCAGCAAAAATATCCGCCATTGGACGCTTAAGTTCTCGCTTCCAAGAGATGCGTAAATCGTAAGATTGTACAGCGCGGAATACGTTTTCATACTGCTCAAGGCCATCACCTAACTGACCCAATACATTCACAGGCTCATCTAGTGTATTTAAAATCAAGTTCCAGCGTGTACGCAAATCACGCAACAACTGCAATGCCATGACTTGTTTAGATTGCACCATTTGTGCGTCTGAATTGCCGTCTTCATCAGCTTGCAAAGGCAAATCACCTTGCATAAACTCTTCAAGCGCATCTAATAATTTAAGTTTGTTGTTGATTGACAGCTCAATATTGATGCGCTCAATACCATCTGAATAATCGCCTAGGCGTGGTAACGGAATCACCACGTCTTCATTTACTTTGAATGCATTGGTATGCTTTGCAATGGCTGCCGTACGAGCGCGATCTAACCAGAACTTTTTGCGTGCTTCAGCAGAAACGGCAATAAAGCCTTCACCATCACGCGCATTACATAGGCGTACGATGTGTGACGCTGCCTCACCCACTGCATTTTCATCATCGGAGGCAATATCGGCAATCAACACCATCTTAGGACGTTGTTGGCGCGCAGCTTTAGTCGCATAGCCTACTGCTTTGATGTAGCGCTCATCCATATGCTCTAGACCCGCCATCAAAACAATTGGGTCTTTTCTCGCAGTCGCATCTAGATAATCTTTAATCTCAACAATCGCTGGCACGGCGTGTGACACGTTGCCAAAAAACTCGAGCGCAATAGTACGCACATGCTTAGGCATGCGATGTAAAATGAAAGTGGCGCTAGTAATTAAACCATCACAACCTTCTTTTTGAATGCCAGGTAAACCTGATAAGAATTTATCAGTAACGTCTTTACCTAAGCCAACTTTACGGAAGCTAGGCCCAGCGATTTCTAAAATCTCAGGCTCACCAATCAAAGTTTTCATGTCTTCTGCATAACGGCTTACTTTAAAGCGCGCTACTGCAACATCATGAATCTTACCTAGATTATGGTCTAATCGTTCTACCTCAAGCCACTGCGCATCAGGTGTAACCATGCGCCATGACGCAAGGTTATCCAGCGCCGTACCCCACAGCACGGCTTTTTTACCACCAGCGTTCATAGCAACGTTACCGCCAATACAACTTGCGTCAGCACTGGTTGGGTCGCAGGCAAATTCTAAACCTGCATCTGTCGCAGCTTCCATTGCGCGGCGCGTGACCACGCCTGCACCGCATTCAATCGTGGCTACTTGTCGCGCAACACCAGGCAGCGTACTCATTTTTACGCCGGTATGCTGGTCTAACTTCTCAGTGTTAATCACTGCAGACATTGGTGTCAGTGGAATTGCACCCCCTGTATAGCCAGTACCGCCTCCGCGTGGAATTACAGTGAGCCCTAACTCAATACATGCCCGCACCATTGCAGCAATTTCTATTTCAGTATCCGGGTTTAACACCACAAACGGATATTCAACGCGCCAGTCGGTTGCATCTGTAACGTGAGAGACACGCGCTAAACCATCAAACTGTATGTTATCTTTACGCGTGATTTTGGTGAGTTTAGCGAGTGCTTTTT
>DASQFK010000178.1:0-6748 GCA_035633175.1 Methylotenera sp.
GCAACAAACAGCATGCTCAATAAGCCGCCATATCTATGGGCAAGGCGCTCGGTATTTAGTTTGAATCACGCAAATATTATGGTCACCGAGGTGTTTTTACCGCAATTGCTTTTGGCATGAGTCTGTAACTTGAACCAATTACTTTGAATCCATCACTATGAATGCACAAAAAATTATCCAAAAATTAGATGCTTACGAGCGTTTAATGCGTCTTGACAAGCCGATAGGTATTTTATTGCTACTTTGGCCGACTTTATGGGCATTATTGATTGCCGCTCAAGGCAAGCCAGACTGGATAGTCTTGATGATTTTTGTTACAGGCACAGTGCTTATGCGTAGCGCAGGCTGTGTGATGAACGACATTGCAGATATGAAATATGATGGTTTAGTCGAACGTACTAAAAATCGACCATTAGCGAATAATGAAGTGAGTAAAAAAGAAGCCTATATATTAGCCACAGTGTTAAGTTTGGTGGCGTTTGGTTTGGTGTGTTTTCTCAATACGCTCACTATTCAATTGTCCGTATTTGCACTGATATTGGCGGCAAGCTACCCATTTACCAAGCGATTTTTGGCAATACCACAAGCCTATTTAGGCATTGCTTTCGGTTTCGGTATCCCTATGGCATTTGCTGCGATTATGGGCTATATCGCGCCAATTGCTTGGGTGCTGCTGTTAGCTAATATTTTTTGGGCCATTGCTTATGACACAGAATATGCCATGGTTGACCGTGAAGATGACCTGAAAATCGGCATCAAGTCATCAGCTATCACTTTTGGCCGGTTTGATGTTGTTGCAGTGATGATTTGCTATGCGTTAACACTATTATTGCTAGTGATTGCAGGTAAGTGGTTGCAGTTAAATTACGCGTATTATTTGGGTTTAGTTGCTGCCGCAGGCGTCGCCATTTATCATTATTTTTTAATTAAAAATCGTGAAAAAGCAAAATGTTTTAAGGCGTTTTTACACAACAATTGGTTTGGTTTTGCGGTGTTTTTAGGTTTAGCTGCTCATTATTTAATGCGCTATTTGGTTAAATAAAGATTTAACATCAGCCGTGAATGTTTTTTTAACTATTCTTTATCTAGATCTAATTTTGGCAAATCCCACTCAATAAGATTCGATGCAGTTTTTTCAGCGGCTTGTTTGGTTGTTTTAGATTTTGCTTTAGATTTTGCTTCAGGATTATCTAACTGAAGCTTTTGTTCAAAGGTTACATCTTCAACATTCCCTTCAGTTTCGAGTATTATTTCCTCGTTTAAAAAATTGGCATCAAGTGTTAAGTCAGTTGCAATATTCTCAGCTGGTATTAAAAATTCAATTTCATCTGCATTAAACTTTTCATCAATATGAAGTATCGGAATCTCAGGCGCTAGATTCGAATCTACATCACTAGGTGTAGATGTAGGAGGGTTATTCAGGACTTCATCGGTTTCGAACAGCATATTCACTTCGTAAGAAGGATCAGGCGGACTATCCAAAGAAGTGGCCGCTATTTTTTTTGCAGCTTCAAACTCCTTAGCTTGTTTATTTACAGAGTTTGCATTGCCGCTGGATCTATTCCTTTCACCTGATGTTGCTGCATTGAATATTTCAGCGTCATTTAAAGTATCAACGTCTGTAAGTGATTTGGGCTTAGGTATTGATTTTTCTAAAGTAGGTTTATCGGCATTCGACGAATAAGAAGTTGAAGAATTATTTGATTGAGTCGAGAGCTGAAGAATTTCAGCAATTTGTTTTAAAAAGAATAGCTCTTCAAACGTATTATGCTCAAAACCCTCTCTGGGTTGAGACCGTTTGTTATAAATTAAGTCCTTTAAAAAGCCAACCGCATACTGTGAACCCCATGCACCTTCTAAGCGAGTAACAATCTCAGGATGGTCTTCAATGCTTGAAATATCGTCCAATGCTGCTTCGGCAAAGCTTCTTACCTTAATATTATAGTGTTTATTGCATTCAATAACGGCATCGTCATATTCTGCTTCAGTTCCATTTATAGCTAACAGCTTAAGCAGTTTTAGCCAAACTGCTGGTGATTCCTTAGGTAAATCACTCAGATGATTTTGTAATAATTGAATCGCTAATGTCGGTCGATCATGTTCAATAAAGACGTCTGCATGATCAATTACGCTGCCGCTATCGTCTTTCTGATGTTCTGCAAAAGAATCCGTATTCGAAAAGCCACTGTTTTGAGTAAATAGGTTATTAAAGGAAGTTTCATCAGTAGAGGAATCAGCAAATGAGGACACTTCAAAACGATTAACAGAATTATTAGTAGAGATTGCATCTTTCTCGGAAGTGAATGTTTTTGCTCCCGCATCAAACCAAGCAGCCTCTTTACTAGCACGCAGGCTCAAAATTCTACGGCGTAGCCATTCTACAGCTGCCAATGCTGCAAGTATGCCCAATGCTATCAGTATTATTTTCGACCAGTTAGGTCCTGCATTTTTGGCCTTTTCTACTTCAGCAAGTAGTTGTGTATTGCGTGTTTGTAAACTCACCAATTGTTTTTCTAAATGGGCTAAACGATTGGTCACCATCGTTACCTCATCCAGCGCTTCCGTCGCGCTTAAAGGTGTGGTTGCAGGCTCAACTCTTGCCAAATCTATTTGTGTTTCGAGACGTAAAGATAAGCCTGGGCTAGCCGCATTTTCATTGGCGGCAGAATTTCCGCCAGAAATAATTAGAAAAGGTTTATCAGTACTAGCAGGCTTTTCTGCTGGCTGATGGACTGTTTTATCTGCTGAAGTAGGTGAGGATTTTGAATTTACAGAAAGCTGTTGCTTGCCGGTGTACGCTTCAGCCAGTTTTTGATTGGCGGATTGAGCGACGCTGGTTCTTTTGTTTGACTTTTTCTTTTTTATTGTTTTTACTGGCGGTACAGGTGTTGAATTCTCTATAATTTCAGGAGCGGATTTAGAAGCTTGATGCTTGTTCTGAGCAGAATTATTAATGGGATTAACTATCATATTTTGATTGTCAGAAATTGCACGGCTTTCTACCGTAGCTGTTGCTACTGGATCTAACAACAATAAATAATCTCGGTTAATTTGCGGGTCGCAGTGAAGAGAGATACGTAAATTAACGATGGGTTCTGAAATCACGTTTTTGGTAGTGATTGTTAGTAAATAATTACCATTTGTTTGCTTAAGTAAGATGGAAGCTTTCGTAAAAGCTGAGGGATCACTAACATCGGATACAGAAAAACAACTAGCATCTGGGGGTGAGTCAATGTCAGTGACATTGACATGAGCTAAAAGAGGTTCGCCCAAATTAGATTTCAGGTCGATTTCACCTAACCCTAAAGCCAAGCTAAGATTAGTATAGGCAAAAAATAGTAAAAAGATAAAAAATTTCAATGCGTAGTTAATTCCAAATGAGTAGTAAATCTCATGATATCGATTAGATAATTAATTATCTGTACTTCCATACTGAAGTTAAATACTGATTATTAAGAATAACTTTACAGCAATACTCAATTTATTCTAGCATAAGCTGTACATAATCAATCAATTAAGCGGATATTCTCACCCTATTGGATTACTTTTTTCTGCATAAATACACCATATAGTGCATACTGTTGAATTAGTCGATGTTCCTGTGTGGGTGAAGTGCGTTTCTTGGCAGCATAAAAGTTCGCAAATAAGCGCACATAACGTTTGACAAAACACTGCGGTTCAGCATAAAATCCGCCTCTTAAATTTTTTAGCTTATAGTATTGGTTACACGATGAAAACCTTTTCAGCAAAATCACATGAAGTGAAGCGTGACTGGTTTGTGGTTGATGCCACAGATCTAGTGCTAGGCCGTTTGGCTAGCGGAATTGCGCACCGTTTACGCGGCAAACATAAAACTATTTACACACCTCACGTTGATACAGGTGACTATATTGTCGTGATTAATGCCGACAAATTAAAAGTTACCGGTAACAAAGCAGATGGCAAGCTTTACCATAGCCACTCTGGCTATCCAGGTGGTATCAGTACAACGACATTCTCTAAAATGCAGGATCGTTTTCCAGGTCGCGCTTTAGAAAAAGCAGTTAAAGGCATGTTACCTAAAGGTCCTTTAGGCTATGCAATGATTAAAAAAATGAAAGTTTATGCTGGCGACAAGCATGAGCACGCGGCACAACAACCGCAAGCATTGAAAATCTAAGGGTATAAAAGATGATCGGTAAATATAATTATGGTACAGGCCGCCGCAAAAGCTCAGTAGCGCGCGTGTTTATGAAAACAGGCAAGGGCAATATCATTGTCAACGACAAGCCTGTTGATGAATATTTCTCACGTGTTACGGCACGTATGATTTTACGTCAGCCACTAGAACTTACTAACAACCTTGCCAGTTTCGACATTATGGTCAACGTTATTGGTGGTGGTGAGTCTGGTCAAGCAGGTGCTGTGCGTCATGGCATTACACGTGCGTTGATTGACTTTGATGCAAACTTGAAAAGTGCTTTATCACAAGCTGGTTTCGTAACACGTGATGCTCGTGAAGTTGAGCGTAAAAAAGTTGGTTTCCGCAAAGCGCGTCGTCGTAAACAATTCTCTAAACGCTAAGGTTATATCTGGCGGTTGGATGATAAAAAGGTCGCTGATGCGACCTTTTTTGTTTTGGCGGCAGTTTCTGTCGTAGGTTTTTTGATGGTATATTTTGTGATCCGATGTTTGTTATGATAACGCTATGACGAATAAAAAATTAAAAGTAGGTATTGTTGGCGGCACTGGTTATACGGGTGTTGAGTTATTGCGTCTGTTAA
This sequence comes from Methylotenera sp., assembly GCA_035633175.1. Taxonomy (GTDB): domain Bacteria; phylum Pseudomonadota; class Gammaproteobacteria; order Burkholderiales; family Methylophilaceae; genus Methylotenera. The sequence continues at coordinate 4,764 of DASQFK010000178.1, forward strand.
GTATTCACCCAAATGTAACGCTTACGGCAATTACTTCGCGCGGTGAGGCTGGTTTGCAGGTGGCTGATATGTTTCCGAGTCTGCGTGGTTATGTGGATTTAGCGTTTACCGACCCTGCGAAATCTAACCTAGCTGAATGCGATGTGGTTTTCTTTGCCACGCCTAATGGTATTGCGATGCAGCAAACGCGTGAATTGCTCGCTAAGGGCGTGCGTGTCATTGATTTGGCGGCCGACTTTCGGATTAAAGACATTCCTACTTGGGAAAAATGGTACGGCATGAGTCATGCTTGCCCGGATCTAGTGGCAACAGCGGTGTATGGTTTGCCGGAAATGAATCGTGCGGCTATTAAGACTGCGCAATTAGTCGCAAACCCAGGATGCTACCCAACGGCTGTACAGTTAGGCTTTTTGCCGCTGTTAGAGGCGGGTGTGGTTGACACTAGTTATTTAATCGCCGATGCTAAATCGGGCGTGAGTGGCGCTGGGCGTAAAGCAGAAGTACATAGTTTGTTTGCTGAAGCTGGCGACAACTTTAAAGCATATGGTGTTGCGGGACATAGACATTTGCCCGAAATCAGTCAAGGTTTGGCCTTAATGATCAAACCTAACATGGCTAATGCTAAAGTCGGCTTTACCTTTGTGCCGCATCTAACGCCATTGATTCGTGGCATTCATGCAACCTTGTATGCCAAATTAACCAAGGCTACTAATTGGCAGGCTCTGTTTGAGTCACGTTATGCCAATGAACGGTTTGTAGATGTATTGCCTAAAGGCGCGCATCCGGAAACGCGTTCTGTACGTGGCTCTAATATTTGCAGGATTGCTGTGCATCAGCCACAAGATAGTGACGTCGTGGTGATACTTTCAGTGATTGATAATTTGGTGAAAGGCGCAGCAGGACAAGCAGTGCAAAATATGAATATCATGTTTGATATACCCGAAAATATGGCATTAGAAGTGGTGCCGTTGTTACCATAGGTATAGAACTACTATAAATGAAACCTGTAAGAAGAAGAATCCGTAGGCATTTTGGCCTAACTGCCAAACAAGTCGCGGTTCGCTCACAGCGACCTTGGTATTTTCAATGGGGCGTTACGGTGTTGTTCGTTGCAGCTGGATATTTGATTGCGTATTGGCAGTTTACTGGCGGGGGCGAGAATTTAAGTGAAAAATTAAAGCAATCTACACTTGAAAATCAGGGCATGCAGACCAAAATCATTCAAATGGGTCGTCAATTGCAAATAGAGCAGGCCGCCCAAGGTAATCTTGCAAAAGAGTTAAATGTTGTGCAAGATGAAAATATTAAGATTAAAGAAGACTTGTTATTTTACAAGAGCATGATGAATAAGAAGTGACTTTCAGATAACATTTAAAGATTACTTTTTAGTTACGGCTATCTTTATTATTACAGGTCATCAATCGACCTTAACGCATCCAGACGGGAATCAGTATGTTTTTTAAGAAAAGTAACCGAGTTCAAAATAGTATTGATACTCTGATTGGCGTAGATACACGTATTGAAGGCGATATCCATTTTATGGGCGGCTTGCGAGTAGATGGTGCAATTCGCGGTAATGTAAGTGAACCAAATGCCAGCCCAAGTACACTAATTCTAAGTGAACATGGTCGCGTTGAGGGTGCAATCAACGCCTCTAAAATAGTGATTAACGGTAAGGTGACTGGCCCGGTTAAGGCCAATCTCTTCATTGAACTGCAAGCCAAAGCGCGTATTACGGGTGACGTATATTATAAATCGCTGGAAATGCACACGGGTGCGGTGATTGAAGGCAAGCTTGTCTATTTAGGTGATGGTGCACCAGAAACTGATGGCGACAATAGCTAAATTTTGGCTTTAGACTAGGGCAAAATTAAACATAGATTGACCTTGCTGCCATGCAGTAGCATAATGATTTTATTGAAGAATTTTAGGAGTACAAGATGAATGCAGTTACCGATTTACCCAGCACTGATTTAGCGCATATG
>DASQFK010000179.1:0-14469 GCA_035633175.1 Methylotenera sp.
TGCATTTGCATCCACGGAGTATAAGCAACATGGTAACCACCAGTAATATTTTTTTAAAAATGTTGATATTTGCATACCATGTAAATTGTCATGGATGCGTGATATAAAAGTGACAATGCCGTGATGGTTTCATGACATTTACTTCGATTTAAGCCAAGAGCATTGCTCGCTTCTTTATTAAATTTATAATTAATTCTGTCATATTCATTATATTGTCATAAAGTGTGGCTAATGTTTAACATAACTAACTAATTGTTTACATTAAATATATAAGGTAAAACTTAAACACATGAAAATATTGTTTATCTCCGACGTTTACTTCCCACGTGTTAATGGCGTATCTACTTCTATTAGAACTTTTGTGCAGCAAATGCAAAATTCAGGACATGAAGTGCATCTGATCGCCCCTGATTATAATGTCGTTACGGAAGATGAACATTGGATAAAACGCATACCAGCGCGTAGCATCTATTTTGATCCTGAAGATAAGCTGATGAAGTTCGGTGAAGCGATTAAGCTGTTGCCCACACTTGAGAAAGAAAAGTATGACATCATCCATGTACACACGCCCTTTATTGCCCATTATCTAGGGCTTAAGCTCGCACGCAAGCTCAATATTCCTTGCATAGAAACGTATCACACGTTTTTTGAAGATTATCTGCATCATTATTTACCGTGGATGCCGCAGTTTATGGCGCGCAGCATGGCCCGTATGATTTCCAAGCGTCAATGTAACGCAGTGAATGCTATTGTGGCGCCATCTAAGCCCATGTTGGATGTATTGCGTGGCTATGGCGTCAAGGTCAGTGCTGAGGTGATCCCTACCGGCTTGCAAGAGTCTAGTTTTAAAGAAGCCGATGGCGTTGCGTTTAGAGCTAAATATGGGATTGCATTAGACCGTCCAATGCTGTTGTATGTAGGCCGTGTGGCATTTGAAAAAAATATTGATTTCTTACTGGGCATGGCAAAAATATTAAGTGAAGAGCGCCCTGATATATTGTTGGTAGTGACTGGGGAGGGACCCGCCGAGGCTAGTTTGCATAAATTGGCTAAGACGCTGAATTTAGAAAAAAATATTCAATTTATTGGCTATTTAGATCGTAACACCGAGTTAAATGCCTGTTATCAGGCCGCAGATGTATTTGTATTTGCATCAAAAAGCGAAACACAAGGCTTGGTATTGCTAGAGGCGATGGCACAAGGCACGCCGGTAGTAGCGATTGCGGAATTAGGTACGGCTTCAATTTTAATTGAAGGTAAAGGTGCATTAATCGCGACTGAAAACACCTTGGAGTTTGCTGAAAAAGTACTGCAGTTATTGATTTACCCTGAGCAAAGATTTGAGCTGGGTAAACTTGCAAAAGAATATGCATTGGAAAAATGGACGGCAAAATTACAGGCGGACCGCATGGTTAAGTTTTATTCGCAATTGATTCAGCATCCTGCGATCTCTATTAAAACCAAGCAGATCAAGAGCAGTCCGGCGAGTGAGCACCAAGCCAGTATTTAATCAATCACGTCATTGTTGGTGTTGGCTATTTCATGGTTAGGCATATTGCGTCTCATAGGCAAGATACATTTAAGCAGTCATCAAAATTTAGTCGCGAGTTAGCCGTTAATAGAGGCCTGATTAAGAAGGGAAACAGCTGTAAATGATAGTTTGGGTGAGTTAAAAGTATGTTCGACTAAATACTTATGCATACTCAATGCTGGCAATTGGTACTTTTCGGGTACTATCTGGCATCGCAATTCAACAGATGCAATCTCCTAATGCAAAAAGAAGTCAAAGATAAACCTAAATACGCCGTTGTAGCCGCGGTTCAACTGCCGAATGTGAGTGATGTAGAGTTTGAAGCCTCGCTGAGCGAGCTGCGTGAACTCGCAAAAACATTGGGTTATGAGGTCGTCCGCACATTCGTGCAGAAGCGCACTCATTTCGATATGACTGCCTATCTGGGCGTTGGTAAGCGTGAGGAAATTCGTTGTTATGTGAATCATGAATCCGAGCCAGATGAACTTGGGGAAGTCCTCGCTAACCTAGGCGACCGCGAGATAGATGCCATCTTGGTTGACCATGAAATCTCACCATCACAGGCGCGTAATTTAGAATTAGAGGTGGGCCGCGAGGTGATGGATCGCACTATGGTGATCCTCGAAATTTTTCACCGCAACGCTCGCTCGCGTGCCGCGCGTGCCCAAGTGGAAATTGCGCGCCTCGGCTATATGGCGCCACGCATGCGTGAGGCGGCCAAGCTCGCAGGACCGCAAGGTCGGCAACGTAGCGGGGCTGGTGGGAGAGGCGGTGGCGAGTCGCATACTGAGTTGGATAGACGAAAAATCCGTGACCGTATTGCCGAACTGCAACAGGAAATTGTTGTGATGGACGGCGAACGCAGAACGCAGCGGGCGAGGCGGCAAGAGCGCCAGGGACTCGCTGGGGTAGCGCTGGTAGGTTATACCAACGCTGGCAAATCTACCTTGATGCGAGCACTCACTGGCAGTGAGGTACTGGTTGCGAATAAGCTTTTTGCTACACTGGATACCACAGTACGCGCGCTCTACCCTGAGAGTGTGCCACGGGTGCTGGTGAGTGATACGGTTGGATTTATCAAGAATCTGCCTCACGGCCTTGTCGCATCATTCAAGTCAACGCTAGATGAAGCGTTGGATGCTTCGTTGCTGCTGCATGTGATTGATGCAAGCGATCCCGGGTTTGAGCGTCAGCTTGAGGTGACCGATAAAGTGCTTGAGGAAATCGGTGCAGATATCGTGCCGCGTATCCGCGTATTCAACAAGATAGATTTTGTAGGCGACCTGGCAGTACAAGCCGAACGTGAAGCAGCTTTAAAGTTGCAATATCCAGATTGTATTGTGATGAGCGCAAAAAGACCTGAGGAAGTCGCAACGCTACGTCAGAAGATCGTCGAATTTTTTCAGCAGGATTTAGTTGAGACCGAGCTTTTCTTACCTTGGTCGGTACAGCAGTTACGCGGTGAGATCTATGCGAACTGTCAGGTACTGGAAGAGCGCTCAGAAAATGAGGGTACTTTCTTCCGGCTTCGCGGTGAGTCCAATGCTTTGAATATTCTGCGTGAGCAGTTTCTAAGCAAAACCTCTTAATAAGGCTTCTTCAAACCTTAAAGTAAATAGCCCGCAATTGCGGGCTATTTTTTATTCCAAGTAATACGTTAGTTAAGTGGTTAATGATTGATTCAATTAGCCAAACTTACCTGTAATGTAATCTTCAGTTTCACGACGACTAGGGCGTGTAAATATCGTATCAGTATCGCCGTATTCAATCAGTTCACCAAGGTACATATACGCTGTGTAGTCTGAAACGCGCGCTGCTTGTTGCATGTTGTGCGTCACGACTAATATCGTGAGCTTGTTGCGCAATTCACTCATTAACTCTTCGATGTTCGCTGTGGCCATTGGGTCCAATGCAGAAGTTGGCTCATCGAACAGCATGATTTCTGGATCTGTAGCAAGTGCACGCGCAATGCATAAACGCTGCTGTTGTCCGCCAGACAGATTGAACGCTAAATCGTGCAAACGATCTTTGACTTCATTCCAAAGGGCAGCGCCTTTGAGTGCTTCTTCTACTTTTTCATCAACGATGCGCTTATTTTTTTCGCCGCGCACGCGTAAGCCGTAAGCCACATTTTCGTAAATAGATTTAGGGAATGGGTTTGGTTTTTGAAACACCATGCTGATGCGCATGCGCACTTCAATCGGGTCTACGCCGGATTCTAATACATTGGTGTTATCTGGATACATGAGGATCTGACCGTCATATCGATTGCCCGGATACAAATCATGCATGCGATTAAAGCAACGTAAATAGGTTGATTTACCACAGCCAGAGGGGCCAATAAGCGCAGTGATTTTATTTTCGTAAAGCGGCATGTTAATGCCTTTAAGCGCTTGATTTCCGTTTGCATAGAAAAAGTTGAGATCTTTTGATTCAGCTTTTATCGGTGTTGTGACATTAACCATATTTTTCCCTAATGATGCTGCTTAGTTATTCAGTATTAAATTAAAGTATTTTGTGATAAATAATCTGTCGAATTTACCATTTAATGTTTTTGCGGATTTTATAACGCAGATAAATGGCAGTACCGTTCATCAACAAAGTCACCACAATAATGATTGCGCCTGTCGCTGCGGCATTGATATGAAACGCATGGTCTGGACGTGATAACCAGTTAAACATCTGAATCGGCATCACGGTAAAACCTGAAAATAGCCAGTCAAAATTAATGAATGGAGCCGTTTCTGTGATTGGAGAAGGTGGTAAGAATGCAATGAATGTCAGTGCACCAATCGTAATAATAGGTGCCGTTTCACCCAATGCACGCGCCATACCAATAATCACACCCGTTAAAATGCCGCCAAATGAATAGTGAATCACATGGTGGAATACCACTTGCCACTTGGTCGCGCCTACTGCATAAGCCGCCTCACGAATAGCCACTGGAATACTTCGAATGGCTTCACGTGTTGAAACAATGATAATTGGCAAGATGAGCAAGCCGAGCGTTAAACCTGCAGTTAAAATACTTTGACCCAATCCTAAACCATATACAAATAGACCAAGTGCGAGCAAACCATACACAATGGATGGCACGCCAGCCAAGTTAGAAACGTTAATCTCAATTAAATCTGCTAACCAGTTTTTAGGAGCATATTCTTCTAGGTAAATGCCTGCTGCAACGCCCATCGGCACAGCTGCTAAGAACGTGACTACCATCACTAATACTGAGCCTATCCATGCTGATAGCAAACCAGCTTTTTCTGCTTTTCGAGATGGAAAGTTGGAGAGAAAATCTAGATTGAAACGCTGGTAACCATCCATTACCAAATCCACAAATAGGGTAAGTAGGGCAACCAAACCCACCATAAGGGCTAACAAGCCGATGATGGCAAAAATGGTGTCGTTAAGCTTATGGCGCTTGATCATTGCGCGTACTTCGCTGAGATTATTTAGAACAGATGCTTGTGGACTCATAATTTTTATCTATTTATATCAATATATTGAATAGGCTTAGCTTAAATGGGTTGATGACTTTAGTATGCTTCTCGATATTTTTTACGCAGGATGTGTCCTAAAATATTGAAAGTCAAAGTCATTAACATTAACACTAAACCTGCCGCAAAAATACTTTGGTAACCAATACTCGCATGAGGCAAATCGCCCATGGCTACTTGCACAATGTAGGCACTGATTGTCGCAGCGCTTTCCATTGGGTTGAACGTTAAGTTTGGTTGTTGACCTGCCGCTAAGGCCACGACCATGGTTTCACCTAGCGCACGAGAAATCGCCAAGATGTAAGCAGCAATAATGCCGGATGTTGCTGCTGGCGTTACCACACGAATGGCGGTTTGAAAGCGCGTTGCCCCCATTGCATATGAACCTTCACGCATGCTCATTGGTACTGCGCGCATGGCATCTTCAGCTACTGAGCTGATGTAAGGGATAATCATAATACCCATCACAATACCTGGACCTAACATATTAAAACCAGGTAATTCAGGGAATATTTTCTGTAGCATTGGCGTCACAAACAGTAGTGCAAAGTAACCAAATACCACAGTTGGCACGCCCACAAGTAATTCTAATATTGGCTTAACAATTTCACGTGTTTTATGGCCTGCAAATTCAGATAAGTAAATAGCACCAATCGTACCAATGGGTACCGCCACCGATAGTGCAATAGCGGATGTAGTTAAAGTACCTGCCACTAATGGCATGATGCCGTAATGGGCATCTTCAAATAATGGGGTCCATTGTGTATCCGTTAGAAAATCCACTAAAGGCACAGTGTCAAAAAAACCTAATGATTCCCTGACTAAAATCACCACGATTGCAACTGTAGTCAACACAGCAGATAAAGCTGCGAGCATGAGTAAGGTTTCAATCACACGCTCTACCATATGACGCTTAACATTTTTAGCTAATCGTGAGCTGATAGGTGGATTTTTTAGAGTTGATTGCATGGTTGGTCTAATAGATAATTGTGGGGTAGTCATACTATTGAATGAATCATTTTGTTGTTTTAGGCACTTTAAGAATCATATCTTCGGATTGTAACGGATTTATGACAATTTCATAAACGGGAATTATCGAAAAATCATTGGCATTAAAAAAGGCAACAAAAGTTGCCTTTTTGAAATTACAAAATTTTAATACTACAAAACAATGGTTAACTATTTAGCCACTGTTTTGCAGTTATAACGAGTGCTATTTAATTCTAGCTAATAACTCTTCAATTTTAACACCAACTTCAGGTACACCACCAAAACCTGTACCTGGTTTAAGTGCTTTCCAGTGTTTAGTGACTGCAGCATATTCATTGCTTGGCAACGGAATGTACTTAACTTCAGCCACCAATTTAGGCGCATTCGCTAGGTAGTAATCAACAAACGCTTTAACTTCTGGCTTAAATGCTGCTGCTGTTGCATTTACATAAATAAAGATAGGGCGAGCTAGCGGTTGGTAAGTACCATCTTTAACACTTTCAACAGAAGGCATCACTGCTGGCGCACCTTTTTTAGCCACAATTGGCACCGCTTTAAGTTTGTCTTGGTTTTCTTCATAGTATGCAAAACCAAAATAACCTAATGAGCCTTTATCGCTAGCAACACCTTGCACAACCACGTTGTCATCTTCACTGGCAGTGTAATCGCCACGGCTAGATTTTGCTTTGCCAACGATAGCTTCAGTAAAGTAATCGAACGTACCTGAATCTGAACCAGCACCAAACAGTTTTAAAGGTGTAGCTGGCCAAGCTGCGTTAACTTGATTCCATGTTTTAATTTTGCCTTGTGCCGACGGCTCCCACATTTTTTTGAGTTCTTCAACGGTTAAGCTTTTGATGAATTCATTATTTTTATTAACCACTACTGTTAAGCCATCATAAGCAATTGGTAGCTCAATGTACTGAATACCAGCTTCTTTACAAGCATCCATTTCTTTTTTCAAGATAGGGCGTGATGCATTTTGCACATCAGTTTCACCACGGCAGAATTTTTTAAAGCCACCGCCAGTACCAGAGATACCTACAGTTACTTTAGTTTTTCTCGCAATTTGGAATTCTTCAGCGACTGCTTCAGTAATTGGGTAAACGGTGCTTGAACCATCAATTTTAATAATTTTTTCTGCAGCAACTGCTGAAACTGGAGCAGCAAATGTAGCCGCGACCAAAGTAGATATTGATAATGCTTGTATAAGTTTAAATTGCACAGATTGCTCCTAAATATTGAATAACATTTATAACTTAAGTTAGTTTATAAATAAATTATGACACTATTATGACAAAGACTAAAATCATGTATGTGTATTTGTATAGATGAATGATTCATTCTGGATGCTATATTGCTTAATAAATACACTATTAAGGTAAGATACAAAATGACAATAACCATTTATCACAATCCAGCTTGTGGAACATCACGCAACACTTTAGCGATGATTCAGGCCAGTGGCGTCATACCAGAAGTGATTGAATATTTAAGGAATCCGCCCAACCGAGCACGTTTAACATGGTTAATATCTGAGATGGGCATTCCTGTACGTGCTTTGTTGCGAGAAAAAGGGTCGCCATATTCTGAGCTAGGGTTGGATGATTTAACTTTGTCTGATGACAAATTGATTGATGCCATGTTGCAATATCCTGTTTTGATCAATCGGCCAATTGTAGTGACTGCTAAAGGCGTTAGGCTATGCCGTCCGTCTGAGCTAGTTTTGCCTCTATTAGAAAATGCTCACTTTGGTCAATTTATAAAAGAAGATGGTGAAGTGGTCGATACAGAAGCCAATTAAAAAGCCAGCGCAGAAGCTAAGCTTAGCACGTAAGCCTTTGCTGTATAATGCTCATTTTTAGTAATAAGTCAGTCATTATGGAAGCCGAACAACTCAATATTATCGCCAATCGACTTATCGATTTGAGCGAACGTAACAATTCCCTTAGGGGGTATCTTTGACTTTGAAACTAAAAGTCAACGCCTAGAGGAAGTTAACGGCTTATTGGAAGATCCAAAAGTTTGGAACGACAATGCCAAGAGTCAAACCCTAGGAAAAGAAAAACGCGAATTAGGTTTAATTGTGGAAGCTTTAAGTAGCTTGGAAGTTGGCTTAAAGGATTCTCAAGAGCTATTTGATATGGCGCGTGAAGAAAACGATGACGACACTTTATTAAGTGTTGCCGCAGATTCAGAAGCACTTGAGAAAAAAATCGCCGAAATGGAATTTAGGCGTATGTTTTCAGGGCCTATGGATGCGAATAATTGCTTCATCGAGTTTCAATCCGGTAGCGGTGGTACGGAGGCGCAGGATTGGTGCAATATGTTGCTGCGCATGTATTTACGCTACTGTGAGCGCAAAGGTTTTAAGGTTGAAGTGCTGGAAGAGTCTGAAGGCGATGTAGCGGGTATTAAAGGCGCATCTATTAAAGTATCCGGCGATTATGCATACGGCACATTACGCACAGAAAACGGCGTGCATAGGCTAGTGCGTAAATCACCGTTTGATTCAAACTCCAAACGCCATACTTCATTCGCCAGTGTGCAGATATTCCCTGAAGTGGATGATACGATTGAAGTCGATATTAATCCGGCAGACTTGCGCGTAGATACCTATCGAGCCAGTGGTGCGGGTGGCCAGCATATTAATAAGACTGACTCTGCCGTGCGTATTACCCATATTCCAACCAATACCGTAGTGCAATGCCAAAATGACAGATCGCAGCATCGCAACCGTGCAGAAGCGATGAATATGCTGAAAGGTGCTTTGTATGCATTAGAGCTCAATAAGCGAAATGCAGATAAACAAGCACTCGAAGATGCAAAAACCGACATTGGCTGGGGACATCAAATCAGGTCTTATGTGCTAGACCAATCCCGTATTAAAGATTTGCGTACTAGTGTTGAAATTGGCAATACCCAAGGTGTGCTGGATGGCGACCTTGACCCATTTATTACCGAAAGTTTGAAGCAGGGAGTATGAGTGTGAGTAACGAACAAAATAATGAAGTAGTTGCGGTGGATGAAAATCATGTAATCGCCGAGCGTCGCGAAAAGTTAAAAATGATACGCGAGACAGTAAAAACTAACGGTGGCGTTGCATTCCCTAATGATTTTAAACCACAGCACAAAGCGGCGGAATTAACTGCAACCTATGGTGAAAAAGAAAATGAAGCTTTTGAAGCAAACCCAGTCAATGTAATCGTTGCTGGCCGCATGATGCTAAAACGTGTGATGGGTAAAGCCAGTTTTGCGACCATTCAAGATGGTAGCGGCAATAATTCTGGCGGGCGTATTCAATTGTATGTTGCGCGCGATGCCATTGGTGAAGACATCTACGAGCAGTTCAAGCATTGGGATCTAGGCGATTTTTTAGGCGCTACGGGGCATTTGTTCAAAACTAAAACGGGTGAACTTTCAATCAAAGTCACAGAAGTTCGTTTACTGACAAAATCACTGCGCCCATTGCCGGAAAAATTTCATGGTTTGCAAGACCAGGAAGTTAAGTACAGACAAAGATACGTTGATCTAATTACCAATGAAGAAACGCGTGCGACTTTTGTAGCACGTAGCAAAGTGGTGTCTGCCATTCGTAATTTTATGATTCAAAACGAATTCTTGGAAGTTGAAACGCCGATGCTACACCCGATTCCAGGTGGGGCATCAGCGAAGCCATTCATTACGCATCACAATGCACTGGACATGCAAATGTTCATGCGCATCGCGCCAGAGCTATATTTAAAACGCTTGGTTGTAGGTGGTTTTGAGCGTGTATTTGAAATCAACCGTAACTTCCGCAATGAAGGTTTAAGCGTTCGGCATAACCCCGAATTTACCATGATGGAATTTTATGCGGCTTATACTGACTATCAATGGTTAATGGATTTTACTGAAAACTGTATACGTGCAGCGGCTATTGCAGCGCGCGGCACCGCTGTGTTGCAGTATCAAGGCCGTGAGCTGGATTTGAGCAAACCATTCCAGCGCTTGACGATCGTTGGTGCGATACAAAAATATGCACCGCAATATACGTTAAGTCAGCTAAACGACAGTGCATTCTTACGGGCCGAGATCCTTAAATACGGTACTAAACCTTTTGACCATGCAGGTTTAGGCGCATTGCAATTGGCGTTATTTGAAGAAACCGCGGAAAGCCAATTGTGGGAGCCAACCTATATTATTGACTATCCAGTAGAGGTGTCGCCATTAGCGCGCGCTTCAGATAGCAATCCAGAAATCACCGAGCGTTTTGAGTTGTTTGTTACTGGCCGCGAAATTGCCAATGGGTTCAGCGAGCCCAATGATGCAGAAGACCAGGCAGCACGCTTCCAAGCGCAGATGAAAGCTAAAGAAGCCGGCGATGCTGAAGCGATGTATTACGATGCTGATTTTATTCGTGCGCTTGAATATGGTATGCCGCCTACAGGTGGCTGTGGTATCGGTATCGATCGTTTAGTGATGATGATTACTGATAGTGCAAGTATCCGTGATGTTATTTTATTCCCGCACATGCGTGCTGAGTCTTAACTGTATATAGATGTGATTTAAAAACAGAAGCTTTTTTCTTGAACTCTCTGCCCTAGCAGAATATTCGTACGAATCACATTAACTGAAATAAAAACTGCTGGCTATTCACTTAGCCAGCAGTTTTTTTATGCGTGTCATATTTGTGAAGCATTTACTCATTAGCATTCGTTTTAAATAAATTACTTACAGAGGAAATCCTGATGGTAGTTAAAAACTTCAAGCTCGGCGCGATACTCTATATGTTATTAAGCGCTACCGTTATATTTTTTATTTTCAATAGTGACATTACAGCACAAGCTGCCGAATCAACTCGCTTTAATAAACTAGATTCATCTATTAGCCAGCACGGCAACACTACTTCTTCAAATAAAGAGTGACTTGGCTATTACAAATCTATTTTAAGTACACTAAGAACAAAAATTACGTCCAAAAATACTTTGTTGTATTTTAGCAACAGCTGTTGCTAAATAGTCTTTTGTCATCAAATTGTCATATATAAACATCAAAATTCACTTCGTTGAAAAACATTGAAGTTATCTACTAACGAGGGGATTTAAATGAGTTTTAAATTACGTAATTTGGTTGCGGCAACACTGGCAGGTTCATTGTTAATGGGTTTCGGTGCCAATGCAATGGCAGACTCAACAGATGATATTGTGAATGCATTAATTGCAAAAGGCGTATTAACTGAAGACGAAGGCGCGCTTTTAATGAAAGGCCGTGAAGGCGAGAAAGAAGCAGCTGCAGAGAAAAAGAAAACGGCTGTAACTGCAAAATTTAAAGATGGTATTAGTTTTGAAAGTGGCGATGGCGACAATAAATTAGCAATCAACGGTCGTATCCAGTTAGATTATCGTAATTTTGATTGGAACGAAGGTAATTCTACAGGCGCTAACGCGAATGATGCCGATACTTTTGATGTTCGTCGTGCTTATCTTGGTGCAAAAGGCACATTTGCTAAATATTATGATTTTGAAGTGACTGCTGACTTTTCACAGGCTGTAGGTTCTACTCCTGCTGGCTATACTCCACTTGACGTGGCTTATATGAACGTTAAATGGTGGAAACAAGCTCAGTTTCAGTTTGGTCAATTTAAAATGCCATTCAGCTTAGAAGAGCGTACAAGCTCACGTTTTATTGATTTCCAAGAACGTTCATTTGTAAACAATGCTAGCTTGGTTCCAGGTAAAGAGCGTGGCTTCATGGTACACGGTACACCTTTCACTGGCGTAAACTATGCATTAGCTTTTTCAAACGGCCAAGGTAAAAACACTAACGAAGTTGATATTCGTGAAGATAGTAAAGACGTGATTGCGCACGTTGATACCAACATTGCCGAAATCATGGGTATGAAGGATTCTGTGATTCACCTTGGTGCTAGCTATGCAAATGGTGATTTACCAGCAGCAGCTGTAGGTGCTCAACGTACAGAAGGTCGAGGCGCTTCATTTTTCAGTGCTACAGCATTTAACGGCGGATTGCCAGCAAGTGGCACGGGAACTAGAAACACCATGGAACGTACACGTACAGGTTTAGAAGCTGCATACACCTACGGTCCATTTAAAGCGCAAGCAGAGTACGCTAAGGCAAATTTCGAAGGTACAACTAACACTAATGTTTCATATGACCGTGATATCACAGCATCTTATGTAGAGGCGCTATGGTTAATCACTGGTGAGTCTTATGCTGACTCATACAAAGGTGGTAAATTCGATCGTATTCGTCCTAAAAATGACTTTAATCCTTCAGGAAGTGGTTGGGGTGCTTGGGAAGCTGGTGTTCGTTTCAGCAAATTTGATGCTTCAGACTTTAAAACAACCAATGCAGCGGGCACAGGTGTTTTAACAGCTACTACGGCTACTAACGAGGCCGATGCTTGGACGATAGGCTTGAAGTGGTTACCAACGCCTAATTCTCGCTTCTTGTTGAATTATGTTGACACTGATTTTGATACACCAATAACAGTGAATGGTGTAACTGAAGATGGCGAAAAAGCAATTACAGTACGTGCACAGTTTGATTTTTAATTAGACTTTAAAAGTGTTATTGAAAAGCCCGCTCAAGTAGCGGGCTTTTTTTATGCTTTAATTCATTTCATTTAACTACTTTTAACGCAATTGAAGTAGGTGTGTATTAAAATAGCGCCTGATTATAAATCATTATAAAAAGAAGCTTCTATGTATAAACATCCATTAATTAATCGCGACAAAATGACGCCGCAGGAAGCGCTCACTTTGTTAATTGAAGGTAATGAACGTTTTTCTAACAATCAAACTGAACATAAAGATTTAAGGACATTAGTCGATTTAACGCAACATGCACAGCATCCATTTGCAGCGATTTTGAGTTGTAGCGATTCACGTGCGCCAACTGAATTTATTTTTGATCAAGCACTGGGTGATATTTTTAGTGTGCGATTAGCCGGCAATATTGCTTCAAGAAAGGCAATTGGCAGCCTTGAGTTTTCATGTAAATACTTGGGCAGTAAACTAGTAGTGGTATTAGGGCACAGTAGTTGCGGCGCGGTTCAAGCTGCTTGCGATGGTTATGAGGGGGGACATATCGGCGATATTACGCAACTGATTAAACCTGCAGTGCAGCTTGAAACTACTGTAGTAGATAATAGGGCGTCGTCGAATAAAGACTTTTTAGCGAAAGTGTGTGAGTTGAATGTAGATGTACAAATAAAGCAGATTTTATTGCGCAGTACTATCTTGCAAGAGATGCTAGCTAAAAAACAAATTGGGCTTGTTGGCGGTGTTTATGATTTGGCTACGGCTAAGGTTAAGTTCATTGAAAATGATGTGATATTTTAAGTATTAAGTGAGTTTGGTAGAGGCGGATACAAACTGCCCCTACCTTACACTTACTTACTTATTTATTGCGAACTGACCTTCAACTACCGATGACCTTCCTTCGCCATATTGATACTATATCTTGGTATTTCCACTACTAAATCTTCTGTTCCCACAATTGCCTGGCAAGATAAACGCGAATTAGGCTCTAATCCCCACGCTTTATCCAGTAAATCATCTTCTTGATCATCTGATGGTTCAATTGTTTTAAGGCCTTCACGTACAATCACATGGCAGGTGGTGCAAGCGCAGGCCATATCGCATGCATGATCAATGTCGATCTTATTTTTTAACAAAGTTTCGCAGATTGAGTCACCGGTTTTAGCTTCTATCGCTGCGCCTTCTGGGCAAAGTTCAACATGTGGCAGTACAATAATTTGTGGCATTTTTACTCTCTAGTTTCCTGTTCGTACATTTACTTAATAGTAGCTGTGATAATTGACAGCGTGTTACAGATTAATGGCATCTAAATTTTTACCGGCAAATGCGCGGCTTATGCTCGCGTCCATCCGTGCTGCTGCAAATACTTCCGTTGCTTGATTAAGCGCTTCAACTGCTTGATGAATCGCATCGGTATCTTCGGTTTCTTTAATGGAAGCTAGACGTTGCATTTCAGCTTCTATCGCTAATTTTTCTTCGGCGCTAATCAATTCGCTGTCAGCAGCCAATGCAGCTGTTACAGCTTCAATAATTGCCCCAGCATCAACGCGTGCTTCAGCCAACATACGCGCTTTTTTATCGGCTTCTGCACTGTTAAACGAAGCTTTAAGCATGTTGGTGATTTCTTCTTCACTCAAGCCGTATGACGGTTTAACTGTAATATTCGCTTCCACATTGCTTGATGTTTCACGTGCAGAAACGGAGAGCAAACCATCCGCATCAACAGTAAATGTCACGCGGATACGTGCAGCACCTGCCACCATCGGCGGAATACCACGAAGTTCAAAGCGTGCAAGTGAACGGCAATCGCTTACTAATTCGCGCTCACCTTGCACTACATGAATGCTCATTGCCGTTTGGCCATCTTTGTAAGTCGTAAATTCTTGGGCTCTGGCTATCGGTAGCG
>DASQFK010000180.1:0-2933 GCA_035633175.1 Methylotenera sp.
TGAATCTAATAGGGCAGCAGCACTGCCTTTATTTTCAGTATTTTTTAAAATATTGAGAATATAGCGCCAATCAAATACTACCCATAAAGTACCAATTTTTTGATTATCTGCATCTACAATTTCTGTAGAGATTGGTAGCAGCTGTTGTTGAGGCTTATTTTGAAGGCTTGCTAAAGTAATAGGCTGGTTAGCAAATTGAATTTTCATCCATGGCTGCACTAGAACTGCAGGCTTACCTATTTGTGTAACATTACTGGATGCGATAATAATGTTTTGATTATTTACCACATAAAGTGTTTGATAAACGCCTTGATAACTGGTTTTTAATTCGCTTAAAAAGTTGGATAGTCGCTTATCAATGTCGCCAATCACCACCTCGCGCATGACTTCCAGGCGACGCCAAGATGCCACGTTTTGCAATCGCTCAAACATCATAT
Source organism: Methylotenera sp. (assembly GCA_035633175.1). Classification (GTDB taxonomy): domain Bacteria; phylum Pseudomonadota; class Gammaproteobacteria; order Burkholderiales; family Methylophilaceae; genus Methylotenera. Next base: position 438 of record DASQFK010000180.1, read on the forward strand.
TATCCACATCTCCCAATGCAGCAACAGCTCGGGTTTGCATATCTCGCGTTATTTCTTGACGCAAAATAGTACGCGCTTGATAAAAGGCTAACCACATCACAATCAATATGGGTAACAAGGCTGTAAGCAAAAATCCTAACAGCAATAACTGCTTGACTGAAATTGGTTTATTTGCGAAAAACTTGTTTTGAAGTAACTTTTTTTTAAATAGCTTACGCAACATGTATGCTCATAGTTGATAACGAAGAATGGACTTAAAGATATAATGATGAACTGCAAAATCCAGCCGAGCCTTATTATTTTGCCTCAGTAATATTTGGAACAATAATGCATCCTATTAAACGACGATCTCTTGTTTCTGTCATGGCTACTATTGGCAGTGTAGCCCTGCTACTCATGCTGTGCAAGGCTGCGCATGCAGATGAAGTAGCTAATGCTTCAGATGAAAATGGCTTTTCGCTGGGCGGATATTCCAGCGCCGGCATTACGCTGCCTAGAGACGGCGACGCAAAAGCTGCAATTAACGAAATCAGTTTAATTTTAAGATGGGAAAACGATAGCCGCTTTAAATTTTTTAGCGAAATAGAATTAGAAGATCCGCTGACTTGGGATGAACAGAACAAACTCAACACCAAAGAGAGTTTTGTCAACATAGAGCGACTTTATCTTGATTACAACTACTCTGAAAAAACCAACTTCCGCGCAGGCCGATTCTTAACGCCTGCCGGCCGCTGGAATTTACTGCATGCCGCGCCTTTGGTATGGACCAGCACCCGCCCACTTGCAACCAGTCGACTTTTTCCAATTACAACAAACGGTGTGATGGCCTTCGGCGCAGTGCCGCTTAAAGATAGCGCGTTTGAATACACTATTTTTGTTGAAGCGCTTAAAGATCAAATTGATGATGATGACGAAATCAAATTCAAACATGTTAAAGGTGCGCGTTTTACCTTCGGCCAAGACTTAAATTTTGGTTTAAACCTATTATCGTTCACGGAAAAAACCGCTTCTAATCCCAGCTATCGGATGTTGGGCTTTGATTTTCTTACGCATTATCAAGACATTGAGTTTTTAGGCGAAGGTTTTCAGCGGTGGGATTCAGATAATAAAGATGGCGGCAGCGGTGCTTATTTACAAACAGCTATTCCATTGTCGCGCTTAAATAATTGGTCATCTCTTCGTAATTGGTATGGTATTGCACGGCTCGAGATTTTTGACCGTCCGGATGAAAGACGACAAGAACGCTGGTTGTTAGGCGCTACTTGGCGCATTAAACCTACACAATTATTAAAGCTTGAATTCACCGGTGGTAGTGGCGATCAACCTGAATCACCACGCGGATTTTTAGGTTCATTTGCGGTGCTGTTTTAATGCGCCTACTTTTTGCTTTACTGGCATTATTTTGCCTGCTTTCTTCTGCCGCGAGCATGGCTAGCGAGCAAACAGTGATTGCAGTAATTGTGGCTAATGACCAAGCGACAAAAGCCATTTCATTACCCGAACTTAAGCTTATTTATTGGCGTAAAAAAGATTACTGGGCGAATGGTAAGCGCATGCATCCAGTGAATTTACCCGCAGAAAATCCGCTAAGAATGCAGTTCTCTAAAAAAATATTAGGTAGCCTGCCAAGCACGCAAATTGATTACTGGAACGGCTTGTACTTTCATGGTAAATCACCACCTCACGTAGTGAATTCTGAGGAAGCTGTTATACGATTTGTTGCCGAAACAAATGGCGCAGTAGGTTATATTGAAGCTTGCAATCTTGATACGCGCGTTCAAGCGATTGCGTGGGTGGCTGAAAATGGTGACGTATTAAACAAAGCGCCCGACTATCGCTGCGCGCCTTAAATTAGCCTTTAATATTGCACTTTAAGCTAAAGAAATAACTGACATTACTTTTTAGCAATGACAAATAAACCAGCCACTATTAAGGCTGCGCCTAGTGCAATGCGCAAGGTAATTACTTCTTTCAAAAGTAGCCATGCCAGCAATATAGCAATGACCACACTGCCTTTATCAATCAGCGCTACGGTCGCAACATCACCTACTTTTAACGCTTTGTAGTAAAAAATCCATGACAATGCGGTAGTCATGCCAGATAAGCCTAGCCACACATAATTCACTTTTTGCAGCGATTTTATTTCAGTAGGTGCTATTGCTAATATTGCAAACACAAGTACAAATATGCATACAAAAAGTGTGCGTATGGTCAGCCCTAATTCAGCTGAAATACCTGCAAGACCTTGCTTGGCAATAACCGCCGTAAAACCGGCAAAAAACATGGAGATAAATGCATATAACACCCAGCGTTCCATAAAATCCTATCAGCCTGATTTTGAACTAGCTAATCATAAACTTGAATTATTACTCAACGTATTTTTTATAAACCTCATAGCAAAGCACCCAAAGTGAGTACACAGTGATTCTGCCCCAAAAATCAACGAATACAATGGTGTCAGGTGTGTTACTAATTTTATCGAAATAAGCTAATAGT
>DASQFK010000181.1:0-8018 GCA_035633175.1 Methylotenera sp.
TCTGCGCGAATCATATAACTATCAAAGCCGCTGCGTTTTAGAAAGAACAATTGATCGCGCAGCACATCACCAGTCGCACGCAACTCATTTTTATAACCGTAACGAGTACGAAGTAGGGCGCCTAACGAGAAAATACGACCATCGGCGAAGCGCTCAACATGTACAGCAATAATCGGCAGCGTGTTTAAATCAGGCTGAGATTCAACTAAGTCTGCAAGCACTTCATGTGTGTCTACCCACACGCCAACCTCTTTTGCAGAAATTCTTGATTGCAATTCAGGTTTACGTGCAATAAACACACTTAACGGCACAATCACTTTTCCAGACGCAGGAATTTCAGTCGTTGCAATTTGCTCTGGCGTAACAGTTTTTTCACCCGTGAGTTTGAATAACACCACTTTGCCGGCTTGTTTGCGTGCTTCTACCTGGCTCGCTGGCAATTCAACAGTGAACCATTCGTTTTCAATTATATTTGCACTGTTACCGTGGTTAAGTTTGATCAAGTTGCTCATGCTGCAATCTCACTAATGGCATCTTTTCCATAAACGCGCGCTTTAAACGGTGCAATACCTAATCGGCGCACGGTATCGATAAAGCGCTCTTCATCAGTACGCTCTTGAATATAAATGTCAATGAGTTGTTGCACCACCGCTGGCATTTCTTCAGCCGAGAACGAAGGCCCAATCACACTGCCTAGGCTGGCATCATTACCCTGTTTGCCACCAATCGATACTTGATACCATTCAGAGCCGTCTTTATCCACACCTAGAATACCAATATGGCCGACACTATGGTGCCCGCAACCATTCATACAGCCAGAGATATTGATCTCAATTTCACCGATGTCGTGCAAGTAATCCAGGTTGTCAAATTGCATTTGAATCGCTTCAGCAATCGGGATGCTTTTCGCGTTAGCCAGTGAGCAAAAGTCACCGCCAGGGCAGCAAATAATATCAGTGAGCAAGCCGATATTAGGTGTAGCTAAGCCATTTGCACGGGCTTTTTCCCACACAGTAAATAAGTCGCTTAATTTCACATCCGCTAAAATCAAATTCTGTTCATGTGAAACGCGTAATTCGCCAAAGCTATATTGGTCAGCTAAATCAGCTACCAGGTGCATTTGCTCACTCGTCGCGTCACCTGGTGCTTTGCCATGCGGTTTTAGCGACAAGGTAATAGCACGATAACCGCTGGTTTTATGTGGGTGCACACAACGCTTCACCCAGGCAGCAAACGCGGTATTGCTTGCAATAGCCGCATCAAAGCTTGCATCATGTGCCGGTAACGTTTCGTAAGGCATTGCATCAAAATATTTTTCAACGCGCGCAAGTTCGGTTTCTGGAATCGTGTTCGGCATATCTTTTAAATGTAGCCATTCAGCTTCCACTTGTTTACTGAATTCCTCAATACCGAGGGCTTTGACCAAAATTTTGATGCGTGCTCTATATGAGTTATCGCGACGACCATGCAGGTTATAAACGCGGATAATGGCTTCGCAGTAGGTGAGGACGTGTTGCCACTCAAGATGCTCACGAATCACTGAACCTAGTATAGGCGTGCGACCTAAACCACCGCCGACCCAGACTTTAATGGCGACTTTGTTCTCTGAGTCACGGTAAAATTCCAGGCCAATATCGTGCACCTGTACGACAGCGCGGTCTTGTTTAGCGCCAGAAACAGCAATTTTGAACTTACGAGGCAGTAATGCAAACTCAGGATGAAAAGTACTCCATTGGCGCATAATTTCTGCCATAGCACGGGGATCAATCACTTCATCTGGCGCAACGCCAGCAAATTGGTCTGTCGTAATGTTACGGATGCAATTGCCAGAGGTTTGAATGGCATGCATTTCAACGGTTGCAAGCTCAGCCAATATTTCAGGTACATCTTCAAGCTTAGGCCAATTAAGCTGTAAGTTTTGGCGTGTACTGAAATGACCGTAATCACGATCATAACGTTTAGCAATATCACCGAGTTTGTGTAATTGTTTGCTTGATAGCATACCGTAAGGCACGGCAATACGTAACATCGGCGCATGGCGTTGTATATACAAGCCGTTTTGCAAACGTAAGGGGCGGAATTCTTCCTCGGTCAGTTCGCCGGCCAAGTAGCGACGCGTTTGGTCGCGATACTGTGCAACTCTTTCGTCTACTATCTGCTGATCTATTTCGTCGTATTTATACATTTTGTACTTTTCTTCACTCAACTATCTTCACAATATTACGTTGCAAGGCTAAATTTATTGCTTGCATATAAAGCATATGCGGCGCGGCTAAATTTAGCCTTGCGCCTTATCTTGTTTTGATATTTGAGGAATAAAAGCGCAAAAAGCGTTAACCCTCAAATACAACAATCCACTATTTTAATTCAAAACGAGCTTGAAGCCCACAAAAATCAGTATCAAAGCAAGCGCGTAGCGTACCCAATGCTCGGCAACCTTAACGCTTAAATGACTGCCAATCCAAATGCCAGGGATGGAGCCTATCAGCAAAATGCCTAGTAACTTATAATCGACTGTGCCAAGGCTGGCATGGCCCAAACCGGCAAACAGCGTTAATGGCACGGCATGTGCAACATCAGAGCCGATAATGGTGGTAATCGGACGTTTAGGGTAAATAATCAATAATGCAGTAACACCTAATGCACCCGCACCTACTGAAGTAAGTGTGACCAAAAAGCCTAAAATCAAGCCTAATATCACTGTTAGATATGGGGTCCATTGAATATTAATCAAATGCTCTCTTTTTGAGAACGCAGTCAGTTGATTGCGGAACAGTACCGAAAATGAGGTAATGATAAGTGCTATCCCTAGCCAGAATTTAATACTGCTTACTGCAGCTTCTGAAGCGATATCGATTGTTCTCAGATAAAGCGTGGTAAATATAGAAGCTGGTAAGCTGCCATAAGCAAGCAAGCGAACTAATTTCCAATCGATATTGCCGAGTTTACCGTGCGCAAAAATACCTACAGACTTAGTGATAGACGCGTAAAGTAAATCCGTGCCCACTGCAAAAGCTGGTTTGACATGAAAAATTAATACTAAAATTGGGGTCATTAAAGAGCCGCCACCCACGCCCGTTAAACCTACTAGCACTCCGACCGCAAAGCCGGCAAATATATAACCAAATTCCATATGGAGTATTGTTATTAAAAACATTAAATTATTAGAGGTGGCACTATATCAGCAAATAATAAATTATTTTAGAATATGTTATTCTATATTTATTTGATTTAGTTATATAAAGGTACCCATCCTTAAAAGCTAAATCTAATCGAAGTGAGAATGAAATGAAATGAAGCTACATCAATTACGCTATTTAAATGAAGTCGCACGCCAAGGTTTGAGTATTACCAGTGCAGCGGATGCTTTATATACCTCGCAACCTGGGGTAAGTAAGCAAATACAGTTATTTGAAGACGAGTTAGGACTGCAGGTTTTTCAACGCAACGGTAAACGGCTTGTCGGTATTACCGAGCCAGGTGCGCAAATATTAGCGTTGGCGGCCAAAGTAATTCGCGATATTGATAACATCAAACGTGTAGGTGATGAATTTAGTAATGTAGAAACTGGTACGTTCACCATTGCCACTACGCATACACAGGCACGCTATAAATTGCCTGCGGCAGTCAAAGATTTTATGTTGCATTATCCACAGGTTAAATTAAATATCCACCAAGGTAATCCCATTCAAGTGGCGGAGCAAGTGGCTAATGGCGATGCGGATATCGGGATTGCTACAGAATCTATCAGTAGTTTCGATAGCTTATTATGCCTGCCTTGCTACCAATGGAATCGCTGTGTGGTGGTACCGCACGGGCATCCTTTATTATCGGATGGCGAACTCACGCTTGAAAAGCTGGCAACTTATCCACTGATTACTTATGACTTTGCTTTCACAGGCGGCACATTGGTATCAAAAATATTTACTGAAGCAGGATTGTCTCCCAATGTGGTGTTAACCGCTATTGACGCAGACGTCATCAAAACCTATGTCACATTAGGGCTGGGTGTGGGGCTGCTTGCTAATATGGCATATGATCCTCAGCGTGATGGGCATTTGGCCAGAATCGATGTGAGTCATTTATTCCCAGATAGCACAACTTACTTGGGTATTCGCAAAGATGCATTTTTACGCGGCTATATGTATGGCTTTATTGAGCTGATTGCGCCGCATTTTAATCGGAAAGCAGTGAATGCCGCGCTTAAAATCAGTGCATAATAATGCTGTGGATTGCATAGGGCTATTTATGATTAAGCATGGTTTAATTTTGGCTTTATTATTGTTAATGACTGCCTGTAGCAATGTTAAGCCTGCTCCTGATACCGCATTAATAGGCAAAATCAATGCAGGTATGCCCGCTATTGATGTCACTACCTCAATCTACGAATTGCCTGTCAACGAAGGCGTCAGCTACCAAGATGTTGTTGATAGTTTAAAGTCGTTGTCCGAGGGCAAGAACTTTGTGAATCCGGCCAACTTTCCAATTGCAGAACATATCAAAAAGCGTGGGATAGACCCGCAAGGTGTTAAAGAAGTCCATAGCTTTTGCAACTTGAGCTTGGGTACCGACATATTCTTAGACCACCCTGAATTCTTAGTATTTGCGCCTTGCCGTATCGCAATTTACGAAAAGCCTGACGCGAACAATAAATTGAAATTATTTATTGCACTGGCAAGGCCCACTTACGATCTAAAAAGTATTAAAAGCCCTACACTACGCGCACAAAAAGCAGCGCAAGAATTAGAAACCACTTTATTAGAAATTTTGGATAAAGCACGAAAAGGCGACCTATAGCATGACTGAACCGATACTAATTGCAAAAAACAATGATATCTCCAGCTTTATTTTGCCCAAAATGGCCAACCGTCATGGCTTGATAGCAGGTGCTACGGGAACGGGTAAAACGGTCACACTGCAAACATTGGCCGAAGGTTTTTCTAAGCTAGGGGTGTCGGTGTTCATGGCCGATGTGAAGGGCGATTTAGCCGGGATGTCACAAGCAGGAGGCGGCAACGCTAAAATTGAAGCGCGTATTCAACAATTAGCGCTCTCAGAGTTTAGCTACGCAAAATGCCCGGTTACATTTTGGGATGTGTTCGGATTAAAAGGTCACCCTGTGCGCACTACCATTGCTGAAATGGGACCCTTGTTATTAGGGCGCTTATTGAACTTGAATGATGTGCAGGGTGGCGTACTAAATGCGATATTCAAGATTGCCGATGACAAAGGCTGGCTGCTGCTAGACCTGAAAGATTTACGTGCCATGATGCAACATGCTTCTGAACATGCGGCCGAGTATCAAGCGACCTACGGTAATATCTCTGCAGCCAGTGTGGGTGCTGTGCAGCGTTCGTTGTTGCAGCTTGAAACTGAAGGCGCAGATATGTTGTTTGGAGAGCCGGCGCTGAATTTAGACGACTTGATGCAGACCGATGGAAATGGCCATGGTGTTATTAATATTTTAGCTTCGGATAAATTGTTTAACTCTCCACGTATCTACGCTACTTTACTGCTATGGCTGCTTTCAGAGTTATTTGAAAAATTACCTGAAGCAGGCGATTTAGAAAAACCAAAACTGGTATTCTTTTTTGATGAAGCGCATTTGTTATTTAATGATGCACCGCAAGCTTTGCTAGACAAAATTGAGCAAGTGGTGCGTTTGATCCGCTCTAAAGGCGTAGGTGTTTATTTTGTTAGCCAGAATCCGCTGGATATACCTGATGTCGTTTTAGGGCAATTAGGTAATCGTGTACAGCATGCCTTGCGGGCATTTACGCCAAGGGATCAAAAAGCTGTTAAATCAGCGGCTGATACCTTTAGAAGCAACCCTAAAGTGAACGTTGCAGTCGCAATTACAGAACTTGGGGTAGGCGAAGCGCTCGTATCGTTCTTAGATGAAAAAGGCATTCCAACCCCAGTAGAACGTACTTTTGTTTGCCCGCCAGGCAGCCGATTAGGTCCAGCTACAGATGGGGAGCGTATTGATACGATTAAAGCTTCAAACGTATATGGAGTCTATGAGAAATTTGTAGATCGCGAATCTGCGTATGAAATTCTAAAGAGTCGTGCTGAAGAGGGTGCTATCGAAGCTAAGGAGGATGAAGGTTTTAGCTGGGGCGGCATGCTTGGAGGTGATACTGGCGATAAGAAAAAACCAGCCAGCCGTTCTGATGGGGTGTTTGAAGCCGCGGCTAAAAGCGCTGCGCGTGCAATAGGTTCACAACTTGGGCGGCAGATAATTCGAGGCGTATTAGGTAATATTCTGGGCGGTCGTAAATAACTGGTTTTACAAAACTGGTTTTTCAAAAAACTTGAATTTTTTACATGGAATTCACCAATGTCTAATAAGATTAAAAGTGATATTGAAATCGCACAAGCTGCAACATTACAATCAATCTCAGTAGTCGCAGGTAAACTTAATCTTATAGCAAACGATTTAATCCCATACGGGCATCATATTGCAAAGCTCAGTCCGAGTTGCATTCAAAATCTGCACGATAAAACTGATGGCAAACTGATATTGGTCACTGCCATTAGTCCTACACCCGCAGGCGAGGGTAAAACGACTACCACTATTGGTTTGGCCGATGCACTTAATCAAGTATTAACGAACACTGAAAAGAAAGCAGTAGTGTGTATCCGGGAACCATCACTGGGGCCTGTATTTGGCTTGAAAGGCGGTGCCACAGGCGGTGGTCAATCGCAGGTTGTGCCTATGGAGGATATTAACCTGCATTTCACAGGGGATTTTCATGCAATCAGTAGCGCCAATAATTTACTCGCTGCACTGATTGATAATCATATCTATCAAGGTAATGCGCTGAATATCGACCCCGCCAGCATAACTTGGCGGCGCTGTATGGATATGAACGACCGTGCTTTACGTAGAATCACGTTAAATAATGTGAACGAAAGCAAAGCCATAGAAAGACACACCGGTTTTGATATCACGGTCGCAAGTGAAGTGATGGCAATATTTTGCCTAGCCTCCTCCCTGGAAGATTTGAAGGTTAAATTAGGTAATATTCAAATCGGCATGACCATGAGCAATCAGCCCGTATTGGCAAGCGATTTACAGGCTGAGGGCGCAATGACGGCGTTACTCAAAAATGCATTTCAGCCAAATTTGGTACAAACGTTGGAACATACGCCTGCTATTGTACATGGCGGACCATTTGCCAATATTGCGCATGGCTGCAACTCGGTAATTGCCACTAAAACAGCATTAAAGCTTGCGAACTATGTAGTGACGGAAGCAGGTTTCGGCGCAGATCTAGGCGCTGAAAAATTTATCGATATCAAGTGCCGAAAAACAGGGTTACAACCCTCGGCAGTAGTGCTAGTCGCTACGGTACGCGCACTTAAATATCATGGCGGTGTAGAGGTAAAAGCACTTAATAGTGAAAATCTAGCGGCCTTAAAGTTAGGCATGGTCAATTTACAAAAACATGTGCAAAATCTAAGCCAACACTTTGGCTTGCAAGTGGTTGTGGCAGTGAATCATTTTTTAACTGACACAGATGCCGAGATTGCATTATTACAAGCAGAAGTTGCAAAAATGGAGGTTAAAGCGATAGTTTGTAAACATTGGGCACAAGGTGGTGCAGGAGCTAAAGACTTGGCATTGGAGGTATTGAACGTCTTAGAAAATACGACAACATCTGCCATTAATTCTTTCAAGTTTCTGTATCCAGATGAAATGCCACTGTTGCAAAAAATAGAAGCTGTTGCACAAAAAATATATGGTGCATTTCAGGTTAAGTTGTCAGCCTCTGCACAAATGACACTGCGGGAATTGGAAAAAAACTATAACCATTACCCTGTCTGCATAGCTAAAACACAATATTCGTTTTCATCAGACCCTAATTTGCGTGGTGCACCAACAGAGCATGTATTGCAGGTACGTGAGCTGAGGTTATCGCGTGGTGCAGGCTTTATAGTGGCAATTTGCGGCGATATCATGACGATGCCGGGGTTACCGTTACATCCTGCGAGCGAGCATATTGATATTAATT
>DASQFK010000182.1:0-11056 GCA_035633175.1 Methylotenera sp.
ATATGCCAGGTTGAGAGGCTAATCTGACCGCCTCCGCTTTAAATGATTCTGAATAACGAGCGTATGCCCGTTTGATCGTTCTTGCCATGCCACATCTCCTCAAAGTTAGAGTGATGTGTCTACTTTTTTAGGGCAAGTCCAGCGTCCCGCTTGAATGATGGGTTAGCCTGGATATATAAATGAAGCTACCAACACTACTAAAATACATAACAATGAGACCTTATATCGAATGACTTTTTTATTATGTAAGTATGTACATAACGTGGCAAGAATTACTGCCCATAAAGTAATTATGATTACTGATGGTTCGAAATTCTTGTGGCGTATAGCTGTAATTGAAAAAATTGGTATGCACACTAGAGCGCAGAGAACCAGCACATAAAAGCGACCAATAAAATAGTCTTTTATATCGTTAATTATGCAATAAAAAAATTTCAAAACACTCTCACGGGCGGACGTTTTTTATTGTTATCTTGACTCATCGTGAGTATGGCTAACGTTTGACATAAGGGGCGCCGTTAGGCGTCCCGCTTGATGGATGGGTTGGGCATGACAATAACTAACAATTGCCCGAGTACCAAAGATTGGGCTCAAACTGGAATTTGATTGTGCCGCCTTCGTCGGGTAGAAAGGAAAAGTAAATACTTTCGTCAATTCTTTTTACCCAGAGACCTTTCCACGATTTTCCACTCTCCGCGATTGCATCAAACTCACGACCAGCGAACTGAATTTTTGCAGTTGAACCTGAAATGCTGTACGACAGCTTATATGTCACACCAGCTTTGATTATTTGTTTATTTCCTTTTTCCAGATTACCTTGGCATGTCTTTTCGTTATCAGAAGCGATAGCAAAACTAATAGCTGCGTTGAAAAGCATAATAGCTATTAAAGCTTTAATAATCTTTTGAATGCTCATGCTTTTCCCTTTATGCCCAACGTAAAATAGACACCAGATTAGGTGTATAACTTGGTGAAAATTGTATTGGGTTTAAATGCATTATTTTTTTATTTGTCGATTTCAAATAAACATACAGTATTTATGCCTTAATTGCAAAATCAATGCTGCAGTTTTTGAACACTGTACAGAGTTCAAAAACTGTTAGAATTTAGCCCATGCTAAAAAAACTAAAATCCATATTCAATAAATTATCGGTATTTGAATTATTCGTCGGCATGCGTTACACGCGGGCTAAGCGTAAAAATCATTTCATTTCGTTTATTTCCCTCACCAGCATGATAGGCATTGCGCTTGGCGTTGCTGCTTTAATCGTCGTGCTATCTGTCATGAATGGCTTTCAAAAGGAGTTGCGCACGCGGATTTTAGGCGTGGCATCGCATTTGGAAATCACGGGTAACAATAATCAACTGGCAAACTGGCAAAGTGTCGCTGCATCTGCACTTAAGCGCCAGCATGTATTGGCGAGTGCGCCTTATATTACGGCGCAAGGCATGCTGAGTTATGGGCAGGGCGTACAAGGTGCGATTATCCGCGGTGTGTTGCCAGCGGCGGAAGATAAAGTGGCGGATTTAGGTCGCCATATGAAAGCCGGTAGCTTGAGTGATTTACGCGCAGGCGAGTTCGGCATTATCTTAGGTGCGGATCTGGCTTATGCGATTGGTGCGCAGATTGGTGACAAAGTGGTGGTGCTAGCGCCGCAAGGTCAATTTACGCCGACTGGCGTAGTGCCGCGTATTAAGCAATTTACATTGGTTGGCTTGTTTCAAATTGGTATGTATGAGTACGATGCTGGATTGGCGCTAATTCACATGGACGATGCGGCTAAGTTGTATCGCATGGGCGATAAAGTCTCTGGCGTGCGTTTGAAACTGGATGATTTATTCGATGCACCAACAGTTTCTAAAATGATAGAACAGCAGCTTAATCAGATGCCAAATCCGAATGACGCATATTTTGTGACCGACTGGACACAGCAACACGCTAATTTCTTTCGCGCAGTGCAGATGGAAAAGCGGGTGATGTTCATTATCTTAACGCTGATTGTTGCAGTGGCTGCGTTCAATATTGTGTCTACGCTAGTGATGGCGGTAACGGATAAACGCGCTGACATTGCGATTATGCGCACATTCGGCGCTAGCCCTGGCAGCATCATGGTGATTTTTATCATTCAGGGGGCATTAATCGGCTTAATTGGTACAGTGTTGGGTGCGCTCTTTGGGGTTGTGATAGCGTTAAATATAAGCACGATTATTCCGTTTATTGAAGGTTTATTCCATGTGCAGTTTCTGGCAAAAGATGTGTATTACATTAGCGATCTACCGTCTGATTTAATCTGGGCGGATGTTATTACCATTGTCATCATGTCGTTTATATTAAGTCTGTTAGCTACACTTTATCCTAGCTGGCGCGCTAGCAAAATCAACCCTGCCGAGGCATTAAGATATGAGTAATACGGCTTCAAACAGTATAGTTTCTTGTCAGGCCTTGCATAAAACCTATGAGGGTTTAGAGGTCGCCGTGCTAAATGGCATTGATTTAACGGTACATAAAGGCGAACAGATTGCGATTGTCGGGGCTTCCGGCTCTGGCAAAAGTACGCTTCTGCATTTGCTAGGCGGGCTTGATGCACCGAGTAGCGGAGAAGTCAGTATTCTTAACCAGAATTTAGCCACTTTGAATGAAACCAAAAAGGGCAATCTGCGTAATGAATCACTTGGTTTTGTGTACCAGTTTCATCACTTGCTGCCAGAATTCACTGCGTTGGAAAATGTCGCCATGCCATTGTTTATCCGGCGTATGCCGCGAGAGCAAGCACTTACATTGGCGGCTGAAACACTTACAAAAGTAGGTTTAAAACATCGGCTGGAACATATGCCGGGCGAGCTTTCTGGCGGTGAACGCCAGCGTGCTGCTGTTGCAAGAGCGCTAGTCACGCAGCCGCAATGTATATTGGCCGATGAACCTACGGGTAATCTTGATCGCCATACGGCGCACGTAGTGTTTGATTTGCTCTTGGAAATGAACCAAACCCAGCACTTAAGTCTGGTGGTAGTAACGCACGATATTGAGCTGGCTGCAAAAATGCAACGTCAATATAAGCTGGTTGACGGTAAGTTAGAATCTTTATAAATCGCTAAATTCAAGTCATGATTCTTGCGGCACTGATGTTTGTATTTGGTGCTTGGGTCGTGCAGCAGTTGCCGCAATTGCCAAATGTGAGCTGGCTATTGTGTGCAATTGCAGTCTCAGTGCTTTTGCTGGTTTTGGCACAAAATCATTCATATTTATCTAAAAAATTTAGGCTGACGAATATTCATGCGGCAACATTGCTACGTCGCGTTTTAATAACTACGGCTGCGTTTCTATTTGGCATATGCTGGGCAAGCGGATTTGCTCTGTGGCGCTTAAGTGATGAGCTTCCACATGCTTGGGAACAAAAGACGATTGTCATTATAGGTGTGGTGGCAAGTCTGCCGGAAGCTACAGAGCACGGCATACGCTTTCAGTTTGATGTAGAAAACGTCATTACTCCAAACGCAATTGTGCCAAATCACATTAGTCTCAATCAGTACAACAATCATCAATATGACATTCAGCAAACCTTTACATTTGAAGAGTTAAATCAGTTTCACGCAGGCGAGCGTTGGCGGTTGACGGTACGTTTAAAGCGCCCGCACGGCACACAAAACCCGCATGGTTTTGATTTTGAGTCGTGGGCGTTAAGTGAAAATATCCGAGCTACTGGCAGCATTAAAACTAAAGCGGGTCTCAAAAAACTTAAAAATTTCGTGTGGCAACCAAAATATATAGTTGAGCATTTGCGCGAAAAGATTCAGCAGCGTATTAACAAAGTATTTGGCGATAAACCATACAGCAGCATCATTCAAGCATTGGTCATTGGCGATGATAGCCAAATTGCGGCCGAGGACTGGCAAGTATTTTTACGCACCGGCACGTCGCACCTGATGTCGATCTCTGGCATTCATATCACGATGTTGGCTGGTTTGGCGTTTGGTTTGATAGGATTCATTTGGCGGCATAGCACTAAACTAGTGATGCGTCTGCCTACCCGTAAAGCCGCTACGCTTGTGGGCGTAATTGCTGCGCTTTTGTACACACTGATTGCGGGTTTTTCTGTGCCTTCCCAGCGCACATTTTATATGCTCATGGTGTTTGCCATAGCTTTGTGGTCAGGGCGGCAATTAGTAATCACTCAAGTGTTGGCGATGGCGTTATTTATTGTGGTGATTATTGATCCATGGGCTGTAAGCTCGCCAGGATTTTGGTTGTCATTCGGCGCTGTGGCAATGCTTGGGTTTGCATTAGGTGCGCGAGTTGGCCATTTGCATTGGCTAAAGGTAGCATTGCAAACGCAGTGGGCGGTTACTATAGGTATGTTGCCGCTACTATTGGTGATGTTTAACCAGACTTCCATTGTTTCACCGTTTGCTAATGCGTTTGCCATTCCACTCATTAGTTTTGTAGTGACTCCTCTAGCATTATTGGGCAGTTTTTTGCCCATCGATGCACCATTAAATCTATCGTACCAAGCTTTAAATGTTTGTATGGTTGCACTTAAATGGTTGAATCAATTACCCATTGTTACTTGGCAGCAGCATGCGCCTCCCGTGTGGACGCTATTGCCTGCGATGTTAGGCGTAGTTTGGTTATTGCTGCCGCGCGGTTTTCCTATGCGTTGGTTGGGCTTGATAGGATTTATGCCTATGCTGCTCATCCAGCCTGTACGGCCAATGGTAGGCGACATGAAAGTCACCGTATTAGATGTAGGGCAAGGCTTAAGCGTAGTAGTACAAACAGCAACGCATACTTTGTTATATGACACCGGCCCAACATATGGCGCGCAAGCGGATGCGGGTAGCCGCATTGTGGTACCTTTTTTACGCGGTGCAGGCGTTAAAAAATTAGATGGATTGATTGTCAGCCATAACGATAACGATCACAGTGGCGGTATGCAGTCGGTGATTACCCTAATGCCCATAGCATGGCTTGCAAGTTCTTTTACACCTGAGGTAGAAGCAGTGAAGTCAATGAAAAAACTATCATGTTTTGCAGGACAGCGCTGGATATGGGATGGCGTAGAATTTGAAATGTTGCATCCTAGCTTTGAAAGCTATGGAGATGCGATGCTGAAAGATAATAATCGTAGCTGTGTAGTTAAAGTAACTAGCCAGGCGGGTAGTATTTTGCTGACGGGAGATATTGAAAAAGAAGCGGAATTGGAATTGTTAAACAGGGATGCAACCAAATTAAACAGCGATATCATCATAGCGCCGCATCACGGCAGCAAAACTTCTTCAACATCCGATTTTATTGCAGCGGTTAGCCCTAGCGTAACTATATTTACGACGGGTTATTTAAACCGTTTTGGGCATCCTAAGTCTTTGATTGTCGAACGCTACCAGACATTTAATAGTCAGATGTATCGATCAGATTACGATGGCGCACTCACGCTTGATTTTAAAGCGAATGCTAACGCTAATTTAAATAGCGAACCTAATATTAGCATTACCAGTTGGCGCACACAAAATAGACGTTACTGGCAAGATAGTTATACTGAATAATGATAAAAGAGTTTGAAAATTGATATAAAGCGCTCATATTAGGCAATGAAATATCCAAATGAAACACCATGGTGGCTTGCCCAAAACCAGACTACCAGCTAAAGTATCGCTCAGTTAAGTTTTATGTGCGCCTACGCAAAAACTAATCACCATTTTTAATTTAGGGAGTCGCATCGTGTGGCAAATAATTTTAGCAGCAGGCTGGCCAATTTGGCCGCTTATCATTGCATCAGTCGTAGCATTGGCAATTATAGGTGAGCGTTTTTTCGCATTGCGCAGCAACACAGTAGCACCTCAAAATCTATTGCCTGAAGTGCAAACCTGGCTTGCAAAAGGCGGCATAACAAAAGAAACCATCAACCGTTTAGAGCAGCACTCTTTATTAGGTGAAGTATTTGCCAGCGCTTTAGCTAATAGCAAAAGCTCCCGTGAAGTGACGAAAGAGGCCATTGAAGAAACGGGTCGTGCGGTAGCACATAAACTGGAAAAGTATCTTTCTACGCTTGGTACGATTGCTACGGTTGCCCCGTTATTAGGTTTGCTAGGTACGGTGATTGGGATGGTTGAACTGTTTGGTGCATTTACCAGCAGCGGTCATGATATTGCCCAGTTTGCGCGCGGTATTTCAGTGGCTTTATACAACACGGCAGCAGGTATTGTCGTAGCGGTGCCCGCCATGATTGCTTATCGTTTTTTCCGCTCAAAAGTAGATGGTTTATTGGTGGATATGGAACAGCAAGCGATTAAGTTGGTTGAGATTATTCACGGTGAGCGTAATTAATTTTTCATTACGCTTAAATTCTTAATTAAGGAAACCATATGAATTTTCAACGTGGAAAGCGCCATGAAGACCTCGAGATGAATCTCGTGCCATTGATTGATGTGCTGCTGGTTATTATCATTTTCTTGGTGGTAAGTGCGACTTTCTCGCGCACCAGCGAACTGCAAATCAATCTGCCAACAGCAGAAGCGAATGCGACACAGGATAAACCACTCACTATTGAAGTGGGCGTAGATGCTAACGGTCAATATGTGGTGAATGGTAAAGGTTTGGCGGATAAATCAGTTGAAGCGATCAGCGCAGCATTGCAAGCGGCGGCTAATGGTGGCAAAGAGCCAACTGTCGTTATTAATGCTGATGCAGAGAGCACACATCAATCCGTGGTGAATGTGATGGAAGCTTCTCGTTTGGCTGGTTACACACATATTACTTTTGCAACGCAGGTTAAATCAGGTTCTTAAATTTTAATGTTGTTAAATTTTATACGTTTTTTTGATTCATTTAATACGATAAGTCGACATTAATATGTCGAGATCAGTCAACAAACTCGCAAAGCTAAACGCTCCTAAAGTCCAAAATGCCAAAGTTCTATATCTACGCTTATTTAAATATGCGTGGAAATATAAATTTGTATTTTTAGGCGGTATTCTAGGATTAGTGATTCTATCTGCGACTAATACTGCTTTTTTAGCGACTATTAAGCAGGTCACGGATGAAGGTTTCGTAAAACAATCTCCGGATAAAATCGCCTATCTTCCCTTTATGTTGTTTGGTCTCATGGCCTTGCGAGGATTATCTGGGTTTATTTCAGGTTTTGCTATGCGCTATGTTGCACGCCGCGTAGTAGAAGACTTGCGACTAGATACGTTTCGCAGGCTAATGTTGTTACCAATCAGTTTTTTTGATGATCAGTCTTCTGGGATTGTCATCTCAAAACTTACTTATGATGTAGAGCAAATGTCCAGCGCGGCTACACGCTCTACATTAACCTTGGTGCGGGATTCCTTAACTGCGATTGGTATCATAGGCTATATGTTGTATTTAGATTGGCGTTTGACGTTAATATTTGCGTTAGTCGCACCTATTATGGCGCTATACCTAAGTAGAATGACGCCTAAGCTGCGCAGTGCCGGCAAGCAAGTACAGCATTCGGTGGGTGAGATGACCAAGGCAGCCGAAGAGGCGATTTCAGGTCAACGTATCGTTAAGATTTTTGGTGCAATGAGCTATGAAAATGAGCGTTTTGCAAAAATAGCGGGCAAAAACCGGCACATGCAAATTCGTTTGGCGCGCATCTCAGGCTTAAACAGTCTGGTAGTGGAACTCTTAGCGGCAGTTTCATTAGGGTTAGTGGTTTATTACGCGGTCGGTCGATTCAGCGCCGGTGAATTTGCAGCGTTTGTCGGTGCCTTGCTGATGTTGATTTCGCCAATCAAACATCTAACGGAGATGAATGAGGAGTTGCAAGTTGCACTTGCAGCGGCACAAAGTGTATTTGCCGTCATTGACGTGAAACCAGAAGTGGACGAAGGCGATAAACTTTTACCTAGAAGTCGCGGCGACATTGAATTTAAGAATGTTGGAATCACTTATAACAACGCCAAACGCCCCGCACTTAATGAGATTAGCTTTAACATTAAACCTGGCGAAAAATTGGCTTTGGTGGGGCGGTCTGGCGGGGGGAAAACAACGCTGGTCAATCTGCTGCCCCGATTTTATGAATTGCAGCAAGGCCAGGTATTGTTAGATGGCGTGGATATTCGGTCATTGCCTCTGGCTAATTTACGTGAGCAATTTTCACTAGTCAGCCAAGATGTCATTTTGTTTAACGACACGGTGTTTAATAATATTGCATACGGTGTTTTGCGTAACGCAACTGAAGAAGAAGTTATTAAGGCCGCAGTTGCTGCGCATGCCTGGGATTTTATCCAGCAATTACCTAATGGCCTGCAAAATGAAATCGGCGATCGCGGCGTGCGGTTGTCAGGTGGGCAACGTCAGCGTATTGCCATTGCACGCGCGATTTTGAAAAACGCACCGATTCTTTTACTAGATGAAGCCACTTCAGCTTTAGATACAGAATCTGAACAGCACGTGCAAGCGGCTTTAGATACGCTTATGCAAAATCGAACCAGTATTGTGATTGCACACAGATTAAGCACCATTGAAAATGCAGACCGTATTATGGTGATGGAGCAAGGAAAAATTGTTGAAAGTGGCACACATGATGCACTGATTAAACAAGATGGCCATTATGCTAAGTTGTACCAAAAACAATTTAGCTAATAGCATAGCTAGGCGATTCTTCATCTTTCAATTTCATTTTTTAATGAAACTCCACCTAAATGAATAATTGGCTACAAAAGCAATGGACGACTTATACGTTCTGGCATCTATTGCTAATACCGTTATCTTGGCTTTTTGGTGCAATCGTTTACCTCAGAAAATCACTCTATCAACTTGGTTTAATTAAAAGTTTTCGTTTAAATGCTCCTGTTATTGTTGTCGGCAATATAAACGTAGGAGGCACAGGTAAAACCCCATTCGTTATTTGGCTGGTGGAGCAACTACAGTTGGCAGGCTACAAGCCTGGCATCGTTAGTCGTGGTTATGGCGGTAGTCATAAAGTAGTACAAGCTGTGTTTTCGGATAGTAGTCCTGCTGAAGTAGGTGACGAACCTGTTTTGATTGTAAAGCGCACAGGCAGTCCGATGTTTGTTGGTGCGAATCGAGTGGATGCTGGCGTTGCATTATTGCAAGCACATCCAGAATGTAATGTGATTATCAGTGATGACGGTTTGCAACATTATCGACTAAAGCGTGATATTGAAATTGCTTTAGTTAACACAAATACCTTATCTAACAGTAATTTATGTTTATTACCTGCTGGTTCGTTACGTGAAAAAGTAGCTAGATTACAAACTGTAGATGCAGTTGTTAACAGTGCTACAATTTTAACCGACAGTTATTTTAAAAAAAATTCAGGATTACAAGTCCCAGTGTTTAATATGCAATTGCATGGCAATACGTTGATCAGTTTAGATGGCGCTCAAATCCATCAACCTGCAGAGTTTTTTGCTAATAAATCTATAATTGCTATCGCTGGCATAGGAAATCCAGATCGGTTTTTTAATCAATTAACCAGTTTAGGTTTGCAATTTGAGCGAAAAGTATTTTCAGACCATCATGCGTTTGCTGCTCAAGATTTAACGCCATTCAAAAACGATACTATTTTAATGACAGAAAAAGACGCTGTAAAATGTCAAATGTTTACACCTGCAAATGCATGGTATTTACCTGTGACTGCAACATTGACTAGCTTTAATGGCAATACACTTATTGCGCATGTCTTACAGAAATTGAATAAAATAAACTGAGGTCTTAAATCATGGATACAAAGCTATTACAAATATTAGTATGCCCCATTACCAAAGGCCCGCTCATTTATAACAAAACTACAAATGAGTTGATTTCTAAATCAGCACGGCTGGCTTACCCAATTAAGGATGGCATTCCAGTCATGTTAGAGGATGAAGCTCGTAAATTAGCGGACGATGAAGAAGTTGCATAATTCGAAATTGCACCCAGAATTTTACGTTGTTATTCCTGCGCGTTATGCAAGTACCAGGCTGCCAGGTAAACCCTTATTAGACATTGCGGGTAAGCCCATGGTCACTTGGGTGGCTGAGCGTGCGCAACAAAGTGGTGCACACCAAGTTGTTGTGGCAACTGATGATATACGAATAATAGAAGCCGTTACTCAATACGGCTATCAGGCCGTAATGACGCGTTCAGATCATATTAGCGGTACTGATCGTATTGCTGAGGTGGCTGTGCAGCAAGGTTGGCAAGATGACGCGATTGTTGTCAATGTCCAAGGTGATGAGCCTTTAATAGAGGCTGCACTGATACTTGAAGTTGCTACGATGTTAGCAAATAGCAAGGATGCCGTTATGGCAACAGCATGTCATTCCATTCATACTAAAGCAGATTTTTTAAATCCTAATATTGTTAAAGTGGTGCTAGACGCACAAGGCTGTGCGCTTTATTTTAGTCGTGCACCCATCCCATATCCTAGAGATGCTTTCGCCGCTAACGCTGAATTGCCATTAGATATCCCAGCATATCGGCATATTGGTATATATGCCTATCGTGCAAAATTTCTAAAACAATACGCCAGTATTCCGCCCGCGGCTATTGAGCAAATCGAATGTCTGGAGCAGTTAAGAGTATTGCATCATGGTTATAAAATTGCAGTTTCTATTTCTGAGAATGCGCCTGCGGCTGGCGTCGATACTGAAGGTGATTTAGCTTACGTACGTGAGTTAATGCAATAGATTTTTAACTGCTTGTCATCTTCACGTCATTTTCATTTGAAATTTACAACAAAAAACCGCGAATCTTCTTGCGGTACACCCCAAGGTTTGCTATAGTCTCACCTCTCGACGCAACATATGTCGAGCCGGACGCGGGATGGAGCAGTCTGGCAGCTCGTCGGGCTCATAACCCGAAGGTCACAGGTTCAAATCCTGTTCCCGCAACCAAAGTTTTTAGTAGTACAACCGCCGTCAACAATTACCTTGACGTGCTCACAAAGCGCTGTATAATGCGCACCTCGTTGACGCAAAGCGTCACTGAGAAGACTTTCGAGTCACCTGATCTTTAACAATTTAACAACTGATAAGTGTGGGTGCTTGTGGATTTGGACAAGCTCACTTAGACGCAATTGCCTTG
>DASQFK010000183.1:0-5999 GCA_035633175.1 Methylotenera sp.
ATTTGTTTAATGATGTATCAGTGAAAGTTAAGTGAGAATATCGCAATATGCATGAGCAAATTGTAAAGATACAGCTACCACCAATCCCTGCAAAACGTTACTTTACGATAGGTGAAGTAAGTGATTTGTGCGGTGTTAAGCCACATGTGTTGCGATATTGGGAGCAAGAATTTACGCAACTGAAGCCTGTTAAACGCCGTGGTAACCGCCGTTATTATCAGCATCATGAAGTATTATTGATTCGTCGCATTCGTGAATTGCTTTACGAGCAGGGCTTTACTATTAGCGGTGCACGTAATAGATTAGACGGAGCCGAGCACAAAACGGACTTGAAACAGACGTCCATCCTTTCCAAGGAAAATCAAAAAGAAGCCGTCAATAATGGTTTCGACTTCGCGTTTGCTAAAGCAGAGCTACTTGAAATTTTAAATTTATTACGTCCAGTATTAAAGTCTTCCTAAAATCCGATAATTGTTGAGCTTTTTAGGATTAGTAAACCATAAGCTTTTATTTAAAGCACACCTTTAGAGCGAA
This sequence comes from Methylotenera sp., assembly GCA_035633175.1. Taxonomy (GTDB): domain Bacteria; phylum Pseudomonadota; class Gammaproteobacteria; order Burkholderiales; family Methylophilaceae; genus Methylotenera. The sequence continues at coordinate 535 of DASQFK010000183.1, forward strand.
TTAATCTTTTGCGTTATAATGTCAGCCTTGTTGCAGTTGCAGGGCAACATCGGTTCGGGGCATAGCGCAGCCTGGTAGCGTACATGCCTGGGGGGCATGGGGTCGCAAGTTCGAATCTTGCTGTCCCGACCAATCAAAAAAAACTCTGTGGTAAGCATCAAGATGTTGAAACCAATTAACCGCTTTTAGCGGCTTAATTACGCTCAATCTGATAGAATTTAGCTTTTGTAAATTGTAGATATTTAGCTGAATTTAATGAACCAATCACTTATCCAATCTAAGTCGCACTCTCATATGATTTGTCTCCGTGGTAGTGCTGCTTTATCCCAATTTCGCATTGAAAAAATTCAAGAAAAATTAGCGCAAACCCATACTAATATCAAACATCTGTATGCTGAATTCAGGCATTTTATCTGGATTGAAGATGCGCTTGAAAATGAGCTGGATAAGCGTAAACAAAATACTCTTAAACAAATTCTTACCTATGGACCCACCCTGCAGGTTGAAGATCCTCAAGGTGAACTTTTTCTCACGGTACCTAGAGTTGGAACGATTTCACCATGGGCTTCTCGAGCAACTGACATTGTTCAGCATTGTGGGCTGCCTGAAATTAAGCGTGTAGAACGCGGTATTGCTTATTATGTGCAAACTAAGAATGGTCAACCTTTAACTGAAACTGAGCGTCAGCATTTATTGCCTTTGATTCACGACCGCATGACCGAAACTGTGCTTGCAGATTTGAACGATGCAGAAAAGCTTTACCATACGGATGCGCCAGCACCATTAAGTACGGTGAATATCTTGCAAGGCGGTAAAGCCGAGTTAGTCAAAGCTAACAGTGAGTTAGGTTTAGCACTTTCCCCCGATGAAGTAGATTATCTTTACGATAATTTCTGCAAAATTGGCCGTAACCCTACTGATGTAGAGTTGATGATGTTTGCGCAAGCTAACTCTGAGCATTGCCGTCATAAAATATTCAATGCGGATTGGATCATTGATGGTGAAGAACAAGCCATGTCGCTGTTCGCCATGATACGTAATACGCATAAACTAAACCCTGGCAATACGGTGGTGGCTTATTCGGATAACTCTTCTATCGTCGCTACTTCAAAATCGGGAGAAGCTACAAAACGCTTTTATCCGACGACAGATGGGGCGTATAGCTACACAGAAGAGGAAATGCACTACCTGATGAAGGTGGAAACACACAATCATCCGACGGCAATTTCTCCATTTGCCGGTGCGGCTACCGGCGCAGGCGGCGAGATCCGTGATGAAGGTGCAACAGGTAGCGGTTCTAAACCTAAAGCGGGTTTAACAGGGTTTTCCGTCTCAAACTTAAACATTCCAAATTTTACCCAGCCTTGGGAATCAAACAATTACGGCAAGCCTGGCCGCATTGCTTCACCATTGCAGATCATGATTGATGGTCCATTAGGCGGCGCTGCTTATAACAATGAGTTTGGCCGTCCAAATATTGCAGGCTATTTCCGTACGTTTGAATTGGAAACTAACAACGAAGTGCGTGGTTATCACAAACCAATTATGCTGGCTGGTGGTATTGGTAATATATCCGCCAAGCATTCTAAAAAGAACCCGATTCCTACAGGCGCAGCCTTGATTCAATTAGGTGGCCCAGCGATGTTGATCGGTCTTGGCGGCGGTGCTGCATCTAGCATGGATACCGGCAGTAATGTCGAGAACCTGGATTTTGATTCAGTGCAACGCGGTAATCCTGAGCTGGAAAGAAGAGCACAGGAAGTGATTGATAGATGCTGGCAGTTAGGCGACAAGAATCCGATTCTAAGTATCCACGACGTAGGCGCGGGCGGTATCTCCAATGCGTTTCCTGAGCTAGTGAATGATGCAGGTGTAGGGGCAGTTTTTCAGCTGCGGGACGTGCATAACGAAGAGCCGGGTATGTCGCCACGCGAATTATGGAGCAATGAGGCGCAAGAGCGCTATGTGATGGCGATTCTGCAGGAAGATTTGCCGCGCTTCAAGGCGATTTGCGAGCGTGAACGTTGCCCGTTTGCGGTGGTTGGTATTGCCACTGAAGAGCGTCACTTAACGGTTGCAGACAGTCATTTTGAGAATAATCCGGTTGATATGGATTTGTCGGTATTGTTAGGTAAGCCGCCAAAAATGACGCGTGATGTTAAAACTACGGCGCGTAAATTAGAGATTTTTGATACCAGCAAGATTGACCTAAAAGATGCTGCTGCTCGCGTACTCAGGCTACCTGGCGTGGCAGATAAAACATTCTTGATTACCATTGGTGACCGCTCTGTTACTGGCTTGGTTGCACGCGAGCAAATGGTTGGCCCATGGCAAGTGCCCGTGGCTGATGTTGCAGTCACGCTTGCAGGTTATGAAACGTATCGCGGCGAAGCGTTTGCTATCGGTGAAAAAGCGCCTCTGGCATTAGTGAATGCGCCTGCTTCAGGCCGTATGGCAATTGGGGAGTCAATTACTAATATCGCGGCTTGTTTGATAAATGAGTTGAGCGATTTGAAACTGTCTGCCAACTGGATGGCACCCGCAGGCCATGCAGGTGAAGATGCTGCCATGTTTGAAACAGTCAAGGCAGTAGGCATGGAATTGTGCCCACAATTGGGTATTAGCATTCCAGTAGGAAAAGATTCCATGAGTATGAAAACGGTTTGGAAGGATACGGGCGCCAATGGCACCGTTGAAAACAAAGCTGTAACGTCACCAATTTCACTAGTGGTAACAGCTTTTGCTACTACCCCGGATGCGCGTAAGACACTTACCCCACAATTAAAAACCGGGATAGATTCTAAATTGATTTTGATTGATTTAGGCGCAGGTAAAAATCGCATGGGCGGTTCAAGTTTGGCGCAAGTGTATGGTGTGGTCGGTGATACCGCGCCAGACGTAGATGATGCTAACCAGTTAAAACACTTTTTTAACACCATACAACAACTGAATAAAGCCGGAAAAATACACGCTTACCATGACCGTTCTGATGGCGGCTTATTCACGACTTTAGTCGAGATGAGTTTTGCTGGACATTGTGGGTTGCAAGTGGATGTTTCTGGTTTACAGGGTGATATTGCCAGCTTGTTGTATAACGAAGAGCTTGGTGCGGTGATTCAAGTAGCTGCTAAAGACGCAGATAGTATTGCAGCACAGTTCAATGGCTTGGCACACGTGATTGCTGATGTTAATGCAGGCAACCAAATCCAAATCAATCAACATGGTAAAGCGGTATTCTGTGATTCACGTACCAGTTTGCATCGCATGTGGTCTGAAACCACTTATCAAATGCAGAAACTACGGGATAACCCAATCTGTGCGCAACAAGAGTATGACCGTATTTTAGATGAAGCTAATCCTGGCTTGTCGGTCAAACTTACTTATGCGCCTGCAGAAGACATTGCTGCGCCCTACATCGCCACTGGTGCTCGTCCGAAAATGGCGATACTGCGTGAGCAGGGCGTGAACGGACATGTAGAAATGGCAGCTTCTTTTGATCGTGCAGGGTTTGCTACTTATGATGTACACATGAGCGACATTATTAGTGGACGCGTTTCACTCAAAGATTTCGCAGGCTTTGTGGCTTGTGGCGGGTTCTCTTATGGTGATGTTTTAGGTGCCGGTGAAGGCTGGGCTAAATCGATTCTTTTTAACTCACGTGCACGTGATGAGTTCTCAGCATTTTTTGAAAGACAAGATAGTTTTGCACTAGGCGTATGCAATGGCTGTCAAATGATGAGCAATCTGCGCGAGTTAATTCCAGGTGCCTCCCATTGGCCGCATTTTGTACGTAATAAGTCAGAACAGTTTGAAGCTAGACTAGCAATGGTGGAGATTTTAGAGTCGCCATCACTGTTCTTTAACGGGATGGTAGGCAGCAAAATGCCAATTGCAGTCGCACATGGTGAAGGTTATGCGGAATTTTCACAACAACAAGATGTCCATGATGTGTTGGCTAAGAAACTGGTAACGATGCGCTTTATAGACAATGCGTCAACGCCTACGACAAGTTATCCGTTTAATCCTAACGGTTCACCACAGGGCGTCACTGGATTAACCAGCACAGATGGGCGTTTTAGTATTATGATGCCACATCCTGAGCGGGTGATTCGTAATGTGCAAAACACTTGGCAACCTAGTGGTGATGCTGAAGATAGTGCTTGGATACGTATGTTCCGTAACGCAAGACGTTATATTGCTTAGTCGTAACAATTAGAATAGAAGTTAAACATAACAACTGAGGCAGGAGATAAGTAGTATGAAATTGATTAAAACGATGTTGGCGTTATTAGCTTTAAGCTTTTCAATCAACGCAATGGCGGCGATGGCACTCACAGATGACCAATCTGTTGAATTTACTGATGCTATCGGCAAAGGTAATATGAAAATAGTGAAGAAATATGTAAGTGGTGGCGTTGATGTGAATGCAGGTTACTTTGGATGGACGCCAGTGATCATGGCGGCGGCTAAGGGACAGTTTGAAGGTGTTAAGTATTTTGCCGAACACGGTGCAAATCTTGACTATGAGCATCCAATGACTAAATGGACGGCTTTTATGCATGGAGCTTATGATGGCAACGAAAAAATTGTGAAATATTTGGCCGCAAAAGGGGCAGATATTAATAAAAAAAGTAAAGGTGATGTAAGTATCCTTCGTCTTGTTCGTGACACCGGCAATACTAAAATGGTTGATCTGCTCTTATCTTTAGGCGTTAAAGATGATGGTTGTCTAGAAGAGAAGTGTTTCTAATAATCTAAGAAATACTTAAAAACAACGTAAGTATGCGAAGCGCTACTTCTAGTTTGTTAATCAACATGCTCACAATCATCGGACTTTTTAGCCCGATGATTGCTGTTGCAGACCCATCAAAATCCGAATCAAGTGACATCGCAGCAAGACATGTGCATATTAGAAGCCTCGCGGCATCTTGTGCCGCATGTCATGGCACTAATGGTAATAGTTCAGGTAATGCCGCTAAGCTTGCAGCTATCGACAAAGCTTACTTTATGGCGCAAATGCAAGCTTTTAAATCAGGTGCGCGCGCTTCAACTGTCATGCATCGTCATGTCAAAGGATTGAATACTCAAGAGATATCTGATCTGGCTGAGTATTTCTCATTACAAGCACCACGTAAATCTAGTGCACTACCTTCACAGAAACTATCACGAAGTGCTACCAACTAATCATGCGGAGGAGTCGTCGCGATTTTGTGAAATTAACAGCTTATGGCTTGGGCTTCAGCGCAGTTGCAACTGGCTTGCCAGCGTGTGTTACAACCAATACATCTAAGTTGGGGCGTGTCGTTATTGTAGGAGGGGGTTACGCGGGTAATACGGCTGCAAAATATCTCCGGATGTGGAGCATGGGTGCAATTGAAGTAGTGGTGGTTGAGAAAAATAGTCAGTTTGTATCTTGCCCGCTTAGTAACTTAGTATTAGGCGGTAGTAAAACCATAGATGATTTA
>DASQFK010000184.1:0-9279 GCA_035633175.1 Methylotenera sp.
TTTGATGCATTGATTGCATTAGGCGCAATCATTCGCGGTGAAACTTATCATTTTGAAGTGGTTTCTAATGAATCAGCGCGTGGTATTTCTGAAGTGCAATTGAATACAGGTGTTCCAGTCGCAAATGCGGTATTAACTACAGAAGATGACGATCAAGCGATTGCGCGTATGCATATTAAAGGCGCAGAAGCTGCGCAAGTAGCTATAGAAATGGCTAATCTGGTTAGATCGTTATGATCGCAGATAATGAATTGCCGTCAGATAAGACAGCGTTGACCAGTTTGGTAGTTGAGGATGATTTAGCCAAGAAAGAACCTAAAAAAGCACAGGTAAAAAAGAGTGGTATAAAAAAATCAGGTAGCAAAAATCGTAGAAAATCACGTGAGCTAGTATTAAAAGCTGTTTATCGCGGCATGTTGAACCAGTCTGAATTGGGACCAATTTTTCGTGATATGGCTGATGATCCAGATTATAACAAGGCAGATGAAGCTTACTTTAAGCAACTGTTAGAAGCCGTCACGACTAATGTTGATGCACTCGATGCAAAAATGGCTGATTTTATTGACCGTAAACTGACTGAATTAAGCCCAGTAGAGCATGCCATATTGCGTATTTCTGGCTGCGAATTGATGTTTGATATGAGCATACCATACCGGGTTGTCATTAATGAAGGTGTAGAATTAGCTAAGATATATGGCGGTATAGACGGCCATAAATACATCAATGGTGTGTTAGATAAACTTGCTGCCGATGTACGTAGTGCTGAAGTAAATAATGCCAGAAGTTAGAAGTAAATAATGCCAGAAGTTAACAGTAGAAGTTAATAGTGCTATAAAGTTAGTATGTGGTATTAAATTAACATTAGCGAGTTCTCAAGCTAATTTAAACCAGTGAATTGATTAAGGATGGCTGATGAAAAAGCATGTTTGGAAATCAGATCGGTTTGCTGGTTTAACCCCAACCTTATTTTCTTTACTGGCTAACAATCATGCATTTTCACAAAGCAGAATGCATAGATTTGTTGAAATGTTAGCATCAATTGCTAAGCCTAGAACTGATTGTCCTGTACTAGTTGAGATGCTGCTATCAAGAGTTTCGGATCAACTCTACCTATCCCAGTCGTTACCAACGACGACTCAACATTTCAACTTAGTCCCCAAAGGCATCAAAAGTTATTTAGGTAGGCCCAACATTTCTACTAAATTAAAATGTGTGCCATCAAGCTAGTATGCACTTGAACGACGCATTGGAAATTGTACGTTTAACCGATGTAGGGCTATATCGCGACCACAATGAAGATGCTCTAGCTAGTGATAGCTCAGTTGGTTTAGTGGTGCTGGCAGACGGCATGGGCGGGTATAACGCAGGTGAAGTGGCAAGTGAAATTGCGGTATTAAGCATTAGCGCAGAATTAAAAGAGGCATTGCTAAATCATTCGGCAAATCGTGTAAGCGAATTATTAGATATTCAGACTGGATCGCGGCTAATAATGAATGCCGTTAAAAGTGCTAATGACATTATTTATAATGTTTCACAAACGCATCCACAATGTGCAGGCATGGGTACAACGCTTGTTGTTGGTTTGTTTGTTAACAACAAGCTGCTGGTTGGGCATATTGGCGACTCACGCATGTATCGCTTACGTAGCCAGAATTTAACGCAAATTACTGAAGATCACTCTTTCCTGCAAGAACAGATTAAATGGGGTTTAATTACGCCTGAAGAAGCTAAATACTCTGTCAATAAAAACTTAGTCACACGTGCGCTTGGCATAGACCCTGAAGTTGAATTGGAGCTGAATGAATATGTAGTGGAAGTGGGTGATATTTATTTACTTTGTTCAGATGGTTTGACAGATATGGTTGATGATGATGTGATTCAATCTACACTTAATAATTTATCATTAGAATTGGCAAAAGCGGCAGAAGTACTCGTAGAACTAGCAAATGATAATGGCGGTAAAGATAACATTTCTGTCATACTAATAAAGGTTAATAGACCTTTTGAGTATAAGCATACTTGGTATGATAATTTTTTTGGCTGGTTAAAATAGCAGGGTAAATTATGGCAAAGCTTATTCTTTCACTAGAAAATAAATTCTTGAGTGAACATCAACTCAATAATGAACGCACCACTATCGGACGTAGACCAACAAATGATATCCATATTGACAATTTAGCTGTTAGCGGCCTCCATGCAGCCATATTGAAAATGGGAAATGATTTTTATGTGGAAGATCAGGGCAGTACTAATGGTACCCAGGTCAACGCTAAATTAATCAAAAATCATTTATTGCAAGACGGTGATTTAATTGATTTCGGCAAGCATCAATTAAAATACGTGAATGATGCATTATCGAATAATAATGATAATGGTTTTGAAAAAACCATGTTTATGCATCAAGAGTCTATGAACGCCTTGCCTTCGGAGCAAGACGATAAACCTAACTTAGATCCTGTGGATGCAGTGTCAATACCGGTTGAGGATGCCCCAGAGGTCGTAGCAGAAACTCCTTCTGTGAATGTTCCAGCGCAACCATTAACGTCATCATCTAGCGACTCCGTTCAAGGGTTTGGGAAAATAAAAGTTTTAAACGGCTCGAATAATGGTCGTGAGTTAGTGTTAAATAAAGCGCTGATTACGTTAGGCAAACCTGGTGTGCAAGTGGCTGTCATCACAAAACGGTCGAGTGGCTATTTCATTACGCATGTGGAAGGGCAGGTTTACCCAATCTTGAATGGTGCATCAATAGGTGCACATGCCCATGCGCTAAAAGATCATGACTTGATTGAGGTGGCAGGAGTGAAAATGGAATTTTATTTAAGCTAAGTACAGAATACTGTGGTTTTTCTTTTTTAATTCAGTGAACAGCCCTCTTCAGCAGATGACCGATAACCAGCATCCTTACCTGCTTCATCGATTAGAACGCCTTAATGCTATCGGTATCGCCCTATCGGTAGAGCGCGATCACAATCGGCTGTTAGAGATGATTTTGCTCGGCGCAAAAGAAATCACCAATGCTGATGGTGGTACGCTGTATACCATCACTCAAGATAAACATCTCAAATTTGAGATCATGCGCAATGAAACACTTAATATCTCATTAGGTGGCACTACCGGTAAAGATATTCCATTTTTACCCTTACCTTTATATTTAGCCGATGGCAGCCCTAATTTAACCACTGTAGCGGCTTATGCGACCCTCAACGATAAAACCGTTAATATTGAAAATGCCTATTTAGCGCAAGATTTTGATTTTACTGGCACCCGTAAGTTTGATGAGAAAACTGGCTACCATTCACAATCATTTCTAACAATTCCCATGAAAAATCATGAGGCAGAAGTGATTGGGGTGTTGCAACTGATTAATGCGATCGATGTGAATACAAATAAAATCATTCCCTTTTCAGCCGCTAATCAAAGCTTAGTAGAATCTCTTGCCTCTCAGGCCGCGGTCGCAATGACTAACCATAACTTAATAGATGGTTTAAAAAGATTATTTGAAGCATTTATTGAGTTAATTGCAGAAGCGATTGACCAAAAATCACCTTACACTGGCGGTCATTGCAAGCGCGTGCCTGAGCTTACCATGATGCTGGCGCAAGCAGCAGTTGATACCAAAACGGGTCCTTTAAGAGAGTTTACACTGACAGAAAAAGAGTTTTATGAGCTCAAAATTGCCGGCTGGTTACATGATTGCGGCAAGGTCACTACACCTGAATCGGTCATGGATAAATCAACTAAATTATCCGCCATTTTTGATCGTATCCATTACATTGATCAGCGTTTCGAATTGCTTAAACAGCAGGCAGAGTGCGATATGCTTAAAAAGAAAATTGCTGCACTACATATTAACAAGCAAGATGGCATTAACAAGCAACATGACTTCTCTAAATTAGAGTCTGAATTTGAGGCATTCAAACTAAAGTGTGACGAAGACCGTGATTTTTTAAGAAAGTCCAATTTCGGGAGTGAATATATGACCCCAGAGGATCAGCAACGTGTACGCGATATTGCTGCCATGCGACTTATCAACGCTGAAGGTCTGGCGACCTCATTCTTAGATGATGATGAGAGTTACAACCTGAATATTGCACGAGGTACTTTAACCTCTGAAGAGCGCGAAATTATCAATAATCACATTATCGTCACTATCAATATGTTGGAGTCGCTACCATACCCAAAAGGCTTACAACGCGTTCCTGAGTATGCTGGCGGTCATCATGAGCGTATGGATGGTAAGGGTTACCCTAAGGGTTTGACCCGTGAGCAGATGTCGGTGCCGGCGCGCGTGATGGGTATTGCTGATATCTTTGAAGCACTTACTTCAAAGGATAGGCCTTACAAAAAAGCCAAAACGCTCTCGGAGTCATTGCATATATTAGGAAAAATGAAGTTAGACAATCACATCGATCCTGATTTATTTGATATTTTTGTGCGAGAAAAGATTTACTTGAAATATGCTGAACTATTTTTAGAGCCAGAGCAAATTGATGATGTAGACGAGTCTAAAATACCGGGCTATCAAGTTTAACTGACATAAACCTTGGCGGCTTATAAGCCTACACTTCTACAGCCATTTTTGTCGCAGACTAAGTAGCTGCCTTGTTCGTACCAATCACCTAGTACCCATCGCGTAATATTGTAGCCATTGAGTTCAATATGATGTTCGTATGGTCTGTGTGTATGACCATGAATAAACAATTCTGGATAATTAAATTTTACGAGTAATGTTTTTACAGCCTGCTGATTAACATCCATAATTTGTGACGATTTTAGCGATTTTTCATGTTCGCTACGCATGCGAATTGCTTCAATTTGGCTTTTTCTAGCTTGCAAAGATTGGCTTAAAAAATCTTGTTGCCATTTTGCTTCTCTTACTTGACGGCGAAAATCCTGATAAGCCACATCATCTGTACATAAGTCATCGCCGTGGCTTAAAAGTACTTTCTTTCCATATAAGTTAATTAATGTAGGATCCTGCAGAAGTGTGATTTTTGCAACTTTACAAAAGTCCGTAGAGACTAAAAAATCACGGTTGCCGTGCATGAAAAAGATATCTACGCCTGTAATGGCTAAGGCGCTTAGAGCAGCGATAATCGTTTGATGATGTATTTCTTCGATATCATCATCGCCAGCCCAGTACTCAAAAAAATCACCTAAAATATAGAGTGAGTCAGCTTTTACGGCGGTGTGTTTTAAGAAATGGAGGAATGCTTCAGTAATATAAGGGCGACTGACACACAAATGTAAATCGGAGATGAATATAGTAAAGTTGGGTTGAGCCAAACTTACATCTGTTTCAAAATCTACATCATCTCCGAAGTTTTTCATGGTCAAAATAAACGTTAATTATTTAACGTTAACTTAACAGTAGATTAGCAACGTGTAGCACTTTCAATCACTACATTTTCCACTGGCACATCTTGATGTCCTTTGCGGCTAGTAGTTGCAACTTTCTTAATTTTATCCACAACATCCATGCCTGCAATGACTTTACCAAACACACAATAACCCCAGCCGCTGCTAGTAGGTGCTGAGTAGTTTAGAAAATCATTTTTACCTACATTGATAAAAAACTGATTGCTAGCAGAGTGCGGTGCTGAAGTGCGCGCCATGGCAATCGTGTATTGGTCATTCGCTAGGCCGTTATCAGCTTCGTTTTTGATTTCATCAGCAGATTCTTTTTGGCTCATTGTGCTGTCAAAACCGCCCCCTTGAATCATAAAGCCATCAATCACGCGATGGAAAATGGTGCCATTATAAAAACCACTGTCTACATATTGTAAAAAGTTTGCTGTAGTAATTGGCGCTTTCTCAGCATTAAGTTCTATAGTAATTTCGCCAAAATTTGTTTGTAGTTTAACCACAATATTATCCTTAAAAAAATAATTGAAATGAATGATATAAAGTAGCGCTTTATAAAGGCTGCTTATTTAATGTAATTTGTTGAATCACAATGGTCGATTTTGGCACGTCGCTAAACGGTCCTTTATTGCCAGTTGGCGTAGCCGCAATCTCGCGCACCACATCCATGCCTTTAAGTATGCGACCAAAAACACAATAGCCGATAAGCTCTGGATCTGGGCTTTGATAGTTTAAAAATTGATTGTTTTCGAGATTGATAAAAAACTGCGCAGTAGCAGAATCAGGATCAGACGTTCTAGCCATCGCTAGTGTGCCAGGTTCATTCAATAAGCCATTTCCAGCTTCGTTAATGACGGGTGGCCTAGTTTCTTTTTCTGATAAATCTGCATTGAAACCACCACCTTGAATCATAAAGCGATTGATCACACGGTGGAAAATAGTATCTTTATAAAAACCTGAATTCACATACTGCATGAAATTAGCGACCGTTTTAGGTGCTTTGTCTGGGTAAAGCTCAATCACAAAATTACCGCGATTAGTTTCTACGGTTAATTGTGGGTTGCCGGCTTGGGCTAATCCAGAAATCAATGCAAACATTAAAAAAATAAAAATTTTACGCATATTTAAGTCCTGAAATTATGAGTTTTGAAACAACAACCTTGAATTAAACAATTAGGAACTTACGTGAATTGACACTAAGCTGCACCTTCGTAAATTATCTTCCAAGTATCATTTTCTTGAATCCAATACTGGCGTTTTTGCATTTTATTGCTAAGTGTTGGGCTAGTAAAATCTTGTACAAAATCTACGACAACCAGTTTTTTGTCGGTATCAGGATAAGCAAACATACTTAAATTAGACAGTGAAATACTCACTTTAGGTTTGCTCGCCTGAACTTGATATTTATGTTCGGACCACTGTTGATAATTGATGCCGTTACTAGAAAAATCTGGCGAATAATGCGCAAGATAGCTTGCGGTGTCTTGAGATTTCCAATCATCAAGCCAGGAATCAATCGCTTCTTGCAAAGTTTCTTTTTCAGATGATGTAGTGTCTGTAGCTAACCATTGTAAATTATTCGCAATAATTACTGGTGTTTTGCCTGATTGTAAAAAAGGCGCAAGTGCTTTTAAGTCGGCATTAGTCAATACAACACAGCCATCACTGGCACGCGGCGCTCTACTATAAGTTGAACTCGGTGTGCCATGCAACCAAATGCCAGAGCCTGTTCTGTTATGCTGAACATCCCATTCATTAGGATAATTGAGGGGGTAAGCACCATCACCATAAAAATCAGCCAACGGCTGTGTTAATTTTGTTTTTGCAAAATAAACACCAATTGGGGTACGTTTATCGCCCTCAGACTTCTTATCGACGCCATTTTTACCTACAGTCACGTAGTAGTCGGTGACATACGTTAAGCGATTACCTTCATTCTTATATAGATACAGCCTAGATTTATCGGTATCAATGACGATGACATGGTTTTGTTGTGCATTGGGTGCGAGTAATAGATTGGGAAGTTTGGCTGAATTTTCATTTGATAGATAACGTTCAATACGAACGCGAGCTTCTGCCTGCAAGTCTTTAACCGCTTCAGTCGGGTTGCCATCAGCACTGCCAAAAGCCTGAAGGTGCTGGCCTTGCGCCATGAGTAAATCGCCGCGCACAAGGTTGGCTAGCTTGAAATTAGGTGTGGTGAGAAGTAGTTCGTCGATAGTCGCTAGCGCTTGCTGGTTTTTACCTTGCGTGATTTCCAGTAAACTTTTTACCAATAAACTTTCAGTGATATTGTTTGCAACGAACTTAGTGTTCACCAAACTGTTGGCAAGTTTAGCCGCGCCGCTCAAGGACGGTTTTGACAGCAGATTGCCAAAACCGTAGCGATTTACTGCTGTTGCGTTCCACGGCAACAACGTGATTGCCCCCAGAAGCGCGTATGTTAAAGCTTTATTTAAACCCATCACTAAACCAGATAATCCTATTAAATATGTATCAAAAAACTAAACGACAACTATTTTAAGCTACATTTTAAACGTTTTATCAATAGCGTGTTGCGTGACTCTAATAAACTGCCCAATTAGTTTTTCGCTATTTCTTGCTCAATGAACCAATTGTCGCCATCTTTTTTCATCATTAAAGTTTTTGTTGTGCTAATCGGTTTGCCATCAGCGCGATAAGACTGCTTAAAGCGCACCTTAGCATTCTCACTATCTACCGATGTGATATTGATGTTTGATAGCTCAACGCTGATCTTATTAGGGTTAGTGATACGTTCTTTACGCTGTTGTTCCCAAGCTTTACGTGTTTCACCTTTTGCTGGTTTAAAACCCGCACCGTAACTGGCAAAATATTTATCAACATTTTGTGAAGACCATGCGTGTGCCCAGTTATTCACAGCCGCTGTAATGGCCTCGTTACTGTCCGTTGCCACGTTTGCAGTTGTTTTTTCAGGAACTACTGCGTCAGGTTTTTTTACATCAGTGGGACGGATTTGGTTAGCCACTTTAACGGGTTCTTTAGCGGCAATAGTAATTTTATTGCCTGTACCGAATAAATCTTTAATCAGTGATAGTTTACTTTGCGCACGCGTGTTACCCGTGTCTAGTTGTAACGCTTTGTCGTAAGCTTCAGAAGCCATACGCGCATAAATATCACCTAAGTTTTCATGTGCTGTGGCATAGCTAGGATGTGTTTTTATAGCAGTTTCAAGTGCTTTTCTAGCCTTGTCAAATTGACCTTGGTCAGCATATAACACAGCCAAGTTGTTGTATGGCTCTGGCAGGTTGGGAAACTTTTCAGTGACATCCGTAAATGTTCTAATCGCTTCATCACGACGGCCTTGTTCAGCAAGTAAAACACCCTTCATAAATAATGCCTGAGCATTTTTTGGATTAGCAGCAATGTAAGTATTCACACGGTCTATTGCTGCAGCTGTCTGGCCTTGATCAGCCATTTGTGAAATATCTTTTAATTCATCCGCATGTGCGGTAGAGAGCATCAAGCCTGCTGATAATATAGCCCCTCCCAGAATCAAACCAAACTTTGTTTTAGACATGGTGAGGGACATAATTAAATTATTCATTGTGATATACTTTTTTGGTAAATGAAACAAATTGTAATTCTATCAATAGCCTAGCTAACATCCAATAGCTCATTTAAGATTTAGCCAATTATTTCGTAATAATGAGCAACTTTAAGTCAATTTAAGTAATATTCAATAATAACTATCGCTTAAACTATTTTCAAAATTCCGAATTAAACTTCAAATCAATATTTTATGTTAAAAATTTATAATACCCTTGCCCGCGAAAAGCAGGTTTTCACGCCAATTGTTGCAGGCAAAGTGCGTATGTATGTTTGCGGTATGACCGTATATGACTACTGCCATTTAGGTCACGCCCGTGTGAT
>DASQFK010000185.1:0-10005 GCA_035633175.1 Methylotenera sp.
TAGCAATTCGAGTTGCGGAACAATGTGGTTTAACTTTGGTGGGATTCGCACGCGAAAATAGCTATGTCGTTTATTCGCATCCGGAAAATCTGGTAGCCTGATGATTTGGCAGTTTTAGAGTTGTTTATTAAAATAATCGCAATATATTAAGTTAGCAAAGAATAATTTACGTATGCAAATAGATCACTTAATCACTATGGCCAATCAAATTGGCGATTTTTTTAAATCCTCCCCCGATCAAGAGCAAGCAAAAAAAGATATTGCACACCATCTAGCTCGTTTTTGGGCGAGAAGTATGCGGCAGCAAATTTCACGGTATGTGCAAGATAAAAATGGTGAAGGTCTTGATGTGATTGTGCGGGATGCGGTTAGAGAATATCTTGATATTGATGCCAACCTAGTTTCCAGCATCGGCCAATAAGCTAAATAACCTTTGGTGCAATCTACGCATTATTTAGCAAACGTTAGTAAAATTGCTGATTGCTGTAATTCTTTGATTATTATTGGTTAGTTTTTTACAAGTTGAAACAATCTAAAACTTTCTTTTCGATCAGCGGGGCGCTTGCCACTCCAAATCAATGTCCATTCTGAACCAGGTTGCATTTTCCCGGTGCCTTTATCATCTTGAATCAAATATAAATCACAATTTAATTGCTGAGAAATCTCAAATGGCTGTAGTTTGATATTAGTGTAATATTCAAACAACAGGCGTTGTGCCTGCCCTGCATTCAGGCTGTTGATGCAAGTGTATTGTTTGGGTAAGACACTATTTAAATGAGTAAATACCGATTGGTAACTTTTAGCTGAGTCAATTAGTGGTAGCCAAAGTGTCATCAATAAGCCCCAACCAAAAGTCATCCCTACAGCCCAATTAGTCACAGCAGATTTGTTCGTTTGCTTGGCTCTCAGGCAAACAAGCCCCCAAATTGCAGTAATCAGTATAGCGATAATGAATGCTAGCCAGTATAGAGGTAAGTCATTGAGGCCAGATAAAAATTGCATACGCTCTTTAATTTTAGCCGGGTAACCTGTCATCATGGCAATCCAACCCAGCCAAATTAAACCACCAATCAGGCCAAATAAGATCACGCCAAACCAGTTTAAGGCTGCTGCTGCCCCACGCTTAAGATGTTCTACACTACCTGCACCCAATGCAACCAGCGGCAATAATAGCGGTAGTGCATAAATATCTTTACGATCTGCTGCCAGGCTTAAGAAAAATAAGCTAACAACAAAAAAAGTAATCATTAGCTGGAATTTTGGTTTGTTCAATAATTGCTGTCGATAACGCCACAATCCCCATAATGCTAGCGGTAAGGCAGGCCATGCGTACCAAATTAAAATACGTACAAAATACAAATGATTAGGTTGCTTAAAACTAACCAAGTTTAGATGCCACCAATTAGAAAGCCATACTGGGGAATGGTAATGCAGCAATACTATCCAGCCGGCTATTAAAGGGCTGGCTATCAAAATAGCAACAGCAAGCACCATTACAAAACTTTGAGTGCGCCATGCATTAAATAGTAGCGGTAATATCAGTGCAGTACTCAGCATAATGAGTAATGGCATTATGCCGTCAGATAAAAAGCCAAAGCCTAATGCTAAGCCCAATAAAGCACTTGCCCGCCAAGGACGACGTTTAGACAATGCAAGTGCATAAAAGCCGGTGGCGATAGACGCTAGCCCAGCCACTTCGGTACTGATGCTATGAGCAATTGTAACCAGCCCAATCGTGCCTATCATGATGAGCGTTGCATGCCGGCCCACGCCACGCGCCCAAAGCTCCCGTCCGGTCATGCCGGTCATCAGCAATACTATCGATAACCAAATAATATTGATTAGCCTGGCACCATCATGCATGCCAAGAAATGGCGATAACAATTTTGCACTTACTGCTGCGGATAAATAATATAAAGGCGGTGTTTCTAATACTATGCTTTGGTCAGCCAGTGGCGTCATTAGATTGCCGCCATCCAATATATTTTTCACTACGATGATGCCGGTAGACTCTATGGGTTTCCAGGGGGCATGACCTATTAAGCCCAGTGTGATCCAAATTGCACACAGCAGTAGCAGTAATTGCGTTTTCACACTCTCGCCCACGCGTGCTCGCGGTGTGGACATATTGCCTTGCCAATCGTGATCAAGTTGAAAGCGCATAGTATGAGTAGCTTGTGTTTGTCTTGTTGTTATAGGTAATGATTTTAACTGATTGTAGTTGGAAGCAATACCTTGCCGAATATTATCTGTAAAAATATTCGGCGTAAATTGTTAGAGTAAAACGTAATAAAAAAGGCAGCTTAAGCTGCCTTTTTTATTTACTAATTGCAAGTGGGCTTGCAAGCAATGATTACATGCCGTATTTTTTACGGAATTTATCAACACGACCAGCAGTATCTAAAATCATTTGTTTACCAGTATAAAACGGGTGTGATTTTGAAGATACTTCAATTTTTACTAATGGATATTCTTTACCATCAGTCCATTTGATTTTATCGCGAGCGGCAATAGTAGAGCGTGTCATAAAGGTAAAGTCTGCACCGATGTCTTGAAAAACAACGTCGCGGTATTCTGGGTGAATTCCATCTTTCATAATATAGCCTCAGTATTTTGCCGAATGATACGGCACTAGTTGGTATGCGTAAATTACGCATTTTTGCGTTAACTCGGCATTATATTTATATTTACTAAGCTACGCAACATTAAAAACATAACCACAATAAAAAGCATCATGCAAATAAGGTGATGCCATGGTCTAGATGTTGTGTTTAGCCTCTACGCATGCTGTCAAAAAAGTCAGCATTGTTTTTAGTGGCTTTGATTTTGTCGAGTAAGAACTCCATCGCTTCAATATCATCCATTGGGTAAAGCAATTTGCGAAGTACCCATATTTTCTGTAGTACATCTTTTTCAATCAGCAACTCTTCGCGACGCGTACCAGATTTATTCACGTTAATAGCAGGATATTGGCGTTTCTCTGCCATTTTGCGATCAAGATGGATTTCCATATTGCCCGTACCTTTAAACTCTTCATAGATGACATCATCCATACGAGAGCCTGTATCTACGAGGGCGGTAGCAATAATTGTGAGTGAACCGCCTTCTTCAATATTACGTGCTGCACCAAAGAAACGTTTAGGGCGCTGTAAAGCATTTGCATCCACACCACCTGTCAATACTTTGCCGGAAGAAGGAATGACCGTGTTATAAGCACGTGCCAGTCTGGTAATAGAATCAAGTAAAATCACTACATCTTTTTTATGTTCAACTAAGCGCTTGGCTTTTTCTAGTACCATTTCTGCTACTTGTACGTGGCGGGTTGCTGGTTCATCAAAGGTTGAAGCAACTACTTCACCTTTTACTGAGCGTGTCATTTCAGTGACTTCTTCAGGACGCTCATCTATTAATAGTACGATTAAAATCACATCAGGATGGTTTGCGGTAATCGCATGTGCGATATTTTGCATCATCACTGTTTTACCGCTTTTGGGACTAGCGACAAGTAATCCACGTTGACCGCGACCAATCGGCGCAATCATATCTATTACACGGCTAGTGATGTTTTCTACGCCTTTGATATCACGTTCTAAGGTGAGCGGAATCGTAGGGAATAGCGGCGTTAAGTTTTCAAATAATATTTTATGTTTGGTATTTTCCGGCGCATCGCCGTTCACCATGTCTACTTTCACTAGCGCGAAATAACGTTCCCCATCTTTCGGAATGCGAATCTCACCTTGAATGCTGTCGCCAGTATGTAGATTAAAACGGCGAATTTGCGAGGGCGACACATAGATATCATCAGGCCCTGCTAAATAAGAAGTGTCTGGTGAACGCAGAAATCCGAAACCATCCTGTAATACTTCAAGCGTACCGTCACCAAAAATGCTATCGCCTTTTTTAGCTTTATTTTTTAATATCGCGAATATCAAATCCTGCTTGCGCATGCGGCTTGCATTGTCGATTTCATTGGCAATCGCCATATCAACCAGTTCGGTAACAGGAAGGTGCTTAAGGTCTGATAAGTGCATGAAGGCTCACTAAAACAAGATAGTTTGGGGTGTGTTAAAAACTTGGGACTTAATATTTAATTGCTGGGATGAAAAATGCTTGGTCTTAAATATATTAAATTTATTAACTCAGTGATGTTAACGCTGACTAAGTTAAAACCAAGCATTGATACGGATTGGTGTAGATTAATGGGTTTAGATGTTGCTGTCAATGAATGCAGTTAATTGTGATTTAGATAACGCACCCACTTTAGTGGCTTCTACATTACCATTCTTGAACAACATCAGTGTAGGAATACCACGAATGCCATATTTAGGTGGTGTTAATTGATTGTCATCAATATTAAGTTTAGCAACTTTAAGGCGGCCAGCGTACTCTTTAGAGATTTCATCTAAAATTGGCGCGATCATTTTGCAAGGGCCACACCATTCTGCCCAATAATCTACCAAGACTGGTAATTGTGACTGTAAAACATCTTGTTCAAAACCAGCGTCGTTCAGGTGTGTAATATGCTCGCTCATGTGAAACCTCTAATTGAATAGTACTTTAAAAATAAATATGTATCGTAACGAAAAAAAATGCTTTAGTGAAGTGACAAATGCTAAGGATAAATGAAATTTTTCAGTAATCTTTAAAACTTAACCTAGATTAAACATGGATTTAGGTTTAAACATGGATTTAGCTAATGATGCTGAACTGCATGCGTTCAAATTGAGGTGAACGTTCGATGAGTTTAGTCAGCATGACATGTTGAGATATATTATTGTACTTTAATGTTAACTGTTGTGCAGGTTGATATGTACCTTTAGGCGCAATAATCGTCATTGCCTGTTTAACAGCTGCGATTTCTGGCAATAATAATACCATTTCATCGCTATCACGCCCATCAATACGTGCTGTTGCACTTTGTGCTTGTGGGGCAATAAGTTGTACGCCAATATCCAATCTATCTTTAGAACCACAATTTGCCCATCTCACTAACCCTAATGACCAGTTAGCTTCATTTTTAGTTTTAAACCCCAGCAGGCTACCAATTTTAATATTTTTATCAGCCGTAGGATGCCGACGAATTGATATGCCGGAAGCGCTGATATTGAGAATCTGCCAGCGGGAGGGCATGGATTTACTTGCCCTATGTTCAATATCGGAGTGTTGATGGATCGCTGCTATGCCAGTCACTAACTCTAATTCGCCATTTTTCTGGGAGCGATTGAATACGCGCTTTGGAATGACGCCCCAATGTTTAATCAAATACGTCAGTAGCTCAATGTAATCACTGCGATTCGCATCGGCAGGGATGCTGCCATCTTTTGGCAGTTGACCATTTTTCAGGTTATTCAGGTTTTGATGGATGCTACGCACTAACATCATGGTTTGCAGCAAAATATCATTGTCTGCATCTGGAAACTCTTTGAGTTTACTATAGGGCACAGGCGGTTTGTTCGAGTTGAGGCTGATAATAAATGCACCAGAAGATGATGTTAACGGAGCTACAGCGCCTAGTTTCGCATCCGCTACATAAAATGCCAGTAAATTAGCAATCAATCGAACGTCTTTTTGCGCCAAGTGTTGCGGATCCGCAAGCGACATCAATAAAGCATGTTTATAAGTATTTTCGATTGAAACTACTGAATTGCTGTTTAACTTATCACTGATTTCTGGCTTGGAGTTTTGAATATTTAAATGCTGAATACCAAGCTGAACTGCGCAAAAATATAACTGATTTAAGTCGCTCCAAACAAAATCAGGCGGTGTAACGTAAGTTTGATAACAAACAAGTGCATATTCTGCCAATGCATCAATTGCGCGTTGTATGACATAGGCCGAGCTTTTGTCAGTACCGAGTTTAATGAATTGATTTTGTAAATCTACTAAGGCGAGTTTATAACCATAGCCTAGCTCAAGCCATAATGATTCAGCTGCAGAGGCGGCTAATTTGGCTTTGTCATGCAATGGTAAGGTGGCATTGTCATAGTCTGCCGCAAGTGCTTGTGCCGTGCTGATTAATAATGGTCGGTATGCATCTAAAGCTTGAATTCTATTATTTACAGATACTTTTTGGCGATTAAGTATTTCAAGTTCTGTCTGCAAATATGTTGCAGTTTCGAGTGGATTTTGTTTATCTAAATTTAATAGGGATAAAGCAATTTTTTGCGGACGTGTATCCGCAACAATAAGTGGTTTATCTTTCAGGGTAGGAATGTTGAGGTTTAAAGCCATTATTATTCTTTAGCTGTGGTCTAAATGTTACACAATTGTATGATAATGCTCAGATTAACACTAGCTAATTACTGGTTTTGCAATGCGACTACTTGTTAGTCAAAAAGCTTGATTAATTTAATTGTGACTACTTAAATTACCTTATTTAAATTTATATTTAATTTTTTAATCCACTATTCAACATGTTTATAAGACACATATTATTCAATTGCTTACTCGGAATATCACTCACAATCGTGAGTCAATCTGGTTTTACTGAGACTGTTACCAGTGCTAAGTTTCAATTAAAAGATACTACAGGTGTTAAACATCAGTTATCCAATTACAAAGGTAAATGGGTGCTGGTTAATTATTGGGCCACGTGGTGTCCCCCTTGTTTGGAAGAAGTGCCAGATTTGGTGAATCTGTACGATCACCGTAAGAAAAAAGATTTAATGGTAATCGGTGTGGTGTTTGATTATTCAAGCACGAAAGAAGTAGCGGAGTACGTTGATGATATGCTGATGTCTTACCCTATAGTGCTGGGTGACGATGCGGTCACAGCGCAGATAGGTTCAGCCGACGTGTTACCCACCACCTTTATTTACAATCCTAAAGGCGAGTTAGTAAAAATTAAGCGTGGTTTAATTACTAAGCAATTCATAGAAAAACTCATTGGTGCAGATAAAAACTAACGCTGATATAGGCGTTAGTTTTATAAATGCAGATTTAATGCGGTACTTCTATGCTGTTACCGGCACTATCTAGCACGTTCAATTGATTTTCATCCGCAAAATGCATTAGCTGCGCATAACCATCTGGGTTTACTGTTTTAAGTTTTAAATCCACAGCTAAGCAACGCACGCCATTAACCACTCTAGGTTTTAAATAGGGCGAATACTTGAGCTTTCGATTCTCGCCAAAAGTGGCATAGGTGCTGCACATACGATCAACCCAGTCGCTCGGGCGAAAAGGCTTACCTGCTCGGGTATTGCCTTCAATAATAATCTCATTAACTTGCGTCTGATGGCTAGTTTTAGCGTTGGAGTGTTCTGTCGTCATTTATTTTTTACCATGCATTACATTATTTAGAGTAAATTATAACAAACCATATTTGTACATAATGCTAATGCACTCAATACTGAGTAAATATGGTTCGTATATATTTATTATTTACGGATTGCTGAGGCGTCTACATAGTCAAATACTTTAACCACGCTAGTTACGCCTTGAGTGTTACGGGCAATCTCTACGGCATCATCCGCCTCGCTTGTTGTCACAATACCCATTAAATATACCACGCCATTTTCCGTCACTACTTTTACATAGTTCGCCGGGAATTTATTTTCCGTTAAAAACTGACCTTTTACCTTTGAAGTAATAAAACTGTCGTTGCTGCGTGAGCCGATTGATGATTTTGGTCCCACAGTAATTTCATTGGTAACTGAGGTGATATTGTTGATTTCTCTAACTAAGCTTTCTGCTTTCGCTTTAGCGGCGTCGTCAGGCACTTCTCCTGTAAGCAATACGATGCGGTTAAAGCTAGTCACATTGACATGCGCATTTTCACCTAGATTAGTTTCCATTTTCTTAAAAGCTTTTAGCTCGATATTTTCGTCTTCTACAAAAATGCCAGCAGTGCGCCTATCTGCCGCTATTGCGCCGCCTGCCGCTGCACCGCCTGCGATAATAGGAAGGCAAGCGGTTATTTGGGTGGCGAGTAAGGTAGATAAGGCAAGAGTGATGAGACTTTTGTTTGTTAAATTCATTGGTAACTCCTAAGCGTTGATTTCGTTTTTTGATAACTCTTAATGTTGATGGATATTAAGCGTTGCATTGAATTAATGGTTGTTAAATGAAAAGAAAAGCGTAATTTCTGCAAATCATACGCGCATTATGCGTCAAAAGCATTACGTACCCATTCTATGTGTAGCAAGTCTACTTTGCTCATTAAAATCGCATCAAAGCGGCATAAGCTGTCGCCATGTTGCTGTAAATAGTGCTGCGCAGTTAATATCAGTTTATGTTGTTTTTGCGGCGTAATGCTCGCGGCGGCGCTACCAAACTGGCTGTTTGATCTTAGTCGCACCTCAATAAAAACAAGGGTTTTAGCATCCGTCATAATTAAATCAATCTCTCCAAAGCGGCAGTGATAATTTTGCGCCACCATTTTAAGTCCATGATTCATTAAAAAAGTTGCAGCTAGTTTTTCGGCTGTTAAGCCAGCGTTATTCAGATTGATTTTCATAGGCGAAATTTTTTATAGGAGTCAAAGCCGCTAGGCTGTAAAATTCATGCATGAAAAATTTAAGTATTAATAGCGCAAGTAAGGTTAAACCAAACCATGAGTAGTTATGGCACATTATATGTGGTGGCAACGCCAATCGGCAATTTAGGCGACATTACCTTGCGCGCAATTGAGACTTTGAAAGCTGTAGATGCAATTGCTGCTGAAGATACGCGTCATACGTCAGGTTTATTGTCGCATTTTGGCATAAGCAAAAAGCTCATTGCCGTGCATGAGCATAATGAACATCAGTCTGCTGAGAAGTTATTAGTGCAACTAAAAGCAGGTGAAAATATAGCCTTGGTTACGGATGCAGGGACACCAGGCATTAGCGACCCGGGTGCCGTAGTAGTCGATTTAGTGCGTAAAGCGGGTGTTAAAGTTGTGCCTATTCCTGGGGTGAGTGCCGTGATTGCTGCTTTGTCGGTTTCTGGCATTGTTCAAAATGGCTTTCTATTCCATGGTTTCTTGCCAGCAAGTGGCGCGGCGCGGCGCAAAGCACTTGAAACCTTAAAAACGCAAACTGTGACGCTGGTATTTTATGAAGCGCCACATCGTATTATAGAAAGCGTTATTGATATGGCGAATGTATTGGGAGCAGAGCGACGTATTACCTTTGCACGAGAAATTACCAAAACGTTTGAAACGATTTATAGCTGCGATTTAAACGCTGCGGCCGCATGGTTAGAAGCCGATAGTAATCAACAGCGTGGTGAGTTTGTATTATTAGTTGAGGCGGCAGTAATAAAAGATGCAGAAGAAATTTCAGAAGAAACCGTCCGCGTATTAAAATTGTTGTTGGGGGATTTACCATTAAAACAAGCGGTAAAGCTGGCGGCTGAAATAACCAACGAAAAGAAAAACGACCTTTACGAATTTGCACTAAGTTTAAAGAATAGTGCATAAACATGGCAATTAATTAGTAGACCTACACAATGATAAATCAACATACTTTAACTATTACCCGTCCAGATGACTGGCATTTACATCTGAGAGATGGTGCGGCCCTCAAAGCCGTGTTGCCAGATACCGCACGGCAATTTTCTCGTGCGATTGTGATGCCCAATTTGCGCCCGCCAGTCACAACAACGGAGCTAGCGATTGCATATCGGCAACGTATTCTGGAGACTTTACCAAAAGGCTCGAATTTTGAGCCGCTGATGACCTTATATTTGACTGATAACACATCAGCCGATGAGATTCTTCGCGCTAAAGAGAGCGGCATCATACATGGCGTTAAGCTATACCCAGCAGGAGCCACCACTAATTCAGATTCTGGCGTTACGAATTTAGGGCATTGTGTCAAAGCGCTGGAGGCGATGGAAAAGCTAGGTATGCCTTTGTTGGCGCACGCGGAAGTGACTGATAACGATGTGGATGTGTTTGATCGCGAGCGTGTATTTATTGAACGCAATATGATTCCATTACTTAAAAACTTTCCGGCATTGAAAATAGTATTCGAGCATATCACTACTAAAGATGCGGCAGATTTTGTATTAGAAACACCA
>DASQFK010000186.1:0-5587 GCA_035633175.1 Methylotenera sp.
AACGCATTTTGCCAAGCTGGCTCACTTGTCTTGTTAGCATCATCCGGCCAAATATCACCCAGTATATTTACCATCACCGCTGGGCTGTGTTGTCGGCTACTGCCTAGCGGCAAGCCGGTCATTACACGTACTTGTTGCTCAAACTGATTAGTGATGCACGCATCAATAGTATAATGACCCGAGTTATGTGGTCGTGGCGCCATTTCATTGACTAACAATTCGCCATTACTCACAAAAAACTCAACCCCGATCACGCCCATGTAATCGAGCTTTTCAGCGACCATAATCGCCAACTTTTGCGCTTGATGATTAATTGCATCACTGCCTCGTGCAGGTACGATGGAAACATCCAGTATGCCATTGAGATGACTATTTTCAGAAGTTGGAAATGTAGCAACATTCCCATTCACATCCCGCGCTAATACTACTGAAACCTCATAATCAAGCTTAAGCATTTTCTCCAGCACACACTCTTCACGCTCAAATTGTTTAAATGCGACTTGCGCTTCGTGCTGATTTTTAACTCTTGCTTGGCCCTTACCATCGTAACCAAACCGCGCTACTTTTAAAATTGCAGGGTAAATATCACTGTCGTCATTAGGCAAATCCTCGACTTCATTGATGACTGCATAAGGTGCAACCGGCAAGCCTGCATGTTTGAGGAAGTTTTTTTCACTTACCCTATGCTGCGCAATTGCCACGCTGTAGGCACTAGGCCGCACCGGTGTACTCTGCGCTAAAAATGACAGCGAATCTGCAGGCACATTCTCAAACTCCGTAGTAATCGCGGCACAAGTATTGGCTAATTCAGCCAATGCGACTTTGTTATCAAAGGCCGCATGAATGTGTACATCGGCAATTTTACCTGCGGGGCTATCAACATCGGGATCTAGCACGGTAACGCGATAGCCCATTTCATGCGCTGCAATCACAAAGAAGCGTCCAAGTTGACCGCCACCAAGCATGCCTAACATAGCCGGCGGTAAAATCACTAGGGAGTTGTTTAGATTTTCATGACTCATATATTCAATACGTATTGTTAATTAGATTACTGTGACTATTATTTTTTTGACTATTTTATTTTAATGCCTATGGTTTTTCAGTAAGTACCATCAGTTGCACTTTGTCCGCTTGTTTTGCACGAAACTCGGATAGTTTCTTTGCTAATGTTGCATCATGGTTAGCAAGTATAGAAGCCGCAAACAAACCAGCATTTGCAGCGCCAGCCTCGCCAATCGCAAAAGTCGCTACTGGAATACCCTTTGGCATTTGCACGATAGACAACAATGAGTCCTGACCTTGCAAATGCTTAGAAGGCACAGGCACACCTAATACAGGTAAAGTAGTTTTAGCCGCCACCATACCTGGCAAATGTGCAGCACCACCTGCGCCCGCAATAATCACTTGGTAGCCTTTTTTAGCGGCGGTTTCAGCAAAGCTGAACATCAAGTCAGGCGTACGATGCGCCGAAACAACGTCAGCCGTGTAAGGGATATCGAAATCCGCCAGCATTTGTGCGGCAGCTTTCATAATTGGCCAATCACTATCGGATCCCATAATGATGGCGACTAAAGGTTGTTTTTCCATCGACATTCCTTCTATTATTCTTTTAAATCAAACTTGGCGAAAAGTTAAAGCAAAACCAGGTTATCTCTATGTATCAACTCTGATTCTTCTACATAGCCCAACACTTTTTCAATCTCTTTACTGGATTTACGCATGATCCGAAGTGCTTCATTCGCTGAATAATTGACTAAGCCACGTGCAACTTCCACACCGTTGCTATCACAGCAAGCAACCACTTCCCCGCGCTCAAAATTACCATCTACCGCCGTCACGCCAATTGGCAATAAGCTTTTTCCATCTTGTTTAATCACTTTTACCGCGCCCGCATCTAGCGTTAACCTGCCCCGCAACTGCAAATGATCTGCCAGCCATTGCTTGCGTGCGGTAGTTTTCATTTCTGTCGTTTGCAGATGCGTACCGATGACTTCGCCTGCACTCAAGCGCACTAACACATCTTTTTCACGACCTGAGGCAATCACAGTATTAGCGCCACTACGTGCAGCACGTTTAGCTGCCAATATTTTGGTTAACATGCCACCAGTGCCGACACTGCTACCTGCACCGCCTGCCATCTGCTCTAGCGCTGCATCACCTGCGATTGCGTGTTGAATGAATTTTGCAGTTTTGTCTTTACGTGGATCGGCAGAATAAAGGCCTTGCTGATCCGTTAAAATCACCAGGGTATCTGCTTCTATCAGATTAGCGACCAATGAGCCCAAGGTATCATTATCACCAAAACGAATTTCATCGGTCACTACCGTATCATTTTCATTAATGATTGGAATCACGTTCAAATCTAGCAATGTACGCAAGGTACTGCGTGCATTGAGATAACGCTTTCTATCGGCCAAATCATCATGCGTCAGTAGCACTTGTGCTGTATGCAACTGATGCTCGCTAAAGCAGCGCTCATACATTTGCACCAGACCCATTTGCCCAACGGCGGCAGCGGCTTGCAACTCATTCACTGCGATTGGACGTTTCTTCCAACCTAAGCGCTGCATACCTTCGGCAACGGCACCACTCGATACCAGTACAATATGCTTGCCTTGTTTCACCAACGCAGCAATTTGCGATGCCCACTGCGCAATGGCGGCCTGGTCTAGGCCATTGCCATTGTTCGTGACTAGACTAGAACCAACCTTAACTACAATGACTTTAGCATTGAGCAGCAGCGATTTATGCACCATTGTTTCAGTTTTGGGTGATTGCATTTTATGCGTCTTTTTGTGTCACCGTTTTAGTTGCAGCACTTTCATTAATTAAGCCGGCATCATTCAATTCTTTAGCTGCCAAAACATCATCAACCAAATGTTTGTTTTCTTCTATATGCTGCATGATGGCATAAGTAAGCTCTTTACAGCCCAAGCCGCTAATTGCGGAAATTGAGAATACGCGACCTTTCCAGCCATAGTCTTTAACAAATTGTTTTACGACTTTTTCTGATTCGGGCAACATGTCTATTTTGTTCAATACTAACCAGCGCGGTTTATCATAAAGCGCTTCATCGTATTTTCTCAGCTCTTCAACAATCGCTGTTGCTTCATGCACAGGGTCAACCGCTTCATCAAATGGCGCGATATCCACTATATGTAAGAGCAATGACGTACGCTGTAAGTGGCGTAAAAACTGGTGACCCAGCCCTGCACCTTCAGCTGCGCCTTCAATGATTCCGGGGATATCAGCGATAACGAAACTACGCTCAGTATCCACGCGCACCACCCCTAAATTAGGATGTAATGTCGTAAATGGATAATCTGCCACTTTTGGCTTTGCAGCAGAGACTGAACGAATGAATGTCGATTTACCAGCATTCGGCATACCTAACAAACCAACATCAGCTAATACTTTAAGCTCTAAATAAAGCTCTATTTCCTCACCAGGATCGCCTTTGGTGCATTGACGCGGGGCGCGATTCAAGCTTGACTTGAAATGCACATTACCTAGGCCACCCTTGCCGCCAGACGCCATCTGTGCCCGCTGACCATGCTCGCTCAAATCTACCAGCATCTGCTCAGTGGCTTTATCTGAAATCACCGTGCCGACGGGCACACGCAACAGCATATCATCACCTTTGGCACCATAACACTCAGCACTGCGGCCATTTTCACCACGCTGTGCACGAAAAACGCGCGTGTAGCGATAATCCACTAACGTGTTGATGTTGCGATCGGCTTCAATAATGATAGAACCGCCACGGCCGCCGTCTCCGCCGCTAGGGCCGCCCATAGGTTCATATTTTTCACGACGAAACGTAGCAACGCCGTTACCACCGTCGCCTGCGAATATTTTAATCGTTGCTTCGTCTATAAATTTCATGTGTGTAAGGGTACTTTTAAAAATTCTAGGTTCTAAGCTAGGCAAGGCGCGAGTAAAAAACTAGGACGCGGCATATGCATTACATGTAAGGAGTAGTTTTTTGCGAGCAACGCCGCATAGCGACGAAGCTTGACTTTTTAGAAGTATCCTGCAGTTTACCAAATAAAAAAAGCCCCATCAAACGATGAGGCTTTAATAAAATCAATTTAACTTACGCTGTAACAATAATGCTTACAGTGTGGCGTTTTAACGCGCCTTTAATTGCAAAAGCCACTTTACCATCAGCTTTAGCATATAACGTGTGATCTTTACCCATGCCTACGTTTTCACCAGCATGCATTTTTGTACCGCGCTGACGCACGATGATGCTGCCTGCTGAAACCACTTGCTCACCGAAAGCTTTAACGCCTAATCGTTGTGCGTGTGAATCGCGACCGTTACGTGAACTACCGCCTGCTTTTTTATGTGCCATTTTTCTCTAATCCTTAATCTTAAGCTACCAGATAATCAACTTATAAATTATTTAGCAGCGATTGCTTCAATTTTAATTTCAGTAAAACTTTGGCGATGGCCTTGTGTTTTACGATAATGTTTACGACGACGGAATTTGAAAATCATTACCTTGTCACCGCGGCCATGTGAAAGCACAGTTGCTTTAACAGTAGCGCCTTTAATGATAGGTGAACCGATGGTGGTTTTGTCGCCATCTGAAACCATTAAGATTTGATCTAGCGTAACAGTACCGCCAACTTCAACCTCAAGCTTCTCAACTTTTAATCTCTCGCCTGCAATTACGCGATATTGCTTACCACCAGTTTTGATTACTGCATACATGATTATGCCTTTAACTCATACTTCAGAAGAATCGCGCATTATACGCAAATTATCATGCAAAGCAAACCATAATCGCAAGCAAAATCAAAAAATCATGGCGCTGTGTTTTATGCACCATTATCGCACCATTTATGGGCTAAGAGTTCAAGCGGATGCAATCGGCGAAAGTCGGCTGTGATAAAATAAGCGCTACTTTTATAGGTTTATTATTGTGACGCAAAGCACCATTCAATTAAGCGCTATTCAATCTTGCATCGCTGACGACATTCAAGCTGTCAATACGGTCATTCAACAGTCATTACACTCCGATGTCACTTTAGTGAATCAAGTCGCACATTATATTATCAACAGCGGCGGTAAGCGCTTACGACCAATATTGGTTCTACTTTCCGGCGGACTATTTGGGGAAGTCAAACCACATCACCACCAACTTGCTGCCATCGTTGAACTGATCCACACCTCCACTTTGCTCCACGATGACGTGGTAGATGAATCCTCTAAACGCCGCGGAAAAAGCACAGCCAACGCACTCTTTGGCAACGCGGCAAGCGTACTGGTCGGCGACTTCGTTTACTCCCGCACCTTTCAAATGATGGTGGCAGTGCAAAACATGCGCGTGATGGAGGTGTTAAGTAACGCAACCAATGTGATTGCTGAAGGCGAGGTATTACAGCTACTCAATGTACATAATGCAGATATTACCGATGAAGCTTACTTACAGGTGATTCATTATAAGACCGCTAAACTGTTTGAAGCGGCCACGCGCTTGGGTGCGATTATTAGCAACGCCTCACCAGAGGATGAAGAGGCGCTCAGCAAATACGGCATGCATATAGGCACAGCATTTCAACTGATTGACGATGTGCTT